>JAPOVI010000389.1 GCA_026708265.1 Acidobacteriota bacterium
CGCGCTGCATGAACCCCCGGTTGCGGTAGTAGCGGTTCCCGATCTCCTGCGGCAGCTCCGTGAACACGCCGGTGACGCAGGTCGGGTGGATCGGGATGTAGAGCGCGCCGGTCTCCGGGTGATAGGCGCTCGCTCGCCAGTTGCGCACGCCGAGCAGGTCGGGGCAGAAGTCGATCTCGACGCCGGCTACCGGGATCATCCCCGGCCGGTAGGTCACCGCGCCGGTCTGGGGGTCGACGTCGATGGCGTTCTGATAGCCGAGGTCGTGTGCGGCGACGAACGCGCCGGTGTCGCGGTCGAGCTCCCACAGGATGCCGTGCTTGCCCATCTTGAAGAGCGAGCGCCGCCCGTTGTGGTCGATGAGCACGCTCTCGAACACCTCGTCGAGGTCGAGCGTCTCGCCGGGGACGAACTGGAAGTACCAGGCCAGCTCGCCCGTGTCCCCGTCGAGGGCCAGGACGCTGTTCGTGTAGAGGGCGTCTCCGTCCGTGTTGCGCGAGATGCGGGCCCAGGGCTTGGCCTGCGCGGTCGACCAGTAGGTCAGGTTCGTGGCCGGGTCGTAACTGCCCGGGATCCACGAGTCGGAGCCGGCGCGGAAGGCGAGCGGAAGATCGCTCCAGGTGTCGCCGCCCGGTTCGCCGGGGCCCGCGACGGTCGACGTGCGCCACACCTCTTCCCCGGTGTCCGGATCGTGGGCCGAGATGAAGCAGACGTCGTTCTTGTAGTTCTCGCAGCCGGTCATCCCGGCCACGATCTTGCCCCCCACCACGATCGGGCCGCTGGAGTAGCGGTAGCCGAGCGCGTGGTCGGCGACGGTGTGGTCCCACGCCACCTCGCCCGTGCGCGCGTCCAGCGCCACGATGTGCGCCTCGGTCGTGTTGAGGTAGACCTTGTCGCCGTAGAGCGCGATCGAGCGGCTGCCCCGAGCCGGGCGCCGCGTGCCGTCGGCATCCGTCACCTCGGTCGCCGGCGGCTCGTACTCCCAGAGGCGCTCGCCGGTCGCGGCGTCGACCGCCTGCACGCGGTTGCCCGGGTTCGGGATGTACATCACGCCGGCCCGCACGAGCGGGGTCGGCTGCCCGAAGCCGGCCGCGAGCGGCCACGCCCAGACGAGCTGCAACTGGTGGACATTGTCGCGGTCGATCTGGTCGAGCGGGCTGTAACCCCAGCCGTCGAGCGTGCGGCGCCAGTTCAGCCAGTCGGCCGGGTCGGGGTCCTGCAGCATCGCGTCCGTGACCGGTTCGATGCTCCGCTCCTGGGCGCCGCCCGCCGCCGGTCCGACGCCAACGGCGACGAAGACGAGAAGGAGGATGGCCGCCAGCCGATGTCGACGGCAGTTGCTGCGCATGACGTCTCCTTTGCGATCGGCGTGATCGAGCGGCGCCGGGGCGCGGCCTGCTACCTGCCATCGTATCGCGCTCGCGCGCCCTCGTCGCGGCGCCCGTGCTGGCCTGCATCGCGGAGATGGGATACGGTCGACCCTCGTCTGCAGCGCAGCAGGAGGTGAGGGGGGCTTGACCGGTCGCGATCGATTGATCGTCGCGCTCGACGTCGGCAGCGTCGACGACGCGTTGCGGATCGTCGACGAGCTGGTAGACGTGCGCGCGTTCAAGGTCGGGTGGCGGCTGCTGATGGCCGGGCTGCGCGCGGGAGGCCTCGACCGCCTCTGGAGGGAGATCACCGCCGGCCCCCGGACCGTCTTCGTCGACCTCAAGGTGCCGGACATCGGGAACACGGTGGCCAGCGTCGTGGGCGACCTCGCGGACGACCCGGCCGTCCGCTTCCTGACGCTGCACGAGAGCCTGCAGGGCCGGGACGTCGCCGCGGCGAAGGCGGCCCGTGGCTCGCGGGAGACGCCCTACCTGCTGACCGTCCCGTTCGTCTCCAGCCTCGACGCCGGCGACCTCGCGGCCGTCGCGCCCGCGGAGGCGGCGCGCGGCATGACGCTCGACCAATGGATCCTGGGGCGCGCGGAGTCGGCGATCGCAATCGGCTGCGACGGGGTGATCGCCTCCGGCGACGCCATCGCGCTCTGTCGCGGGCGCTGGCCGAAGGACGGGACGCCGCGCGTCTGGATCGTCAGCCCCGGCATCCGGCCCGCGGGGGCGGGGACCGACGACCACAGGCGGAGCACCTCGCCGGCGGCCGCCATCGCCGCCGGGGCCGACTATCTCGTAGTCGGGCGCCCCGTGCTGAACGCGTCGGACCGGGCCGGGGCCGCCGCCGCCATCGTGCAGGAGATCGACGATGCGCCCGGCGCCCGGCCCTGACGCGCAACACCTGCGCTTCCGGCGCGCGCGAGCCACGGGCATGCCGGGCCGCATGCCCGGACCCGGCGCGGAGGGCCGGCCCGCACGGATGTCGGGGCCGCCGTCGACGCGGCGCCCGTGTGCGAGGCCTGTTTCCGGTTTCGCCCGCGTGCCCCGCTGGATACAATGCGGGTGCTTCGCCCGTCGCCGGCGCGTTGCCGCTACGCCGGCTGCGCCTGTTGGCGGCGTCCGGCGTCGACGCTGCCGACCGATCAGCGCGCCAGGAGGGTCTGACATGTGCATCGTTGCCGCCCGGCGGATTCTCCCGCTGCTGGCCGTCCTGCTCGCTGTCGCCACCGGCGCGTCCGCCCAGTCCGGCGCCGGCACCATGGACATCTACTGGGTCGACGTCGAGGGAGGCGGCGCGACGCTCGTCATCGCCCCGACCGGCGAGTCGATGCTCCTCGACGTCGGGTGGCCGCGGCCGGAGGGCCGGGACGCGCGTCGAATCGCGGCGGTGATGGAGGAGGCGGGCCTCGAGAAGCTCGACTACATGCTCATCACCCACTTCCACACCGACCACGTGGGCAGCCTGCGCGAGCTGGCCGAGCTGGTGCCGATCGACCACTACCTCGACCACGGCGGCGAGACCGAGGAGCGGAACCAGGTGTGGCGCGACCTCTACCTGGAGGTCGCCGGCGACGCGCGGTGGGTCGCGGCGGCGGGCGATCGGATGTCGCTCGGCGATGTGGACGTGCTGATGATCTCCTCGAACATGGAGCTCATCCAGGAGACCATCAACGACGGCGGCCCCAACCCGTTCTGCGCCGACGCCGAACGCCGGCCGCCCGCTTCGGCCGAGAACCAGCGGACGCTGGGCGCACTGTTCACCTTCGCGGGCTTCACGTTCGTCGACCTCGGCGACCTCGACTGGGATATGGAGATGAAGCTCTCCTGCCCGGTCAACCGCCTCGGGACGGTCTCGCTCTACCAGACGAGCCGCCACGGCGCGTTCGACGGCGCGGGTGCGCCCGCGCATCTCTACGCCATGCGGCCGCAGGTGGTGGTGGTGAACAACGGGCCGCGCAAGGGGATCACCGCCCCCCACATGTACGACCGGATCACCGCCGTCCCGGACATCGAGGGCATCTGGCAGACGCACCTCGCGCTCGAGGCCGAGGGCCACAACACCGAAGACGACATGATCGCCAACTTCGAGGACACCGACGACTGTCAGGGCCACTGGCTGCGGGCGTCGGTCTCGCCGGACGGGACGTTCACGATGACGAACGGCCGCAACGGCTACAGCCGGACCTACACGGTCCGCTGACGTCCGCGGAGGCACGAGCCGGAAGTCGCGGCGGTTGCGGAAGGAGGGTGCATGCGCAGCGCGGTTCGCGGGGCGCTCGTCGCGTCGGTGGCCGCGTGCCTGTCGGGGGTGGCAGTCGTCGCCGAAGCAGCCGACGGACCGCTGAAAGAGGCCGTCCGCGGCCGCGACTACGCGGCGCTGCGGACCCTGCTCGATCAGGGCGCCGACCCCAGCGCGCCCGAAGGCGACGGCGCGACGCCGCTCCACTGGGCCGTTCGCTGGGACGATGCCGAGGCGGTCGAGCTCCTGCTGGGCGCGGGCGCCGCGGTCGACGCTGCGAACGACTACGGCGTCACGCCCCTCGCGCTCGCCTGCATCAACCGCAACGGCTCGTTGATAGAGCGGTTGCTCGCCGCGGGCGCGGACCCGGACGCAGCCACCTCGATGGGCGAGACGGCGCTCATGACCTGCGCTCGAACCGGGAGCGCGGACGGGGTGGCGGCGATGCTTGCCGCGGGCCATGGCGCCGTCAACGCGCGGGAGGCGTCGCGGGGGCAGACGGCGCTGATGTGGGCGGCGGCGCAGGGGCATCCCGATGTCGTGCGCTTGCTTCTGGCGCACCGCGCCGACGTCGGCGCGCGCTCCGAAAGCCGATCGCTCCTCGTCAGTCTGGGGGGCGGCGGCGCCGACGGGGCGGCAGATCTGCCGCTGGGGGGCTTCACGCCGCTGCTGTTCGCCGCCCGACAGGGAAGCGTCGAGAGCGCCCGGTTGCTGCTAGACGCGGGGGCGGACGTGAACGAGACGGCCCCCGACGGTGCGTCGGCACTGGTCGTCGCCAGCTTCAGCGGCCACGACGAGCTGGCCGCGTTCCTGCTGCGCCGGGGCGCCGACCCGAACGCGGCCGGCGCCGGCTACGCGGCGCTCCATACCGCGGTGCTGCGCGCCGACACGCGGCTGGTGCGGACGCTCCTCGCGCACGGCGCCGACCCCGACATCCGCCTCACGCGGGGGAGCCGGGTGCCGCGCGCGACCCACTGGTGGGTGCTGCCGGGATCCCTGGCGGGCGCGACACCCTTCCTGCTGGCCGCCAAGTACGCCGACGTCGGCATCATGCGCGTCCTGGCCGAGGCCGGCGCGGATCCCTTCCTGCCGCTGTGGGACGGCACGACGCCGCTGATGATGGCGGCCGGGGCCCGCTGGAGCAACGGCGAGATCGACCGGCACAACCGGCGGGTCCCGCCCGAGGTGGCCGAGGCGCTGCACGCCGACGAGCGGCCCAACCTGGCCGCGACGCGGTTCGCGCTCGATCTCGGCGCGGACGTGAGCGTCCGGAACGAGGCGGGTGACACCGCGCTGCACTCCGCCGTCTACAAGGCGTGGCCCGCGGTGGTCGAGCTCCTCGTCGACCACGGCGGCGACCTCGACGCGGCGAACGAGGCGGCGCGGACGCCGCGGCAGATGATGTGCCACGAGGGTGGGCAACTCGTCCGCTGCGCGGGCTGACGGGCGAACGACCGAGAGAGGGTGACGAGATGCTCCAGCAGCGAGCGGGCGTGACCACGAAGCCGGCCCGACTCCCCACCGTCCGGTCGATCGGTCGCGGGGTCGGGATCGCAGCAGCCGCGGGCCTCTGCCTGGCGGCCGCGGCGTCGAGCGCTGCCGCGGGCTCAGCAGAGTCCGTGCGCGCGACGCTGGATCGCTACTGCCTCACCTGCCACACCGATCGGGGACAGGCGGCGGGCCTCGTCCCGGTCTCTCTGCAGGGGCTCGATGTGGCGGACGTGGGGAGGCACCCCGCGGAGTGGGAGCAGGTGGCGCTCAAGCTGCGGGCCGGGATGATGCCGCCGGCCGGGCGGCCGCGCCCCGACGCCGACACCTACGACGCCGTCGCCGGCTGGCTCGAGGCTGAGCTCGACCGCGCCGCGGCCGACGATCCGAACCCCGGCCGCACGACCGTCCATCGCCTGAACCGCGTGCAGTACGGCAACGCCATCCGCGACCTGCTCGGGATCGAGATCGACCCCGAGGCGCTGTTGCCGCCGGACGACGAGGACGAGGGGTTCGACAACATCGCCGACGTGCTCTCCGTCTCGCCGACGCTGATGGAGCGCTATCTCTACGCGGCGCGCCAGGTGAGCCAGCTCGCCATCGGCGACTCCACGCTGCGGCCCCGCTTCGACACCTACCGCGTGCCCGACCGCGAGATCCAGGACGACCACACCAGCGACGAGCTGCCGTTCGGCACCCGCGGCGGCATCGCGGTGCCTCACTACTTCCCGCTCGACGGGGAGTACAGCATCCGGGTGGGGCTGCGGCGGAACTTCTACAACTACATCCGCGGCATCGGCAACACCGCGCACCCGCTCGACGTGCGCGTGGACGGCGTCCGCGTAGCCACGTTCGTGGCCGGCGGGGGCCTGGGCGCGGACGCCGAGCGCTGCATCGCGAGCTTCTGCGGCAGCTCCGGCATGGGCGGGGCGGAGTGGGAGTGGTACGCGAACCACGCCGACGACGACTTCGAGGTGCGCGTGCAGGTGCCGGCGGGCCTCCGCACCGTCGGCGTGGCGTTCGTCCGCAATCCCGCCCTCGAGGAAGGCGTGCTGCAGCCGCCGGTCGACATGTCGACGTTCGGCTACAGCACCGACGAGGAGATGGGCGGCAACCCCGCCGTCGGGAACGTCGTCATCGGCGGGCCGTTCGACGGGATGACCCCAACCGAGGTCGCGAGCCGCCAGCGGATCTTCGTCTGCTCGCCCGCGGACGGCGACGGGGAGGAACGCTGCGCGAGGGAGATCATCACCACGCTCGCGCGGCGCGCCTACCGGCGCCCGGTGACCGCGGCGGACGTGGAGCACCTGCTCGGATTCTTCGAGTCGGGCCGCCGGCGGGGCGACTTCGACGCCGGGGTCCAGACCGTCCTGGAGCGCGTCCTCGTCGATCCGGAGTTCCTGTTCCGCGTGCCGCGCCCGCCGGCGGACGGCGGCGCCGTCGTCTACCGCATGGACGACCTGGAGCTGGCGTCGCGGCTCTCGTTCTTCCTCTGGAACAGCGTTCCGGACGACGCGCTGCTCGCGGCGGCGGAGCGCGGCGCGCTCACGAACCCGGCGGGGCTGGAGCGGCAGGTGCGGCGGATGCTGGCCGACCCCCGCTCGGAGCGCCTCTCGCGCAACTTCTTCGACCTCTGGCTGGAGCTGCACAAGATCCGCAACGTCGCGCCCGACCCGACCATCTTCCCGGCGTTCGACGAGAACCTGCGCGACGCCATGCAGCGCGAGACGGAGCTCTTCCTCGCCAGCCAGCTCCGGGAGGACCGGAGCGCGCTCGATCTCCTGCAGGCGGACTACACCTTCGTGAACGAGCGGCTCGCCCGCCACTACGGCATTCCGGACGTCTACGGCAACCACTTCCGGCGGGTGACGCTCCCCGACGAGCGCCGGGCGGGCCTGATCGGCAAGGGGAGCATCCTGACGTTGACGTCGTACTCCACCCGCACGTCGGTGGTGAACCGCGGCAAGTGGCTGCTCGAGCGGGTGCTCGGGGCGCCGCCCCCGGCGCCGCCGGCCAACGTCCCCCCGCTCGACGAGAGCGGAGGGGACGGCGACGCGCCGAGATCGCAGCGCGAGCGGATGGAGGCGCACCGCGCCAATCCGAGCTGCGCCGTCTGCCACCGCCTGACGGATCCGCTCGGGTTCTCGCTCGACAACTTCGACGCCATCGGGCGCTGGCGCACCACCGACGACCCGCGGATGCCGGGCCAGCGAGGCCCCGTCATCGACGCTTCCGGCGTGACGCCCGACGGCCACCGCTTCGAGGGTCCGGCCGGCCTCCGGGAGCTGCTGCTCGACCGGCGGCAGCAGTTCGTCCGGACGGTGGCCGAGAAGTTGCTGACCTACGCGCTCGGGAGGCGGCTGGAGTATTACGATAGGCCGGTGGTCCGCCGTATCGTGCGGAACGCCGAGGAGAGCGACTACCGCTGGTCGGCGCTGGTGCAGGGCGTCGTCGAGAGCGCACCGTTTCAGTTGAGGAGGGTGGGATCATGATCGTCACGAAGAAGGCCATCCCGCGTCGCACGGTGCTGCGCGGCGTCGGCACGGCGTTGGCGTTGCCGCTCCTCGACGGGATGGTGCCGGCGCTGACGGCCCTCACCCGGACGGCGGCCCGTCCCGCGAAGCGGCTCGGCGTGGTGTACGTGCCCAACGGCATCATCACGCGGAACGGCAACTGGACGCCCGCGACCGACGAGGCGGGGTTCGAGCTGCCGCGGCTCCTGCGGCCGATGGAGCCGGTCCGGAAGCACCTGACGATCCTCACCAACCTCGATAACCGGGCCGCCTTCGCGCGCCCGGGCGAGGCGCTCGGTTCGCACTCGCGACCCGCGGCGGCGTTCCTGACCGGCATCCACGCCGAACAGACGCAGGGCTCGGAGCTCGACCTCGGCACCTCGATGGACCAGTACGCGGCGCAGACCGTCGGCAGCGAGACGCGCCTCCCGTCGCTGGAGCTGTCGCTCGAGGGCGCCGACACGTTCAACGGCGTCAGCACCTGCGACAGCGGCTACAGTTGCGCCTACCTCAACATCTCGTGGCACGACCGGTCGACGCCGATGCCGCGCGAGACCAACCCGCGCATGGTGTTCGAGCGGCTCTTCGGCGATGCCGGGAGCACGGATGCCGGGGTGCGGCTGGCGCGCGCGCAGCAGCAGCGCAGCATCCTCGACGCGGTGATGGACAAGGTGGCGAGCCTCCGGGGCGACCTGGACGGTGAGGACCGGCGCAAGCTCGACAACTACCTCGACGCGGTCCGCGAGATCGAGCGGCGCATCGAGATCGCCGAGCGGCAAGCCGACCGGGAGCTGCCGCTGCTCGAATCACCCGCCGGCATCCCCGTCTCGTTCGACGATCACGCGCGGCTGATGTACGACCTGCTGCTGCTGGCCTACCAGACCGACGTCACGCGGGTCTTCACCTACATGATCGGCCGCGAGCAGAGCGGCACCACCTATCCGCAGATCGGCGTCCCGGATCCGCACCATCCGCTGACGCACCACCGCGGCGACGTGGAGAAGATCGAGAAGGTGACGAAGATCAACCAGTACCACGTGCAGCTCTTCAGCGAGTTCGTGGCCAGGATGGCCGCCACGCCCGACGGCGACGGCTCGCTGATCGACAACGTGATGCTGCTCTACGGCGCGGCGCTCCGCGACGGCGACGCGCACGTGTACAACAACGTCCCGCTCCTGCTGGTCGGCCACGGCGGCGGCCAGATCAAGGGCGACCGCCACCTGGTCTACCCGGCGGACGCCAACCCGATGACCAACCTGCAGCTCACCATGCTGCAGATGCTCGGCGTCCCGATGGAGCGCTTCGGCGACAGCACGGGAACGTTGCAGGAGTTGACGGGCCTGTCGTAGGAGGGTGCGCTCGCTACTGCCGGCGAGCCTTGGTTTCGGGCGGCCGGGGGAGGCGTTGCTCCCCGGCTGCCCGCCTTCCCTTGCCCATCGGCGACGATGGTCCGCCTACCCGCCTTCGCCGTCGAATAGAGCTGGAACGGACTGCTTCACGACATGTCGCATCCTGCGAAGTGACTCGACGTTGTCGCTACCCAGACCCTTGATGTTCAAGGCAGGTTCGTACCTCTGTATCAGTTTCGATTCTTCGCGATGAATGCTCTCTGCGCTAGCATTCATCGCCTTCAGGGCTACCTGAAGGTGCGCGTCCATGAAGTGCGTTACCTGCTGCTCACTCGCGCGCCCCGTCGTCTTGAACAGTACGCCCGCCAGCGAGTGACGAAGCGTACTCCCGTAGCCGCGTACGCCCCGTGGATGGTTGCGCACGGTTCCCTGGAGGTGACAACGCACGATGCGGTAGTCGAAGCTCTCTGTCGCTGATCCGACATAAACCAACCCGTCGCTCCGAACCTTGAGCCCGGCCATGTTCAAGACGGACTGGCCGTCTCGGTCGGCGTACCAAGCGTAGATTCCCCTCCTTTTGTTGCCTTCAACTCGCTGGACGGGCTCGGACTGGCCCAACTCGGAATGCGAGGAGCTGCCGCCCTCCCAATCCGTTGCCGGTGCGGATTCGCTGGTGTAGCGTCTCCATATTGCGGCCGCGCCGGCCGCCACCGCCAAGCCAGCGAGGACAAGGACTCGGATCATCGCTCGCGTATGGTCTGGAGTCAGACGGCGAAGTCCCTGAGGTGGCAGGCGGAACCGAACCGCTCGACTTCCCACGAATCGCCTGCCGCGATCCGTCGGCGAAGCCGTACGGCGTCTGGCGTCGGCGCCCGCCGGATCCTGATGCCGGATTCGCGGACCATGCGCTCGACCATGCGAACCCGCCGGCGTACGGGGGTGGTCGAATCGACGGTTGCGCTGACGTAAGCGTTCGCCGTCAGGTCCAGGATTCTGCGTCCGTCCTGGCGGTTCGGCACAACGCGTCGACCTCGCCTCCACGGGGTGATGACGGCGACTGGTTCCGGCTCCAGCAGGCTCTCCCACACGCGCGGCTCGTGAGCGCTCTCGGAGCCGTGGTGCGGCACCTTGAAGGCCGATGCCTCGCCGGCGGGCCGCGCTGCATCCTGAACGATTGTCGACCAGCGGCGCCGCTCAAGATCGGACCCCAGCAGAACAGCGATGTCACCCACGGTGACCCACAGCACGACGGCGGCGTCGTTGGGGGACAGGCTTGGGACCCTCGTTTCAGCCTGCCCCGCCGGAGGCAACAGACGGCCCAGAGCTCTGAGGAAGCTCGAGAACGCTTCATCTGCGGGTGCGAGCGACCAGACTTGGCATCGATCCTCGGAGAGAATCGGTCGGTTGGCGAGGGCCCAGACTGGGTGGACACCGGCTGCCCGGAGGCGCGAGAAAGTGCCGTGGATCTCACGTAGGCCGGAACCGAAGGATGCGAAGTGACGTCGATCAAGAGCACGGACTGCAGTCAGAAACTCCTCTTGGCAGAGCACGCTGGAGCAGCAGAAAGCGGCATTGGTACACACCTCGACCATTTGCGCGATGCCGCGAATGTGATCATCGTGCCAATGCGTGGCCACAATCAGTACGACAACGCTCGCCGGATTGAGGCCGAGCGCCCGCAGGTACGCCAAGGCTGCTGGCGCATCGGCGCGGCCGCACGAGTCCACCAGGATCCAGGCTCCGTCGCCGACGTGCAGAACGATGCTCTCGCCATAACCGGGACCGAGGAGCGTGAGCTCGAACTCATCGTCCTCCGGGGGCGTGCCCAGAGCCGTCACCGATCGAACGCTCGCATCGTTTCACGAGCCCACTTCTTGCCCTCCTGGAAGTCCTGTTCCGTCATCCTGGGAAGGTCGCGGAACACGATCTGGGACACCCGCTTCTTCGTCCCAGCCGGAGAGCGCTCGTACCCGATTACCCAACGGAAGATGCTGCCTACGCGCATGGCCGCGGCGTCACCCTCTGCGATCTCAGCCAACGGTATGGTCGCTTCTTCCTCCTCATGGGTCGAACCGGCCGTCAGATCAACCAGTCGTACCACGAGTTCATCTGTGAGGATCTCGACCACGTAGCCCTCCCATTCCTGGAGGGCGTGAAGGGTCGACCTTGGCGATTCTGGTGAGGGCCTTGCCGGTAGGTTGAAGACCGGAGCAACGCTGGCGTGGTTGCCGGTGCGATCGGCGAGACGGGTCGGCGCCTCCGGCGGCGCATCTCGCCCGAGTGTGCGGCTTGCTTCCGCGTCGTCGGACGATGTCAATGCCCAGCTTACCGCCTCGTTCGCTCTTCGCACGAATGCCGGAGCGATGTCTGTTTCGGGCGTATCAACCCGAGAGCCTGCATCGACGCCGCCCACAGTCTGGGACTGGCCCGTTTGCGCGGTGAACGTCAAGACTCCTCCGATTCCGTCGCCAAGGACATGACGTGGTCGATGATTCCATCGCTGCGCCTGATGGAGTCCTCGAAGCTCTCATCCAGGACACGCATCAACTCCGCGGCGCCGACGGAGGCGGTCTCAGCGGCGG
Organism: Acidobacteriota bacterium; assembly: GCA_026708265.1. Classification (GTDB taxonomy): domain Bacteria; phylum Acidobacteriota; class Vicinamibacteria; order Vicinamibacterales; family UBA8438; genus JAGWAJ01. The sequence goes on from JAPOVI010000389.1 coordinate 11,551, forward strand.
CGTAGTGGTCGTTGACCTCGACAAACACACCCGAGGCATCCGCGATGCGCTTGGACGGTTCAACCGTTATGTTGACCGATCCGCCCGGAGTCCTATCCTCCGGACGGAGTTGTGACATCCGCAGCGACGTCATGCCACCGTGCTTTCCGTCGAGTTCCAGTTCCTTCCGCCAGCGTCCCCACGGTCCTACCGGGGCCAGAGCGTTGCCGATCCGGTCTCGCTCGGTCAAGCTCCCGACTCGAAAGTGCACCTTGCGATTGATGCCCATCGCCCTGACCGGCGTATGGTGCAAGTGTTCCCTGAACACTCGCACAACGAGGTCGCGCACACGAACGTGCGGAGCTTGTGCGGTGTCCGTCGTGAATCGATCGGTGGTGACCTGGAGGTGGAGCCAATCCGCGGAAAAGGCCGTCAACTGCCGATGGGCGACTTCCAGGTTGGCGCTGTCGACGGTTGCCCGCGGCAACAGGCGGTGCATCGCAAACCATGCCGGCGTGAAGATCGCCGGGTTGAAGTCGCCGAGGAGCACGACCCCCACGCCGCTGATCTCTGGTTCGATCCGCATCAAGGCCACCGCATTTCCACCAATGTCGTGCTCGTCACTCGGCGGGATCCGCCCTGCCGTCCGCGGAAGCCTACTCCAAGCACCCTGCGGACCGCACGGAATGCTCTAGGGTTCACGCCTGCGCTCCATCGCTCGCCGGCCGCGGCGTCGGAAGACGCGGTCGAAGATCGGTCGTCGGTTCGAGGCGGTGGTCGCGTCGGGAGCCTGGTCGCGCCGGAATCCCAAGCGGTCCCGGGCGCGGGTCACGAAACGCGCGAACCGCCCGCCAGCCGACACGCCGGGAGGACGATCGGCGGGGCTGGACCGGTCCAGCCCCATCGGAAACTCCAGCCGGCGCTCCAGCTCGGCGAGTGCCTCGGCTGCCTCCGGCGCATCCAATCCCTGCATGGCGGAGAGCAGGTCGGACACCCGCTCGGCAACCGCCTTGCGCTCGTTCGGCCGCAGCGCCGCGAGGTCGGTGGCGGGGGCCGCGCGCGGGTCGGGCGCGCGATCGGCGGCGAGGGCGCGGAGGAGCGTCATCTTGGCGAACTCGTCCGGGATCTGCGCGCCCAGGATGCGGTCGAGCAGGAGCTTGCGGTTGTGGTCAGCCCCGGGAACGCGGGCGTGGATGCGCAGGGCCTCGACGAGCGCGGCCCATTCCGCGCCGCGGTAGGCGCGGCGCGGGTCGTAGGTGCGCGCGACGTGGACGTAGACGAGGGCGACCGAGGTCTCCAGCAGGTCCTTGAGCCAGGTCTCGGCGTACGAGCGGACCACCTTCTCGCCCGCGCGCCAGGCGACCTGGCTCCCCACGGTCCAGGCGGCCAGCGTGATGGGATTCGCGCCGAGGGTCAGCCGGGCGGCCACCGAGGCCGCGTTCAGGTACGGCTGGTACGGCGAGACTCTGCGGTACAGCTCGAGCCCCTTCTGCGCCTGCTCCAGCCGCTCGACCACGGAGCGGATCGACCAGGCGGCCGGGTCGACGTAGGGGACCTGGCTCACCAGGTGGAGCAGGTCGCCGATGGCGGAGCGGACGGCCAACGCGATGTCGCCGGTACGGACCTCGAGCACGGCATTGTCCGACTGCGCGTGGTAAAGGCCGGCGACCTCCTGCACGATCTCGCGGACCTCGGCGAAGATGGCGCCGCCGTTCAGGTCGGCGACCCTTCCGTCCTCGCTGCGCACGTAGCGACGCTCGCGGATGCCCTCCCAGACGCGCTCGCAGCGGCGGGAGGCGAGCTCCGCCAGGCGCCGCGCGTCATCATTCAGGTCGTCCGGGTTCGCCGGCGCCGGCGGGTCGTCGCCGGCGTCGCGTCCCAGCCGCAGCTCGTGGTACGCGCGCTCTGCCGGGGATACCCCGCCTTCCAGCAGCCGCTCTTCGAGGTGCCGCAGCTCAGCGATGCGGCGAGTCAGTTCGTCGGGGTACGTCGCGTCCGCGTCAGCGGGGGATGGTTTCGGCCGCACGAAGCCGCCTCCCGCGAGGAGGCCGGCGCCGAGCACGACGAACGCGATCCCGCCCTCGACCGCGCCCGCCAGCACCAGGCCGATGCCGGCCGCGACGCTGGTCAGGCCGGCCGTGAGCCAGATGATGCGCGCACGCATTGAGCTTGCCTTGCCTCCAGACCATCGTACCCGGCTCCGCTCCCCGCGGGTGGCGGCGCGAGCTGCACGGCAGCATGGACGGCCCTCCCGGCTCCGCTCCCTGGTGGGACGCCTGCCGCTCGGTTGAAGCCGACAACCGCCAGGGTGCCCCTGCGATTGCGCCGCGCTGGGCCGCGATGGGCTGCCCCTGTCGGGCCCGCGATGGGGCTCCCCTGGCGGGCCGCCGCTTCTTGGCGGGACGGCCGCAGCCACTCAGAAGCGGAACAGGCGCGTGACCTTCACCGCGAGGCCGCGGTTGCGGAGCATGGTGTAGCGGTCGGGCCGCAGCGGGTCGGTGTCGCGGTCCTCGGTGTAGACGACGAAGAACTCGCTGCCGGGGGTGTACTCCCAGCGCAGCCGCAGGTTGGTGCTGAGGGTCCTGGACGCGGAGGCGTACTGCAGCAGACCGCTGAAGAACATGCGCGGCGTGAAGGTGTAGGTGATGCGCGAGAGGTACAGGTCGTTGCGGAAGCTCCCTTGCGGCATGTCGATCCAGTTGATGGACACGGTCGGCTCGATGGCGAGCTCCGGCGTGAGCGCCAGCCGGCCGCGGCTGAAGCCGACCGAGCGGATCGTGCCGTTGAAGTACTGGCCCGCACGCACCCTGAGGATGCCGGTCAGGCGGCGCTGCGCGCCGATCGTGTAGCTGGTCTCGACGTCGCGGAAGGAGTAGCCGCCCACCGGGAGGGTCACGTCCGGCCCGGCTGCGAACGGTTCGAGGAGGAACTCGTAGCTGTCGACCACCGTCACTCCGACGCGGTCGCTCGACTCGAACTCGGTGGAGAAGCCGACCTGCGCTTCCCGGGTCTCGAGGATTCCGGTGTCGGCGGTCTCGATGTAGTCGAGGCTGGCCTCGAGCCGGAAGCGCCGCACGGAGTCGATCGACCGCGGGCGGGGGCTGAAGCGGGCGGTCGCGTAGGAGCGCCGGAAGTTGTCGCGGCGGACGAAGCCGACCTCGGGCCGGAAGTCGGCTTCCACGACCAGGTGCTCGGCCGAGAGACCGTAGCGGTCCCCGGCGTAGGTGAACTGGCCCTGGTAGCTGAGGTCCCGGTCCTCGTAGCCGGGCGTGTCCGTCCTCGCGACGTATCCGACGAGGCTGACGTTCTCGTAGAACGAGAACGTTCCGTCGGCCCCGAACACCCGGTTGGCGCCGTCCCCGGCGATCGAGACGGAGCGGTTCGTGAACAGCGCCCCGACGCTGCTTCGGCGCAGGACGTCACGCTTGAGGCGCACGACCGTGAAGTTCGTGGGAGCAGCGCCGTTCGCCGCGCTGGCGCCGTGCGTTGTGCCGCCCGGCGCACTCCCGCCGGGGTCGGCAGCGTCCCCGGTCTGGATGCTCAACGCGCCGAGGTCGAAAGGGCCGACCTTGCCCGTGATGCGCCCGCCACCCCGGATGGGCACGACCTGCCCGCTTTCCCCGAGGCCGATCCGCCGCGAGTAGAAGAGCGTCGGCGCGTTCCCGCCGCCGGAGCGCCCGGGGCCGCCCCCGCCGATCCGGCGCAGCGCGCTGTCACGCATGCTCGGGCCCCCGCCGCGCGCGAAGTCGAAGATACCGCGCCCCTCCAGGAAGAACTCGCGCTTCTCGGGGAAGAACAGGTTGAACCGCGTCAGGTTGACCTGCTGCTCGTCCACCTCGACCTGTGCGAAGTCGGTGTTGAGGGTGAAGTCGGCGGTGAGGTTGCGAGTCACGCCGTACTTGACGTCGATGCCGCCGTCGGCGTCGCCCGTGGTGTCGAAGGCACCGTCGCCGGCCCCGCCTGTCGTGCTCCCCCCGATGGCGTACGGCTTGACGTCGAGCGCCCGCCCGGCGGCCGGCAGCTCCAGGCCGACGAGCTGCGCGGCGTCGGATACCCGGAAGAGGCCCCGGCGCCCGATCGAGATCGGCACCGGGGTGAGGTAGGTCCGTTCGTTCTTCCGGCGCACCAGCCGGCGCATCTGGACCCCCCAAACCGGCGTCGCCTCCGCCCGGTAGCGGAGCGACTTGAAGGGGATCTCCATCTCGACCGTCCACCCGCCCTCGAAGCGCCCCGTGCGCACGTCCCAGACCGGATTCCAGTCGCCGTTGGGGTTGCCCTCGTTGGTGATCTGGAAGTCGCCGATGGCTCCCAGCGGGTTGGTGTAGAAGGCGACGCCGTTGCGCCGATCGTTGAAGGTGTCGAAGGCGACCCAGAGCGTGTCGTTCTCTCGGAGCTGGCTCGTGTCGCGCCGCATCTCGTTCGCCACCCACGCGTCGGGCGGCGCCGAGTCCCAGAGCCGGCCCGCGACGTAGATGTGATCCGCGTCGAACAGGATCCAGACCTCCGTGCGCTCGCTCCCCGGCGCGCCCTCGTCCGGCTCCTGCTGGATGAAGTCGTCGATGGCGGGGACGGTCTCGTAGACCGGCTCGTCGAGCCGCCCGTCCAGGCGCAGGCCGGTCGCCAGCTTCACCGCCCGGATGGTGGCGCGCCGAAGCGCATCGCGCGCGATGACCGCGGGCGGGATCGGCGGCGACGGCCGGTCG
>JAPOVI010000091.1:0-2734 GCA_026708265.1 Acidobacteriota bacterium
CCGTGCCGTAGGCCAGCAGGTCCGCCTCGTGCGGGGCGATGGCCTCGAAGCCGACGCCTTCGAGGTAGTCGATGGCTGCGCCGAGGCCGACCACGCCGGCGATGTGCGGCGTGCCCGCCTCGAACTTGTGCGGCAGGTCGGCGTAGGTCGTCTTCTCGAACGTGACGGAGCGGATCATGTCGCCGCCGCCCTGATACGGCGGCATCTGCTCCAGCCACTCCTCGCGGCCGTAGAGCACGCCGATGCCGGTCGGCCCGTACAGCTTGTGACCGGTGAAGACGTAGAAGTCGCAGTCGAGGACCTGGACGTCGACCGGCATGTGGTAGACCGCCTGCGAGCCGTCGATCAGCACCGGCACGCCGCGGCGCTTCGCCATCCGGACGATCTCGCGCACGGGATTGATCGTTCCGAGCGAGTTCGACAGGTGCACCACCGAGACGAGCTTCGTGCGCGGCCCGATCAGCCGCTCCAGCTCGTCGAGCTGCAGCGTGCCGCTGTCGTCGATCGGCGCCACGCGCAGCCGCGCCCCGACCTGCTCGCACAGGAGCTGCCAGGGCACGATGTTCGAGTGGTGCTCCATGTGGGTGATGACGATCTCGTCCCCCGGCCCTACCTGCTGCCGGCCGAAGCTCTGGGCGACCAGGTTGATGCTCTCGGTGGAGTTGCGCGTGAAGACGATCTCGCGCGACGCGCGCGCGTTCACGAACCGCTGCACCTTGACGCGCGCCGCATCGTAGGCCGCGGTCGCCTCCCCGCTCAGCGTGTAGACGCCCCGGTGGATGTTGGCGTTGCCGTCGCTGTAGTAGCGCGCCAGCGTGTCGAGCACCGCCCGCGGCTTCTGCGTGGTGGCCGCGTTGTCGAGGTAGACGAGGCGGTGCTCGCGGACCATCCGCGAGAGGATCGGGAAGTCTCGCCGGATGCGCTCGACGTCGAGCGCCGGCGGTGCCGCGGCGACGTCGGTTGCCGCGCTCATCGCCTGCACCTCGACGCCGTCCGGTGCCGGTCTGCGTCGTCACCCATCCACATGGAACGACCCCCCGCCCGACCCGGGCAACTGCGCCAGCAGCAGATCCTCGAGCTGCTCGCGGATCGGCGCGATGGCGATCCGGTTCAGCAGGTCGCTGGCGAAGGCGTGGATGAGGACGTTGCGCGCCTGCTCCAGCCCCAGCCCCCGCGCGCGCAGGTAGAAGAGCGCGTCCTCGTCGAGCTGCCCCACCGTGGCGCCGTGCGTGCACCTGACGTCGTCGGCGAAGATCTCGAGCTCCGGCTTCGTGTTGATCTGCGCGTCCTCGGAGAGCAGCAGCGCCTTGTTGGACTGCTTCGCGTCCGTCTTCTGGGCGTCGATCGCGACGATGATCTTGCCGTTGAAGACGGCCCGGGCCTCCCCGTCCAGGATGCCCTTGTAGAGCTCGTGGCTCGAGCAGTGCGGCTGCGCGTGGTGGATCGTCGTGTGGTTGTCCACCAGGCGGCGGCCGTTCGCCAGGTAGAGGCCGTTGAGCGTGCACTCGCCCCCTTCGCCGTCGAGGAGCGCCTGCACGTCGTTGCGCACGATGGCGCCCTCGAGGGTGACGGCGTGCGACGAGAAGCGGGCCGCGCGGCCGAGCCGGACGTGCATCGACGCGATGTGGTAGCCCGCCGGGCTCTCGCGCACGGTCTTGTAGTGGTCGACGACCGCACCCGGCCCGGCGATCACCTCCGTCACGGCGTTGGTCAGGTAGGCGGATGCGCCGCCGCCCCCGTAGCTCTCCACCAGCCGTACCTGGGCGTTCTCGCCGACGACGATCAGCACGCGCGGATGGGTCATCGCCGGACCGCCGCCGGGCGCCGGCGACGTGACGAAGAGCAACTGGAGCGGCGCCTCGACCACGGTGTTCGCGGGCACGTGCACGACGGCGCCGTCCCGCAGGAGCGCGGTGTTGAGCGCCGTGAACGCGTCGTTCTCGATGCCGGCGCCGGACGCCAGGTGCGATTCGACCGCCCGGCGCGCCGCCCCGCCGGGGTCCGCCGCCAGCACGTCGGCGAGGCTCGTCACCTCGACGCCGGCCGGCAGCGCGGAGAGGTCCGAGGCCGGCGCGACGCAGCTCCCGTTGACGAACAGCAGCGTCTGCCCGGCGCCGACGCCCGTGGCGGCGTGCGGCGCGACGTCGGCCACCGCGGCCTCCCGCTCGGCCGGCGCGGCGAGCGCGAACGCGGTGCCGGCGATCGGGGCGACGTTCGTGAAGCGCCAAGCCTCGTCCCGGGTGGTCGGGAACCCGAGCGCCGTGAAGCGCTCGAACGCGCGGCGCCGCAGCTCCGCAACGGCGGGCGGGGCGGGAGCGGTGCGGCGGACCGCCTCGAAGGCGTCCGCGTAGCAGTCGGCGGGAGCCAGCGTCGTCATCGGCACCCCGCTACGCGCCGACCGGCTCGGCGTCCTTGAGCCAGGCGAAGCCCTTCTCCTCGAGCTCCAGCGGCAGCTCCTTGCCGCCCGAGCGGACGATGCGGCCGTCCGAGAGCACGTGGACGAAGTCCGGAACGATGTAGTTGAGGAGGCGCTGGTAGTGGGTGACGACCACGATGGCGCGTTCCGGGCTGCGCATGGCGTTCACGCCGGCCGACACCGTCCTGAGCGCGTCGATGTCGAGCCCCGAGTCGGTCTCGTCCATGATGGCGAGCCGCGGCTCGAGGACCGCCATCTGGAAGATCTCGTTGCGCTTCTTCTCGCCCCCGGAGAAGCCCTCGTTGACGGGGCGCTTCA
>JAPOVI010000091.1:3244-16179 GCA_026708265.1 Acidobacteriota bacterium
CCATCGGCAGCTCGCGGAAGACCTCCTTGCAGAAGCCGTTGACGATCATGTTGACGGCGTCCTCGGTCGAAAGACCGCGCTGGCGGCAGTAGAAGATCTGGTCCTCGCCGATCTTGGACGTCGACGCCTCGTGCTCGACCTGCGACGACGTGTTGCGGACCTCCAGGTAGGGGAAGGTGTGCGCGCCGCACTTGTCGCCGATGAGCAGGGAGTCGCACTGCGAGAAGTTCCTCGCCCCCTTGGCGTTCTTGCCGATGCGCACGAGGCCGCGGTAGGTGTTCTGGCCCCGGCCGGCGGAGATCCCCTTGGAGACGATGGTGCTCCGCGTGTTGCGGCCGAGGTGGAGCATCTTCGTTCCCGTGTCGGCCTGCTGGCGGTTGTTGGTGACGGCGACGGAGTAGAACTCGCCGACCGAGTTGTCGCCCTGCAGGATGCAGCTCGGGTACTTCCAGGTGATGGCCGAGCCGGTCTCGACCTGCGTCCACGTGATCTTCGCGTTCGTGAGCGCCTTCCCGCGCTTGGTCACGAAGTTGTAGATGCCGCCCTTGCCGTCCTTGTCGCCGGGATACCAGTTCTGGACGGTCGAGTACTTGATGGTGGCGTCGTCGAGGGCCACGAGCTCGACCACCGCCGCGTGGAGCTGGTTCTCGTCGCGCATCGGCGCCGTGCAGCCCTCCAGGTAGCTCACGGTGGCGCCCTCGTCGGCCACGAGCAGGGTCCGCTCGAACTGCCCCGTCTGGGCCGCGTTGATGCGGAAGTAGGTCGAGAGCTCCATCGGGCACTTGACGCCCCGCGGGATGTAGGCGAACGAGCCGTCGGAGAAGACGGCCGAGTTGAGGGCGGCGTAGAAGTTGTCCGACGCCGGCACCACCGACCCCAGGTACTTCCGCACGAGGTCCGGATGGTCGCGCACCGCCTCGGAGAACGAGCAGAAGACGATGCCCAGCTCGGCCAGCTTGTCCTTGAAGGTGGTGGCCACGGAGACGGAGTCGAACACCGCGTCGACCGCGACGCCGGCCATCATCTTCTGCTCCTCGATCGGCACCCCGAGCTTGTCGAAGGTCGCCTTGATCTCGGGGTCGAGGTCGTCGAGGCTCTCCAGCTTCGGCTTCTGCTTCGGGGCCGAGTAGTAGATGATGTCCTGGAAGTCGACCGGCGGGAAGTGCACGTTGTGCCACTTCGGCTCGGTCATCGTCTGCCAGACGCGGAACGCCTTCAGGCGCCACTCCAGCAGCCACTCCGGCTCGCCCTTCTTGGCCGAGATGATGCGGATGATGCCCTCGTCGAGGCCGGGCGGCACCGCCTCGGCGTCGATGTCGGTGACGAAGCCGTACTTGTAGTCCTGGTTCGCGAGCTGCTCGATGCTGTCGGTCGAGGTCGCCATGCCGCCTGCTCCTGCCCGAACGCGGGCCCGGCTTCGTCCCCGGAGGAACGCCGCCGGTTCGCGGATCGTGTTCGCCAGCCATTGCCGACCATAATGGTCGGATATCTCATCTTATCGAATCGCCGAGCGGCGGCGCAACCGGAGGCGCGAGATCCGCCTGGCCACGCGGGTGGACCCGGGTCGGGCATCCGCGGCAACCGGACTCGTCGAAGCAGGGGGCCGTCCCGCCGCCCGCGAATCGGCGCCCCGAATCAAGGTCCCGGGGCTCCTCGCGAGGATCGGAAGTAGCAGCGGGGTTGCCTCAAGCCTCCGGAGGCGGCATGCTGAAGCTACAAGATGGCCACTTCTGGCAAGTTCTGTCCATGAAATTCCGCGATCTCGTCGAGATCGTCGGCGATGAGCCGGTCTTCGAGACGGGGCTGCTGCTGGCGGGGGCAGTGGATCCGGCGGACGTCCGCCGCCAGCTCTCCCGCTGGTGCCGCACCGGCCGGGTCCAGCAGCTTCGGCGCGGCCTGTACGCGCTTGCACCGCCCTGGCGGCGGGAGGAGCCGCACCCGTTCCTGGTGGCCAACCGGCTGTCTCCCGGCTCGTTCGTCAGCGGCCTCTCCGCGCTGGCCTACGCCGGTGCGATCCCGGAGTACGTCGCGGAAGTCACCAGCGTCACGCCGGGACGACCGCGGATCCGCGAGACGCCCCTCGGCCGGTTCTCGTTCCGCCACCTGAAGCCGCCGCTGCTTGCGGGATACCGCCGGGAGGATCTCGGCCGCGGCCAGCGCGCGTTCGTCGCCGGTCCCGAGAAGGCGCTGCTCGACATCGTCCACCTCCAGCCGGGCGGCGACGACACGGTCTACCTCCGCGAGCTGCGGCTCGACTTCACCGCATTGCGGCTCGACGTCGTCGATGCCCTGATCCCCAGGTACTCCACGCCGAAGCTCGCCCGCGCCGCCGACCGCATTCGCCGTCTCGCGCGGGACGCGCCGGGGTACGAGGCGCTGTGAGGGACCATCTCCAGCGCCTCGTGGCCGGACTCGAACCGTTGCGGGGGCGGAACGTCGCCCGGGAGTACCTGCAGGCCCGCATCCTGGGCTCGCTGCAACGCGCCGGGGCGATGACCGCCCTGGCGTTCCAGGGCGGGACCTGTCTCCGCTTCCTCTTCGGGTTGCCGCGATACTCGGAGGATCTCGACTTCGCCCTCGAGCGGCGACCGCCCGGCTACGGCCTGCGCGGCAGCCTGAGCGCGGCTCGCGCCGAACTCGCCGCGGAAGGCTACGACGTCGACGTCCGGATCCGTGACGGCCGCGCCGTGCACAGCGCCGTCGTGCGATTCGCGGGCGTCCTCCATGCCGTCGGCCTCTCGCCCCGCTCCACGCAAGTGCTCGCCATCCGGATCGAGGTCGATACGAATCCACCGGCCGGCGCCGGGACGGACGTCACCCTGGTGCGCCGCCACGAAACGCTCCGGCTCTTCCACCACGACCGGGCCTCCCTCCTCGCCGGCAAGTTGCACGCCGTCCTCGAGCGGCCCTACACGAAGGGCCGCGATCTGTACGATCTCGTCTGGTACCTGGCAGACCGTGGCTGGCCGCCTCCCAACCTGCCGTTGCTGAACGCGGCGCTCCGGCAGACCGGCCGGACCGATGCCGCGCTCACCGCCGAGACGTGGCGGACGGCCGTCGCCGAGAAGCTGGAGGCGCTGGACTGGGACCGTGCCGCCGCGGACGTCCGACCGTTCCTCGAGCGGAGCGACGACGCGGCGCTGGTCACGAGGCAGAACGCCCTCCGGCTGCTGCTTCCGCGACGGGGCTACTCACCACCCAGCCTTGGATGAGGGTCGGCAGGTGTTGCGGAGTCTCGTTCGCGAAGCGAGGAAGCGCGCGCGCCTCACACAGGCGGCGCTGGGACGCCGGGCGGGCGTCCCTCAGTCGACGATCGCCCGCATCGAATCCGGCGCCCGCACGCCCTCGACGGACCTGGTCGAGCGTCTCGTGCGCGCGGCCGGCTTCGAGATCCGCGTTCGTCTCGGCCAACCGGCGCTGCCTCGCCTGCAGGAGCTGCTCGAACGGACTTCCGCGGCGGGGCGCCGCCGCGGCTGACGGGCTCCAGTCCCGGTGCCCGTAACGCGTATCGTTGTACGGTACCTGTACGCCGGGTTTCGGCGGCGGAGCGCGCACCCGCCGAGACGGGAGTTCCGAACGATGACGCCTCTTCGAATCGCTCTCGCCGCCGCCACCGTCGTGCTTGCGCCAGCGATCACCGCCGGGCAGACCGCCGCCCCCGGCCCGGCCGCGCGCGACGCGAGCACGGCGTGCCTGGAGGTCATCGCCCACCGCGGCGCGTCGGGGTACCTGCCCGAGCACACACTCCCCGCCTACGCGCTCGGCTACGGCCAGGGGGCCGGGTGGATCGAGCCGGACGTCGTCCTGACGGCGGACGGCGTCGCCATCGCCCTGCACGACGTCACGCTGGATCGGACCACCGACGTCGCCGGGCGCTACCCGGATCGGGCGCGGGACGACGGGCGGTACTACGCGGCCGACTTCACCTTCGCGGAGCTCGAGCGGCTGCGCGTCGTCGAGAGCCGGCCGGGCCGCTTCCCGCACGCGACGTTCCGCGTGCCGCGCCTGACGGAGGTGCTCGACCTCGTCGAGGGCCTGAATCGGACCACGGGGCGCCGGGCCGGCGTCTACCCGGAGCTCAAGAGTCCTGACATCCAGCCCGGCCTGGGCGAAACCGTGCTGGACGCGCTAGCCGGCTACGACCTCCCGATCCTGATCCAGTCGTTCGACGCCGCGGCCCTGGCCGCCCTCGTGACCGATCTGCCGCGCGTGCAGCTCATCGCGTCCCCGGCCCAGCTCGAACCGGCCGGCCTGGACGAGATCGCCGGCTACGCGGTCGCCATCGGCGCCCCGACGATCCTCATTTATCGCGATCCCGCCATCGTCGCGCGGGCGCACGAACGGGACCTGGCCGTGCACGCCTACACGCTGCGCGCCGATCAGCTCGCTCCGGGGTTCGACTCGCTGGCCGCCGAGGTCGAGGCCCTGCTCGTCGCCGGCGTCGACGCCGTATTCACGGACCACCCGGACCAGGTGCTCGCCCTGGCCGCCGCGCACGGAGCGGCGTGCTCCCCTGGCTCTGAAGCGGGCGCCGATCCCCGGTAGCGCGCCCTTGCGGGCGCGTCGGGAGTCTGCGCTCACATGAAGTCCTCGGTTGCACGCTCCGCGGCGCAGACTCCCAGGCACGGCGGGCTTGCCCGGTGAGTCGTTGCGCCGTAGAGTGCCTGCATGGGTGCTCGCAAGTCCGCGGGCTCGGTCGCCGAGGCGTTTCGAACGACGCTCGATCTGTTCGACGCCGGCGTCGCGCTGCAGCGTCAGAATCTCCGCCGGCAGCATCCCGAAGCGAGCGACGAGGAGATCGAGCGCCTGCTCGGCCGCTGGCTTCGGCACCGCCCAGGAGCGGAGGACGGTGACGGCTCCGGGCGGCGCGTGGACTTGGCAGACCGATTCGCGTGACCTCCGCTCGAAAGCCCGGATAGCGCCGCCAGGAGTCTGCGCCGCAGAACGGCGACGCGGCACGGCGCTGCGCGGCGAACTGCACGACCTCGATCCGAGCCCCGGTGGTGTGCGGATCCCACGACGCCTTGAACTCGACCCGCTCCGACTCCACGCCTCGGCAGCGGAGCAGGTCGTCGAGGTTGATCGGCAGGATCGCGCTCACGAGTGGATTGTCGGTCACCCACGCCGCCCCCGGGATCGATGCGACCCCGGCCGGCGTCCAGGTCAGGCGCCTTCCCGCTCCGCTGCGTGCCGCCGGCGCAGCGTGCTCAGGCCGCCGATGAGGCAGACGGCGACGACGCCGACGACGTTGTGCCACATGAAGGAGACGTCGGTGAGCGTCGCCACGGCGGCGACCGACGCCATCCCGCCGATCAGGCCCCAGAACGCGCCCCCCGCCGTCGCGCGCCGCATGCCGATCGCGAGCACGAAGACGCCGAGCAGCGAGCCGTAGAAGAAGGACCCGAAGCGGTTGACGACCTCGATCAACGACCCGAGGTTGGCGGCGTAGAGGGCGGTCACCGCCGCGAAGAGGCCCCAGAAGCCGGTGGCCATCTTCGATACCCGGAGGTAGTGGGCCTCCGACGCGCCGGGCCGGAAGTGGCGCCGGTAGAAGTCGATGGTGGAGGCCGCCGACAGCGCGTTCAGCTCGGCCGCGATGCTCGACATCGCCGCCGCGAAGATGGCGGCGATGAGCAGGCCCACGAGCCCGATGGGGAGCTCGGTGGTGATGAACGTCGGGAAGACGTAGTTGACGTCGGTGTATTCGGCGTCACCGGTCACGTCGCGCACGAGGTCCCGGGCCCGCGCCCGGACGTCCGCCACGCGCCGATCGCTTTCGACGAACGCCGCCTTGGCCGAGCGCAGCGCCTCCGCGTCGCCTGCCTCCCGCGCCTCGACGATCGCCGTCGCATCGTCCCGCCGGCCGGCGTGGGCGGAGCGGAATTCGTCCTCGAGGGCCGCGTACTCGCCCGACCGGCCGCCCTCCGCCACCGCCCCCTCGTGCGCCGTGTTGAAGAGCATCGGCGGCTCGGTGAAGAGGTAGAAGCAGAAGACCAGCACCCCCATCATGAGGATGAGCACCTGCAGCGGGATCTTGGCGAACGCGCTCATCAGCAGCGACTGCCTTCCGGCGTCGACCGACTTCGCGGTCAGGTAGCGCTGCACCTGGCTCTGGTCACAGCCGAAGTAGCCGAGCATCAGGAAGAGGCCGCCGATGAGGCCGGACCAGAACGTGTAGGTCTCGTTCAGGTCGAACGTGAAGTCGATCGCCTGCAGCCGATCGGTGGCCCCCGCCACGTGCAGCACCGGCTCGAGGCCGACGTCGTCGGGCAGGCCTAGGATCAGGGCGGCCACCGCCGCCGTCACGCCCACCATGATGACGACCATCTGCTTGACGTCGGCCCAGGTGACCGCCTGCACGCCCCCCAGCATGGTGTAGAGCGTCGTCGGGATGCCGATTGCGAGGACCGTCAGCGGCAGGCTCCAGCCGAGCACGATCGAGAGGATGACGGCGGGGGCGGCGATGATCACGCCGGCCCCGAGGCCGCGCGAGACGAGGAACAGCAGGCTCGTCAGCGCCCGCGTCCGCGCGTCGAAGCGCCGCTCCAGGTACTCGTAGGCGGTGAACACGCGCGCCTGATGGAAGAACGGCACCAGCGTCACCGAGAGGATGATCATCGCCACCGGCAGCCCGAAGTAGAACTGCACGAAGCGGATTCCGTCGTCGTAGCCCTGCCCGGTGGTCCCGACGAGCGTGATGGCGCTCATCTGGGTCGCCATCACCGACAGCCCGACCGCCCACCACGGCAGCGACCGCGACGCGAGGAAGTAGCCCTCGACGGCGCCCGTCCCCCGCGCCCGCTTCACGCCGTCGTAGAGGACCCAGGCGAGGTAGGCGACGATGATGGTCCAGTCGATGAGGTGCATCGGACGGAGTCGGGGCCCGCGCTTACGCGGCGAAGTGCCGGGAGAGCATCCACAGGGCGGCGAGCACCAGGACCTCGACCACCACGACCGCGACGTAGGTGCGGGTCACCCAGCGAGTATAGCCGGCGGCACGGTGGGCTTGACCGCTGCCAGGCGTCCAGTCCACACTAGTTCATAAGCCTGTGGGGGCAACGGAACGGAACGGGAGGTGACGATGGTCGGCTACGAGCGCAGGCAGCCGCGAGCCTGGACCGTTGCCGAGGCGAAGGCCCGGCTGTCCGAGATCCTGCGGCGCGCGGAGGAGGAGGGGCCGCAACGCATCGGGACCCGCAAGGAGTTCGTGGTCGTACCGGCCCACGTGTGGGACGCGAACAACGAGCCCACCCAGTCGCTCGGGCAGTGGCTCATCGAGAACATGCCGCGCGGCGGCGAGATCGACGTTCCGTCCCGACACGAGGGGCGGGAGCGTCCCGTGCCGTTCGCCGACTGGACCGAGGAGGACTGGGAGGCGTTCGATCGGCGGCACACGGGTGAGGACGCCAGCGAGTGAGGGGGTTCCTCCTCGATACCAACGTCGTCTCGGAAGTCACGAAGCCGGCCCCGGATCCGAACGTGGTCGCCTTCCTCTCCGAACGGATCGATCTGTGGCTTTCGGTGATCGTCATCCACGAGCTGGAGTACGGCGTGCGCCTGATGCCGCCCGGACGCCGGCGCGACGCACGGCGCGCCAGCCTTCTGGCCCTGACCTCACGCTACCGGCGTCGCGTGTTGCCGATCGGGCGGGACGAGGCAGGACACGCCTCCCGGCTCCGCGCCCGCGCCCGCCGCACGGGCCGGACCGTACATCTCGGCGACGCGCTGATAGCCGGCACCGCGACCGCCAACGAACTCGTCCTGGCGACGCGCAACGTGGACGATTTCACACCCTTCGGCATCGAGCTGCTGAACCCCTGGACCGGTCCGGCCGCGTAGCGTCCTCTCGTCCCGCGCCTCAGCACTCGACGACGTTGACCGGGACGTGGACGACGTGCGCGGCCAGGCCGCCGCGCGAGGTTTCCTTGTACTTGTCCTGCATGTCGCGGCCGGTGTCGCGCATCGTCCGGATCACCTTGTCGAGCGAGACCACGTGCCGGCCCGTGCCGCGCAGCACGAGGCGCGATGCGTTGATGGCCTCTACCGCCGCCATGGCGTTCCGCTCGATGCAGGGGATCTGGACGAGGCCGCCGATCGGGTCGCAGGTGAGGCCCAGGTTGTGCTCCATGGCGATCTCGGCCGCGTTCTCGACCTGCGCCGGCGAGCCGCCGAGCACCTCCGTCAGGCCCGCCGCCGCCATCGAGCACGCGGAGCCGACCTCCCCCTGGCAGCCGACCTCGGCCCCGCTGATCGACGCGTTCAGCTTGAAGAGGAGACCGACCGCGCCGGCCGCCAGCAGGAAGCGCACCACCCCGTCCTCGTCCGCCCCGGGGCAGAAGCGGGCGTAGTAGTGGAGCACGGCGGGCACGATGCCGGCCGCCCCGTTGGTGGGCGCGGTCACCACGCGGCCTCCGGCGGCGTTCTCCTCGTTCACGGCAAGCGCGAAGAGGCTCACCCAGTCCATCGCGGACAGGGGATCGCGCGAATCTGCGCGGGGCGGGCCGGCGAGCTGCCGGTGCAGCCCGGGCGCGCGGCGCGCCACGTGGAGCCCCGGCAACTCGCCCTCCTGCCGGCAGCCCCGGTGGACGCATTGCTGCATCGCCGCCCAGATCTCCAGCAGCCCGGCCCGGACCTCGGCCTCCGCGCCCCAGGCGCGCTCGTTGCACAGCATCACGCCGCTCACGGGCAGGTCCTCGCGCTCGCAGTGGGCCAGCAGCTCCGCGGCGGTCGAGAACGGCAGCGGGAGGCGCGTGTCGCGCTCGACGAGGACCGGCCGCCCCGCCTCGTCGGCGCGAGCCACGAAGCCGCCGCCCACCGAGTAGTAGACGCGCTCGGCGACGATGGCGTCGACGCCGCCGGCGGCATCGTCCGGGCCGGCCCCGGCGCGGGCGACGAAGCGCATCCCGTTGGGGTGGCCGGGCAACCGCTCGTCACGCTCGAAGACGAGGTCCGTCGCCGCATCGAACGCGATCTCGCGGCGCCCCAGCAGGCGCAGGCGGCGCGCGTCGGCGATGTCGGCGACGCGCGCCGGGAGACGGTCGAGGTCGACCGCCTCGGGGGTCTCCCCCTCCAGGCCGAGCACCAGGGCCCGATCCGTGCCGTGGCCCCGGCCGGTGGCGGCCAGCGAGCCGTAGAGATGGACGCGAACGCGGCGGACGCGGGCGAGGCCGCCCGAGGCGTCGAGGTGCTGCGCGAACTGCCGCGCGGCGCGCATCGGACCGACCGTGTGGGAACTCGAAGGGCCTATGCCTATCGTGAAGAGATCGAAGACGCTGACCGCCACTGTGGCCGCAACCTCTCCTTCCATTATAGCACCGCGCGCGGCCGCGTGCCCGCGGTGCTGGGGGCACGTGCCGCATCCGGGGCGGCGGCGGGGTGGTACGATCGCTCGCGATGAGTACAGAGGATCCGGTCTCGAAGCGGCTTCCGGTCGTTCGCGTCCTGGTGGGCATCGTCGCCGTCGTCGCCCTAGTGGCGCTCGGGCGGCAGTTCGGCGTGTTCCTCGACCGCTTCGTGACGTGGGTCGACGGCCTCGGGGCGCTGGGACCGGTCGTCTTCATGCTCGGCTACGTCACGGCAACGGTCGCGTTCATCCCCGGGTCCGTGCTGACGCTGGCCGCCGGTGCGATCTTCGGCCTCGGCCCCGGCGTCGTCTACGTGATGATCGGCGCCACCACCGGGGCGGCGCTCGCCTTCCTCCTGGCCCGCTCCGTGGCGCGGGAGGCGATCGCGCAGCGGATGGCGGGCAACCCCCGGTTCGCGGCGATCGACCGCGCCGTCGGCCGCGAGGGTCTGAAGATCGTTCTCCTGCTGCGCCTGTCGCCGGTGTTCCCGTTCAACATGCTGAACTACGGCCTCGGCCTGACGAACGTCCGCTTCCGGGACTACGTGGCGGCCTCGATCGGGATGCTGCCGGGTTCCCTCCTCTATACGTACTCCGGGTTCGTGGCCGGCGACCTCGTGCGCCTGGCGGGGGACGCGGGACCCGAACGCGGGCCGGCCTACTACGCCGTGGTCGGGCTGGGGCTGGCGGCGACGGTCGCCGTCACGACCATCGTCACTCGCACGGCGCGGCGGGCGATCCGGGAAGCGACCGGAGAGGTGGGAGCCGCGGCCGGCTGACCTTCAGAGCGAATAGCGCACCCGAAGGCCCACCCGCTGTGGCGCGAGCACGTTGGCGAAGTAGCGGCGGGATCGGAAGCCGTCCTCGGTCCGCCCGATGAGGGCGGGCGTCTGCCGCACGCCGGTCACGGCGTACTCGTCGAGCAGGTTGTCGGCGTAGAAGGTCAGCGTCCAGTCGCCCCGCGTGATCGACGCAGAGACGTTGTGGATGTCGTAGGCGGGAAGCGCCTCGCCTCCGGCCCGCATGCCGATCCGGGTCAGGACGTCGCCGATGTAGCTGTAGCCGTACCGCACCTCGAACGCGACGTCCCGGCCGAGCAGGGTGGCGTAGGAGGCGAGCAGGCTTCCCTGCTGGCGCGGCGCGCCGGAGAGGCGGTCGCCCGCGAAGGCATCTGCGCCGCCGTCGAGGAGGCCCGGCGAGTCCCGGCTGAGCTCGGCCGCCGTGTACGACCACGACCCGCGCAGGCGCAGGGCGTCGGTCACGCTGGCCGCCGACGCGAGCTCCACCCCGCGGCTCACCGCGCCGCCCCCGTTCAGCGTGATCGGCTGCGCGCTGAACGGCGTGAGCCCCGCCACCTGGATGTCGGTCCAGTCGACGTGGAACCACGTGGCGCTCAGCGTGTAGCGCTCGTCGCGCCAGGAGCGCCGCACGCCCACCTCGTAGTTGGTCGTCGTGTCCGGCCGGATGAGCGCCTGGTCCTCGTAGATGCAGCCCGACTGCGGCGGGTCGTTGCCGGGGTCGGCGTCCGTGAGCAGCGCGATCTCCTCGTCGCTGCAGACCCGGAAGTTGTTGCCGCCGCCGATGCGGTAGCCCTCGGAGCGGGTGAAGTAGGCGTTGGTCCGCTCGTCGAAGCGGTAGCTGACGCTCCCCTTGAGCAGGTAGC
The DNA here is from genome assembly GCA_026708265.1 of Acidobacteriota bacterium. Taxonomy (GTDB): domain Bacteria; phylum Acidobacteriota; class Vicinamibacteria; order Vicinamibacterales; family UBA8438; genus JAGWAJ01. The sequence continues at coordinate 14,251 of JAPOVI010000091.1, forward strand.
CCCGGTCGTCGGAGTCGAAGGCGGTGAACGGCGAGTTGTACATCGGCGTGTACGGGAACTCGGTGAGGCTGCCGGTCCCGACGCGGTAGCCGAACCAGCGCCCCCCGCCCGTGACGCGCCAGCGGTCGCCGATCTCGCGCGTCAGCTCCCCGAACAGCGCGCGCTCGGTGACGTCCTGCAGGCCGTAGCTGTAGTACTCGACCGGCTCGTCCACGGCCCGGCCGCCCAGGATGGGCGTGATGCCCGAGAACTGCGTCAGCCCGGGCGCGTACTCGAAGCTCGTCCCGCGGCTGTCGTAGTTGTTGAAGAACGCGCCGCCCACCCAGCGCCACGGGCCGTCGCCGGTCGAGACCAGGCGCGCCTCCCAGTTGAAGCGCTCCTCGCGCCCGTCCTCCCGGGTGTAGGCGGAGAACGTGCGGAAGCGGGACGTCAGCTCGGCCGCGGTCAGGCCGGTCTCGAGCGCCTGCGCCCGCGTGAGCCCCGGGTACGTGCCGGGCAGCAGCCCCCCGATGCCGAACGCCTGGATGAGCAGATCGGTCTGGTCGCGCTGGCCCTCGGCCGTGAAGCGGGAGAAGCCGGTCGCCGACGTCAGCTCGGCGAAGCCCAGGCCCCAGGCGACCTCCACGCTCAGCAGCTCGTTCCTGCGGTCGTTCGGCTCCAGGTAGCGGTGCGCGGAGACGTAGCGGTCGGTGTCGAACGCTCGCGCGTGGTTGATCTGCCGCGCCCCGACCCGCTGATCCTGCAGGTGGTAGGCGACGAGCGCCGAGAGATCCGTCGCCGGCTGCCAGAGCAGCGAGAGCCGCGCCGAGAGCGTCTGCTCGGTGTTCGCGTCGGCTCGCCGGTAGAGGTTCGCCGCCACCGCCTCCGGATCGCCCGGGTCCGGCTCGGCCTCGGAGACGCCCGGCGTGCGCACGAGGTAGTCGTAGTCGATGAAGCCGGGGTTCTCGTAGCGGTCGACGGAGCCGCGCAGGGCCAGCCGGCGGGCGACGAGCGGCAGGTTGAAGGTGACGCCGGCGTCGCCGCCGGGGGCGCCGCCGTGCGAGAGGCCGAACAGGTCGCCGCGGACCTCCAGCGTGCGGCGCTCCGTGTCCGGGCGCCGCGGCAGGTAGCGCACCGCTCCGGCCAGGGTGCCGGCGCCGTAGAGCGTCCCCTGCGGTCCGAGCAGCACCTCCACCCGCTCGATGTCGTGCAGCCGGAGGTCGATCGCGAGCGGGATGTCGCCGAGGTAGGTCGCGACGCCGTTGTTGTAGTTGTTGCCGGCGGCCTCCGACCCGTTCAGCGCGTCGGTGTGGAGGCCGCGCACGATGACCACGTTGCTGCCCCGCGCCCCCTGGTCGACGACGGTCAGGCCCGGCGTCCAGCGGGCCAGCTCCGTCAGGTTGTCGATGGCGCGGCTTTCGATGTCGGCCCCGGTCACGGCGGAGACGCTCATCGGCACCTCCGCGAGCGGCTCCTCGATGCGGGTCGCGGTCACCACCGCGGCATCGGCGAACGAGGCCAGCCGCAGCGTGATCGGCGGCAGCGCGACCGGGTCGGCGCCGACCGCGACGCGGTCCACCGTCACCTCCCCGAAGCCGCTCAGGAGCACCGCCACCGCGTAGGGGCCCGGCGCAAGGCCGTCGAAGGCGAACCGGCCCCGGGCGTCCGTCCGGGCCTCCCGGAGCCCGCCGGGGGCGCCCCGCAGCTCGACCGTGGCGCCCGGCAGCACGGCGCCGGTAGCGTCGACGACGACGCCCGAGAGCTTCCCCGACTGGGCCGACGCGGTCGACGCGAGCGCGACGCCCAGTACGACGAGGACGGCCGCCGCCGTGCCGCGCAGTCCCGTCATCGGCATGATTGTGCTACGCCGCCGACCGTTTCCGTCAAGTCTCCCCGCGCTTCCCCGCGGCCCGGGGCGCCGCGGGGGTAGCCCCCCATCGTCACCTGATG
>JAPOVI010000261.1 GCA_026708265.1 Acidobacteriota bacterium
CGGCCGACGGCGAGTACATCGTCACCGTCGAGTTCGCGCAGGCCGCCCGCGCGGAGCACGAGGTGGAGGTGAGCGTCGACGGCGAGCGCGTCGGGCTCTTCACCATCGGCGGTCGCCCGCTGGTGCGAGGGGCGAGCGGGGTCTTCGCCTTCGAGGCGGAGCCGCCCGTCGACGTGCGCGTTCCGCTCGACGCCGGGCCGCGCGAGATCGCGGTGGCGTTCCTGCGCAGGACCGGAGCGCAGCACGAGGGGCTCGTGCGGGCGTCGCGTCGCGGTCAGCGCCGCGAGCCGGCCATCGCCACCGTGACCGTGAGCGGCCCGTACGGCGTGGACGGCTCCGGCGACACCCCGAGCCGCCGCCGCATCCTGACCTGCACCCCGGTCGCGAGCGCGGACGCGACGCCGTGCGCCAGGGAGATCCTCTCGACCCTGGCGCGCCGCGCCTACCGTCGCCCGGTCACCGAGGCCGACCTCGATCTGCTCCTGCCCTTCTACGAGGGCGGTGCGGCGCGGGGCGGCTTCGAACGCGGCATTCAGCACGCGATCGAGCGGATGCTCGTGAGCCCCGAGTTCCTGTTCCGGATCGAGCGCGACCCGGAGGACGCCGCTCCCGGCGCGCCGTACCGCATCGGCGACCTGGAGCTGGCGTCGCGCCTCTCGTTCTTCCTCTGGAGCAGCGTTCCGGACGACGAGCTGCTCGACCGGGCCGTCGCCGGCGAGCTCCGCGATCCGGCGGTGCTCGAGGCCGAGGTGCGGCGCATGCTCGCCGACGAGCGGTCGCGCGCCCTGGTCGACAACTTCGCCGAGCAGTGGCTCTACCTGCGGGACGTGGAGGCGAAGGAGCCCGACCCCGGCTTCTTCCCCGGCTTCGACGAGAACCTGCGGCAGGCGTTCGTGCGCGAGACGGCGCTGTTCATCGACAGCGTGCTGCGCACGGACCGCAGCGTCAGCGAGCTGCTGACGGCCGACTACACCTTCCTGAACGAGCGCCTCGCCCGGCACTACGGCATTCCCCACGTCTACGGCAGCCACTTCCGGCGCGTGTCGCTCGCCGGCACGGAGCGCCGCGGCCTGCTCGGGCAGGGGGGCATCCTGACGCTGACGTCCTACGCGACGCGCACGTCGCCGGTGCTCCGCGGCAAGTGGATCCTGGAGAACCTGCTCGCCTCGCCACCACCGCCGCCGCCCCCGGACATCCCGGCCCTGGCGGAGACGACGGACGACGGGGCCGCGCTCTCGATGCGGGCCGCCATGGAGCGCCACCGTGCCAATCCGGCCTGCGCGAGCTGTCATGCGCAGATGGATCCGCTCGGCTTCGCGCTCGAGAACTTCGACGCGGTCGGCCGCTGGCGGGGGCGCGGCGAGTCCGACGAGCCTATCGACGCCAGCGGCGTCCTGCCCGACGGCACCTCGTTCGAGGGGCCGACCGGCATGCGCCGGGCCCTGCTGCGGGATCCGGAGCGCTTCGTCGCGACCGTGGCCGAGAAGCTCCTGACCTACGCGCTCGGCCGCAATCTCGAGTCGTACGACATGCCGGCCGTGCGCGCCATCGTGCGCGGCGCGGCGGCGGACGATCACCGCTTCTCGTCGGTCGTGCTCGGCATCGTGCAGAGCACGCCGTTCCAGATGAGGATGCCCCAATCATGACCATCTTTCAGAAGTCGCTCCCCCGGCGGACGTTCCTGCGGGGCGTCGGCGCCACGCTGGCCCTGCCGCTGCTCGACGCGATGGTGCCGGCCGTCTCGTCGTCGTCGCTGGCGCGCGCCGCGGCCGGGCCGACCCGCCGGCTGGGGTTCGTCTACGTGCCGAACGGGGTCATCCAGGAGCAGTGGGTGCCGGCGGCGACCGGGCGGGGCTTCCCGTTGTCTCCGATCCTGAGTCCGCTGGCGCCGTTCCGCGAGCAGATGCTCGTGCTGAGCGGCCTGGCCCACCGGCAGGCCGACTCGTTCGGCGACGGCAACGGCGACCACCCGCGGGCGACGGCCGTCTGGCTGAGCGGCGTCCACGCGTGGGAGCGCCGCGGCCGCCAGGGGCCGACCGACATCAAGCTGGGCATCACCGCCGACCAGATCGCGGCGCGCGAGTTCGGCAAGGAGACGCCGCTGCCGTCGCTGGAGCTCGCCCTCGAGCAGCCGACGGCCATCGCCTGCGACACCGGCGACTGCTTCTACTCGAACACCATCTCGTGGCGCACCGAGACGACTCCGCTCGACATGGAGGCGCACCCGCGCGTCGTTTTCGAGCGGCTGTTCGGCGAGGGGGGCAGCGCGGCGGACCGGCTCGCCGTCGCCCGGCGGACCGGCAGCATCCTCGATTCGGTGACCGCCGAGGTGGCCCGGCTCGGAGGCACGCTCGGCCCGGGCGATCGCACCAAGCTGGACGAGTATCTCGACGCCGTCCGCGACGTCGAGCAGCGCATCCAGCGCACCGAGGAGCGCGGCCCCGACTCGTTCGTCGACCTGCCGGAGCGGCCGGTCGACATCCCGGAGGAGTTCGAGGACCACGCCAAGCTCATGTTCGACCTGCAGACGCTGGCGTTCCAGGCAGACGTCACGCGGGTCTTCACCCTGATGATGGCGCGCGAGGCGAGCCCGCGGCCCTATCCGCAGATCGGCGTGCCCGACCAGCACCACACCGTGTCGCATCACCGGAACGACCCGGAGTACATCGCCAAGAAGGCGAAGATCGACACGTATCACATCCAGGTGCTGAGCTACCTGCTGCGGAAGCTGCAGGAGACGCCGGACGGCGACGGGACGCTGCTCGACAACTCGATGATCGTCTACGGCGGCGGCATCGGCAACGGCAACCTCCACGAGCACACGAACCTGCCGTGCCTCGTGGTGGGGGGCGGCGGCGGACGCCTGAAGGGGGGACGCCACCGTGCGTACCCGGAGGACACGCCGTACGCCAACCTGCTGCTGACCGTGCTCGACAAGGCCGGCGTGCCGGCCGACACGCTCGGCGACAGCACGGGGCCGCTCGACACCGCGCCGCTCAGTCTCTAGGAAGCTGACGCGGACTCGTCCCGAGGGACGGGCACCCGACGGGGTGCCCGTCCCGGGCCTTCCGCGTTCCCCGTCTTTCGGGAATCCGCACCACACGCCGGAACCCGCACCACACCGGTCGGAAAGGTAGGCAGCAGCGAATCATGGTGAATGCCGGACGCGTCCGTACACCGCAACTCCTCCCCGTCGTCCTCTGTCTGGTCGTCCTGGCCGCCGGCTGCCGCGGCGACTCCCCGACGTCGCCCACCGACGATCCGACGCTCACCGGCACCTGGGCGGGCACGTTCGCCGGCGCCCTGGTGGCGGGCGACGGCATGGCCGAGCTGACGCAGGAGGGCGACGCCGTGACCGGCAACTGGTCGGCCCCGATGCCGGCCAGCCTCGTGGCCCTGGGGGCTCCGGTGGCCGTTCCCCTGGCCGGCCCGGTCACGGGCGCGGCGACGGGCACGACGGCCGAGCTCACCTTCGGGTTCGCCGAAGCGTTCCATCCCTATTTCGGTAACCCGGATTGCGGGCTCGCGGTGTCCGTCACGTCGTTCGACGCCACGATGCTGATGGCCGACTGGACCACGAACGCGTCGTGCCAGCCCCCGGTCAACGATTCCGGGACGCTGACGTTCACCCGCCAGTAGGCCGCCCGGGGCGAGAGACCGGCGTCACCGAGTAGCCGACGCGCGGCGGAGAGAGGCAGCGTGCCGCCAGGAGTCTGCGCCGTGGACCGGCCACGCAGGACTTCGCCCGAGCGCAGACTCCCGACGCGACCGCCAGGTCGCGCTACGGCCTTCTGCCCGGTGCGTCGAACGTGTCGAACGGGTGTGTTGCCCCGTGCTCGACGAGGAACGCGACCACGTCGTCGAAGCCGTCGTCGAGGGCCGCCCGGACCGCGGTCCGGCCGCGCGCGTCGGCCGCGTCCACGTCGGCGCCCGCCTCGACTGCCGCTCGAACCGCCGCCAGCGTCGCGGCCTCGACCGCGGCGGCATCGGGTCCCTGCCCCAGCTCCGTTGCTTCCGCGACCCGCGGGCGGTGGCCCACCGCCCAGAGGGGATCGGGGCCCCCCAGGCCGACCGCCGCCATGAGGGCGGTGGTCTCCCCCTCCTCGAGCAACATCCGCCCCGCCGCGGTCCGCGGGTCGCGGGTCCAGTACCGCGGGCCGTGCGTGGCGAGGGGGTCGGCGCCGTGGCGGGCAAGCAGGCGCATGAGTCCGGCGTCGCGGTGCCGCGCGGCCAGCCAGTAGGCCGGCGCCCCCACGTACCACGGCGGGAAGAAGAAGTCCGCGCTGTCGCGCGTGTACCGCGTCGAGGCCGAGACGCGGGCGTTCGCGTCGGCGCCCGCCGACAGCAGCGCCTCCGCCAGCGCCGGGTCGCGTTGGAGGATCGTCGCGTGCAGGGGCGCGTAGCCGCCCCCCGCCGCGTTCGGGTCGGCCCCGCTCTCGAGCAGGAGCGCGGCGACGGCGCCGTGGCCGCTGAGGGCCGCGATGGCCAGCGCGCCGGCCCCGTCCGGCGTCGCTACGTTCACGTCGGCGCCCCCCGCGACGAGCAGCCGCGCCGAGGCGAGGTCGCCCCCGCGGGCCGCGAACAGCAGCGGGGTGAATCCCCCGCTCGGGATCTCCGTGATGTAGCACTCCTCCCGCGGCACGCACTGCAGGCCGTAGTTCGCGTACGTCGGGATGGTCTTGACGGTCTCGGTGAACACGGTCGAGCGAGCGCCCACGTCGGCCCCGTGGGCCAGGAGCACCTCCACCACCGCGGCGTGCCCCTGTGCGACCGCCCACATGAGCGCGGTCTGCTCGCCGTAGGCGCCTGCGGCGGTGGCCGCGTCGACCTCGGCCCCCGCGTCGAGGAGCCGGCCGACGATGTCGGCGTTGCCCGCCCGGGACGCCGTCATGAGCGGCGTCTCCCCGAACGGCAACGCCCGGTTCGGGTCGGCTCCCGCCGCGAGCAGCGCCTCGGCCATGGCCGGGCTGCCGTTCTCGCAGGCGGCCCAGAGCGGGGTCACGCCGAGGTCGTTCGCGGCATCGACGTCGGCCCCCGCGCCGATGAGCAGGTCGGCGATCGCGCGATTGTCGTGGTAGCTCGCCCAGACGAGCGCGGTCGCGCCGTCGCCCTCGCGGCCGTCGACGTCCGCGCCTTTCTGGAGCAGCGTCCGGACCGCGGCCCAATCGGCGCGCCGCGCGGCGTCGGCGAGCCCGGCCTCGGGAGGCGCGGCGGCGGCGTGAGTCGCGGCCAGCGCCAGCAGGAGCAGCGCGCAGCGGAAGACGCTCGCCATTCGGGACTCCTACACCTCCGACAGCGTCTCGATCTCGTCGATCGGCAACGCGCCGGTGCTGCCGCCCACCCGCTCGAGCGGGAAGTCGAGCTTGCCCATCAGGGTCAACAGGAGATTGGCGTGCGAGGTCCCGTCGTACACGAGGTGCCGCCCGCCCGCGAGCCGCCCTCCTGCCCCCCCGAGCACGAGAATGGGCACGTTGTTGCCGGCGTGGCGCGTGCTGTTCGACATGCACGTGCCGTAGACGATGGTCATGTTGTCCAGCATCGACCCATCGGCGTCGGGCGTGGCCCGCAGCCGTTCGAGATACCTCGCGGTCAGGGCCGTGTGGTACGCGTTGACCTTCGACATCCGGGCGATGAGGGCCGGATCGTTGCCGTGGTGCGACAGCGGGTGGTGGGGATCGGGGACGCCCACCTCGGGATAGGTCCGCGTGCTCTGCTCGCGGCCCAGCATGAAGGTCACCACGCGCGTGATGTCGCTCCGGAGGGCGAGGAACTGCAGGTCGAACATCAGCTCGACGTGCTCCTCGAACGTGGACGGCACGCCCCGCGGCTCCTTCGCGAAGGCGTCGGGATTGAGGTCGCTCTTCGATTCCGCCACCTCGATGCGCCGCTCGACGTCGCGGATGGCCGCCGCGTAGTCCTCCACCTTGCGCCGGTCGCCGGTTCCGACCCGGCGCTCGACGGCGGCCAGCTTGTCCATCACCGAGTCGAGGATGCTGCGCTTCTCGTGCATCCGCGCCCGCCGCACGGCGGGGTCGGTCGAGCCGCTGTCGCCGAACAGCCGCTCGAACGCCGCGCGCGGGTTGTTCTCCATCGGCAGCGGCATGGTGGGCGTGCGCCACGAGATGGTCTGGGTGTACGCGCAGCTCAGGCCCGACGTGCACTGACCGGCGTTGGCCTCCTTGTCGATCGACAGCTCGAGCGAGGCGAGCGGCGTCGAGGCGCCGAACTCGCTCGCGAGCATCTGGTCGATCGACCTGTCGGCCACCACGTCGGTCTCCGACGTGCCGCCGCGACGGGTGCCGGTGAGGAAGGAACCCGACGCGCCGGCGTGCACGTAGGTCCACGACGCGTTCAGGCCCGAGAAGACGAGCATCTGGTCGCGAAACGGGGCCAGCGGCTGGAGAATCGGGGTCAGCTCGAAGCCGCGCCCCGCCGCCGCCGGCGACCAGTGCTCCATCGCCATCCCGTTCGGAACGAAGATCGCCTGGAAGCGGCGGACCGGCTTCACGGCGGCGCGCGCGAGCGCCGACACGCCGGGCGCCATCGCGTCCAGGAACGGCAGCGCCACGGTCGCGCCCACTCCGCGCAGAACGGTCCGGCGGGGCAGGGGCCTCGCGGTGAAGATGTTGGTGCCTCTCATGTCGGTCCTCTCGTCGGCTCGTGCTCCGCCGATCTCGCTCGAGTCCACTCTCGCCGGACGATGGAATCGCCTCGCGGTCCTGCCTCCGTCACTCCGCCGCGCGCCGCATCCGGAACGCCGGGCTCTCGACCACCCCGAGAACGACGGCAGACCAGCGATAGCCCTCCGCGGACGCGTCGCGGACGATGCGGCGCACCGTCGGCCGGTCGTAATGGCGGAGCTCACGCCCGAGGGCGTAGGCCAGGAGCCGCTCGGTGAGCGTACCCACGAACTGCTCGGGCTCCGCCAGCAGCAGGCCCCGCAGCCCGGCGAGGCCCGTCGCCGTCATCCCGTTCGCCAGCGTCCCGGCGGCGTCGACGGGATGGCCTGTCTCGGTGACCGTCCGCCACCGCCCGATGGCGTCGTAGTGCTCCAGCATGAAGCCCGGCGGGTCGATGCTCCGGTGACAGCTCGCGCACGCGGGGTTGCGGCGGTGCAGCTCGAGGCGCTCGCGCATCGAGGCCGGCGCGTCGCCCTCCCCGCGCTCGGGGAGCGGAGGCACGTCGGGCGGGGGGCCCGGCGGCGGCGTTCCGAAGATGGCCTCGAGCAGCCAGCGCCCGCGCAGCACCGGCGAGGTCCGGTGCGGGTACGACGTCAGCGACAGCAGCGAGCCGTGGCCCAGCAGCCCGCCCCGTTGCTCGAGGTCGGGCAGGGTCACGCGCCGGAACCGGCTCCCGTAGACCCCGGGAATGCCGTAGTGCCTCGCCAGCCGCTCGTTCACGTAGGTGTAGTCGGCGCGGAGGAGGTCGAGGACGCTCCGGTCCTCGTCGATGGTGCCGGCGATGAACCGCGCCGTCTCCTGCCGGAACGCCTCCACCAGGTCCTGGTCGAAGTCGGGATGGACGGAGGGCTCGGCCCGCACGTCGTCGAGGTTCCGGAGGTGCAGCCACTGCGCGGCGAAGTCGCTGACCAGCGCCTCGCTGCGCGGATCGGCGAGCATGCGCCGCACCTGGTCCCGCAGGACGGCGGAATCGGTCAGCTCGCCCCGCTCCGCCAGATCGAGCAGGTCCTCGTCGGGAATGCTGCTCCAGAGGAAGAACGACAGGCGCGAGGCGAGCTCGAGGTCGGGCAGCGCGTACGCCTGCCCCGGCGCCGCCCCGGACGGTTCCTCGTGCACCCGCAACAGGAAGTCGGGGTCGACGAGCAGCCGCTCGATGGCGAGCTGGATGCCGGTGTCGAACCCGCCCCCCGGCTTCGCCCGCCCGGTGCGGAAGAAGTCGAGCAGCGTCTCGACGTCGCCGTCCGTGGGCGGCCGGCGGTAGGCGAGGCGGGCCAGGCGCGAGAGGATGCGCCGCGCGCAAGCCTCGTCCCCGGCCGGGGCGGCGGGCCGACACACGAAGATGCGCCGCCGGCTCGGCGTGTCGTCGGGCACCGCGCCCCCGTAGGGGCCTTCGATGGTCAGGGCCTGGACCTCGGCGTTCCCGTGGTACTTCTCGTCGTTCGACAGGACCGCGCCCTTCATGACCGGCTGCAGCGGCCCCTCCGGCTCCCAGCGGTTGCGGACGAAGGAGACGCCGACGACGTGCGGCCCGCCCTCCACCTCGGCGCGGACCTCGAGGTGGGCGGCCGATTCGCGGACGTAGCGCTCCCACTCGGGGTCGCCCGCCTCCGCCGGCGACCACGTCGTGGGCGCGGGCGTGCCCGGCGCCTCGCCCCCCACCGTGAAGCGCCGGACGAGCCGCCCGTCGATGCGCAGGTCGAGGAGGTTCCTGCGCCCCATGCCGCGGACGTAGTCCTGCCAGTTGGTGGTCAGCCCGATGCGGAAGATGTAAGTGCCGTCGGCGGGAAAGTGGTGGGTGGCGCTGAGGCCGCCGCGCGAGCCCAGCGGCAGGTCCTCGCTCTGCCGGTCCGCCTGCGTCAGCAGCACCGAGTTCTCGAAGCGCGCGAAGTCGGGCGCCGTCAGGACGCCGGTGGCGAGGCGCGAGATCTTCCGGGCCGCCGACAGGTACCGCTCGAGCTGCGCGGTCGAGATGGAGAGCACCTCGGCGTTGTTGTCGAACCCGGTGTCCGACGTCTCGTCCCCGGGCAGCAGCGCCGCCACGTCGACCTCGAGCGCGAGGAGATCCCGGATCGCGTTGCCGTACTCGGTGCGGTTCAGGCGGTGCAGGGAACCGGTCCGGCCCGGGTCCGGGTCCCGCGCGGCCGCCTCGTCGAGGCGCGCCTCGAGCCAGCTCGCTACCGCGCGCGCATCGTCCCGGGGGGGCCGCGGGCGCCCGGCCGGCGGCATCGAGCCTGCCCGGAGCCGCGCGATCACGCGCTCCCACCGTTCCGCGTCCCTCTGCGGGCGCTCGGCGTCGGCCGTGTCCAGGGCAAGCCCCGCCGAGCGGATCTGCGCGTCGAGCACGGACGGAGGCTCGCCGCCCGCGGCGATCCGGCGCTCGTTGTGACAGGCGACGCAATAGCGATCGACGAGGCCGCGCACCGCTTCGGGAGCGGCCGGCGGAGGCTGTGCGCCGGGAGCGGCGTGCAGGCGGCCCGCGGGGGGGCCGGGAATCCAGCTCCCGGCCAGACTCACGGCCACTGCCGCGACGGCGACCCTGACGCACGAGGCGCCGGCCGGCGGCGTGCGCATGGTCAGTCGTTGGCGCCCAGCTCCCGCAGCCGCGCCGCGAGCTCGGGCTGGGTCGCCCGCAGGCCGTTGGTGCCGGGGATCGGCAGGCTCGACTCCGCAAGGGTGAGAGGCGTCTGCCCGCGATCGTTCATCGGGTCGAGATGGGCGCCGTGGATCGCGAGCAGCTCGACGACCGACGCGAAGCCGGTGCGCACGGCGTCGTGCAGCGCGGTGTTGCCGCGGTCGTCGCGCCGGTTCGCGTCCACGCCGAGGTCGAGGACGACGCGCGCGAGCTCGAGGGTCAGCCGCTCCATGTCCGCCCGGTCGATCTCCGGCGCGTCGACCTGGTTGCGCCGGTTCTCCTGCGGGATCTGCGAGACGCCCATCGCCGCCATGAGGGACGACATGCGGTTCCCGGGAGCGACGTGCGGGTCGGCTCCGCGCTCGGCCAGGAGGCGGGCGATCGCCAGCTCGCCGTAGCGCGCCGCGAGCCAGAACGCGTTCCCGCCCACCGCCTGGTGACGGATGCTGAAGTCCGCGCTGAACCGGCGCCCCGGCGTGCCCCGTGCGACGACCGCGTCGATGTCGGCGCCGTGGTCGAGCAGAGCCTCCGCCAGCGCGACCTCGCTCCTGAGGACCGCCGCGTGGAGCGCGGTATAGCCGGCGCCCGCCGCGTTGGGGTCGGCGCCCTGCTCCAGGAGGTAGGTGGCCAGCGGACCGTGGCCGCTGTGGGCGGCGACGACGAGGGCGCTCGTCCCGGCCGCGGCCGTGTCGTCCACGTCGGCACCGGCCGCGACCAGGGCCCGCGCCGTCTCGACGTCGCCGTTGCGGGCGGCGAAGAGGAGCGGCGTCGACCCGCCGTGGGCCATCCGGAAATTACCCCGCGGGTTGGTGTTGCCGGCGGTGTTCTCGAGCTGGTGCCAGACTCGCGAGCGGGCGTGCACGTCGCCGCCGTGGGCGACCAGCAGGCGGACCACGCCGGCGTGGCGCTCGGCCGCCGCCCACATCAGGGCCGTCTGCTCGCGCTCGCGCTCGGCCCGGTTCGGATCGGCGCCGTAGGCCAGCAGCCGCGCGACCACCGGCCCGCCGCCGCTCCGTGCGGCTCCCATCAGCGGCGTCTCGCCCATCCGGAGCGCCGCGTTCGGGTCCGCCCCGGCGGCGAGCAGACGTTCCACGATGGCCGTGCTGCCGTTCGTCGCCGCCAGCCACAGGGGAGTCGCCCCGAGCGCATTGGCGGCGTCGACGTCCGCGCCGGCCTCGATGAGCAGGGTCGCGGCTTCGAGGTCGTTCCGGTGGGCCGCCCAGTGGAGCGCAGTCGCCCCGTCGCCCTGCGGCGCGTTCACGTCGGCGCCGCCGGCGATCAGCGTCCGCGCGCCGGCCGAGTCTCCCGCCCGGACCGCCGCGATCAGGTCCGGCTCCGCGGCTCCTGCGAGCGCCCCCGTCGCGAGGAGGGACATCGCCAGGACGGGGGTCACGAAGCGTTCCGCCGGCCATCGCTGCAGCATGCCGCTATGCTACCGCAGTCTGCGCTTCAAGCGCGGCGCCGTCGGGTATCGATTGACACCCTACCGGCGTTCGGACAGACTACCGAGATCGACGCGCGAAGCGCACTCCACGTGCCGCACTCCCATGTGCGGCCCGCCGCCGCCCGCTCGCGTTCGCGTCGCGGCCGGGATCGGGGAGAGGATCGAGGCATGCTCCGTATGCGTGGCCGACGGATTTCGGTCGTAGCCGCCGCCGTCCTGGTCGCGGGCGCGTCGGCGTGGGCCCCGCCGGCTGGCGCCCGGGCCGTACCCGCGGAAGCCGCGCAGGCGGCGCCTGCAGGAGATGACGCGCAGCTCCTGCAGCGGACGATCGGGCGCTATTGCGTCACCTGCCACAACGACCGCCTGCTGACCGCCGGCCTGTCGCTCGACGGGCTCGATCTGGCGCAGGTGGGGCCGCACGCCGAGCTCTGGGAGAAGGTCGTCACGAAGCTCCGGACGCGGACGATGCCTCCGGTGGGCCGCCCGCGTCCCGCCGTCGCCACCTACGACGCGCTGGCCGGCTGGCTCGAGGGCGAGATCGACCGCTACGCCGCCGCGCACCCGAATCCCGGGCGCACGGAGGCCTTCCACCGCCTCAACCGCGCCGAGTACGCCAACGCCATTCGCGATCTCCTGTCGCTCGACGTGGACGTGGCGGCGCTCCTGCCGGCGGACGACATCGACGAGTACGGCTTCGACAACATGGCCGACGTCCTGACGGTCTCGCCGGCCCTGATGGAGCGGTACCTGTCGGCGGCGCGCAAGCTCGGCCGCCTCGCGGTGGGGGAGACGCCGCTCGGCCCGGGCACCGACACCTACAAGGTGCCGATCCTCCTCGTGCAGGACGATCGCGTGAGCGAGGACGTGCCGTTCGGCTCCCGCGGCGGCATCGGCATCCGCCACTACTTCCCGGTCGACGGCGAGTACGACGTGGAGATCCGGCTGCACCGGAACTACGTGAACTACGTCCGCGGCATGGGCTCGCGCCACGAGCTGGAGGTCCGGCTCGACGGCGCGCTCGTCCGGACGTTCGTCTTCGGCGGAGCGGAGCCGGAGGGGGTGCAGGCGCCGGCCAGCTACGCGGGCAACCAGTTCGGCGACCCGGAGTGGGAAGAGTACATGCTCTTCGCCGACGCCAACATGCGGGCGCGCTTCCAGGCCACGGCCGGCCCGCACGTCGTGAGCGTGGCGTTCGTCCGACGCTACACGGAGCCGGAGGGCGTGCTCCAGCCGCGCCAGAGCATCTTCGCGGTGGCCGTGAACGAGATGCGGGACGGCTACGCGGCCGTCGACCACGTCGCCATCGGCGGGCCCTACTCCAGCACCGGTCCCGGCGACACGCCGGCCCGGCGGGCGCTCTTCACGTGCCGCCCGGCCAGCACGGCCCCGGAGGACGAGGACGCCTGCGCGCGCGAGATCCTGACGTCGCTGGCGCGACGGGCCTACCGGCGCCCGATCGACGCCGCGGACCTCGCCACGCTGATGGACTTCTATCGGGCGGGCCGGGGCGACGGCAGCTTCGACGCCGGCATCCAGCTCGCGCTCGAGCGCGTGCTGATCGCGCCCGACTTCCTCTTCCGCGTCGAGCGCGATCCCCTCGACACGGAGCCCGCCACCGCCTACGCGCTGACGGACCTGGAGATGGCGTCGCGGCTGTCCTACTTCCTCTGGTCGACCGGCCCGGACGACGAGCTGCTCGCCCTCGCCGAGGAGGGCCGGCTGAACGACCCCGGGGTGCTCGCAGAGCAGGCCCGGCGGATGCTGGGCGACCCGCGGGCCGGCGAGCTCGTCCACAACTTCGCCGGCCAGTGGCTCTACCTGCGCAACCTGCGCGGCGCCGTGCCCGACGCGCTCGTCTTCCCCGAGTTCGACGAGAACCTGCGGGAGGCCTTCCTGCAGGAGACCGAGCTCTTCGTCCGGAGCCTCATCGACGAGGACCGCAGCGTCCTCGACCTGCTGGGCGCCGACTACACCTTCGTCAACGAGCGGCTCGCGCGGCACTACGGCATCCCCGGCGTGTACGGCAGCCACTTCCGGCGCGTCGAGCTCGACCCGGCGACGGCCGAGCGGCGGGGGGGGATCTTCGGGCACGGGAGCCTCCTCACGGTGACGTCGTACCCCAACCGGACGTCGCCCGTGCTGCGCGGCAAGTGGGTGCTGACGAACATCCTGGGGACGCCGCCCCCGCCTCCGCCGGCCGACGTGCCCGATCTGCCGGACCGCGGCGAGGACGGCCGCGCCGCCACGGTGAGGGACCGGCTGGAGCGCCACCGGGAGAGCCCGGCCTGCGCGGTCTGCCACGCTCCGATGGATCCGCTCGGGCTCGCCCTCGAGAACTACGATGCCGTGGGCAAGTGGCGGATGACGGGGGAGACCGATCGGCCGATCGACGCCACCGGCAATCTTCCCGACGGCACGGCGTTCGAAGGCCCCACCGGGCTGCGGACGCTGCTTCTCGAGCGCCGCGAGCTGTTCGTCGGAACCCTGACCGAGAAGCTCCTCGCGTACGCCCTCGGGCGGGGGCCGGAGTACTACGACCGCCCGACCGTGCGCGCCATCGCGCGCGCCGCGGCCGCGGACGACTACCGCTGGTCGTCCATCATCGTCGGTATCGTGCAGAGCACACCGTTCCGCATGCGGAGGTCCGAGTCATGATCATCACCAGGAAGGCGATTCCCCGCCGCACCGTGTTGCGGGGACTGGGTGCGTCGCTCGCGCTGCCGCTCCTCGACGGCATGGTGCCGGCGTTCGCGGCCATTCGGAACACGGCGGCGGCGCCCGTCAAGCGGCTCGGGGTGGTCTATGTCCCGAACGGGATGATGATGAACCACTGGACGCCGCGGACCGAGGGGGCCGGGTTCGACTTCCCGACCGTCATGAAGCCGCTCGAGCCGTTCCGCCGGCACGTCCAGGTGCTGTCGGGCATGCACGGCGTCGATGGCGAGGGCCCGCACGCCCGCTCCTCCACGCGCTTCCTCACCGGCGTGGGGGCGAAGCCCGACAACGGCTCCGACCTGTCGGCCGGGGTGTCGATGGACCAGCTCGCGGGGCGCGTGCTCGGGCGCGAGACGCAGCTCGCCACGCTCGAGCTGGCCCTCGACGGGCGCGACTTCGCCGGGTCGTGCGACGACGGATTCAGTTGCGCCTACACCAACACCATCGCCTGGGCCGGCGACACGACGCCGCTTCCGATGGAGAACGACCCGCGCGTGGTGTTCGAGCGCCTCTTCGGCGACAGCGGGAGCACCGACCCCGCCATCCGCAAGGCGCGGCTCCGGAAGGATGCCAGCCTCCTCGATTCGGTCACCGAACGGGCCGGGGCCCTGTCGCGCGAGCTCGGAGCCGGCGACCGCGCCAAGCTGCGGCAGTACCTCGAAGCCGTCCGCGACATCGAGCGGCGCATCCAGATGGCCGAGGCGCAGAGCGGGCGCGAGCTCCCCGTGGTCGATCAGCCGGCCGGGATTCCGGGCACGTTCGGCGAGCACGCCAAGCTGATGTTCGACCTGCAGGCGCTCGCCTACGAGACGGACCTGACGCGCGTCGCCACGTTCATGATGGGGCGCGAGATCACCGGCCGGACGTACGCCGAGATCGGCGTGCCCGACGCCCACCACCCGATCTCGCACCACCAGCGCGACCCCGCGAAGCTGGCCAAGCTGACGAAGATCAACCAGTACCACGTGCAGCTCTTCTCGGAGTTCCTGGCCCGCCTGGCCGCGACGCCGGACGGGGACGGCACGCTGCTGGACCACTCGATGATCGTCTACGGGGCGGGCATGGCCGACAGCAACGCGCACGCCTCCGAGAACCTGCCGATCCTGCTCGCCGGCGGCGGAGCGGGAACCGGCGGGCGGCACGTCCGCTACTCGCCGGACACGCCGCTCGCGAACCTGCACCTCAGCCTGCTCGACAAGCTGGGGGTGCCGGTCGAATCGCTGGGGCACGCGAACGGTCGGCTGCCGCTCGACCCGCTGGCCGCGTAGCCGGGCAGTTCTGGATCGGCGGACACCCATCACGGGCCGGCGTCCCCGCTGGGGAACGTCGGCCCGCTTTCGCGTACGGCGCCGACCGGAGCGCCGGGTGCCGCGTCGGTCGGAGACCGGACGCGCCACGGGCCGCGCCGAGCGGGCCGGATCCCGGCGCGGCCGGGAAGGCGAAGCCGCCGCAGACCTCCACCGGCGGCTCGCGCCGGCCTGCGCGCGGGTTCTCGGGACGAACGGCAGCCCGAGCAGACGGGAAGGAGGAGCGCGAGAATGAGCGAGACGTCAACCTACACGCTGGAGCGCGTCTTCGATGCGCCCCGCGAGCTGGTGTGGAAGGGGTGGACCGAGCCGGAGCTGTTCGCCCGCTGGTACGGGCCCCGGGCGGAGACGGTCGTCCACCGCGCCGACCTCGAGCCCGGCGGCCTCTGGCTGGTGGAGATGCGAATCGGGGGCTACTCCAGCTTCCAGCGGTTCGAATGCGCCGAGGTGACGCCGCCTGAGCGGCTGGTCTGGCGGCAGTCGGTCTCGGACGCGGACTGGAACGTCGTCGCGAACCCCATGCTGCCGGACTGGCCGCGCGTGGTCCTGTCCACGGTGACGCTGGAAGGGGGCGCTTCCCGGACCCGAATGCGATTCACCTGGGCGCCGCACGAGGCGAGCGAGGCGGAACACGCCGCCTTCGCGGCCGCGATCAATGAGATGGGCAAGGGCTGGGAAGCCGGAATGCAGCTGCTGGCCGACATTCTGACCGAGTTGTAGGGCGGTCAGCTTCAAGCTGTGGGAGGGCACGTGGGTGATGGGCTTCGCCGTCATCCAGAGTCAGGGACAGGTCTTCAATGAGCGCGCCCGGCTGCAGTGCACAAGAGCGAGTGGGGCATTCGTAGACTGGGATTCCAGAACCATGCCGGGCATCAGACACCTTGACGGCCTTAGTGTGCGGGGATTCAAGGCGTTGGCGGACGTCGAACTACACCCACTGGGTGCGTTCAACGTCTTCCTCGGCGCTAACGATGTGGGGAAGACCTCCGTGTTGGAGGCGGTATTCCTTCTGACAGGCATTTCGAATCTGCAGTTGCCGATCAGTGTCCAGAACCACAGGAAGTACCTCGTTCAATCCTTCGACGACCTGTCGTACTTCTTCCACGACCTGAACGTGGACGCTCCGATCGAACTCGTAGGTCAGGTGGACGGCGGCGAGACTCGGCGACTCTCGATTACGGCTCCCAGCGCCTACGCCGGCGTGGCGTCGGCAGTCCAGCGCATTGCGGACAAGGGTGATTCCATTGGATCGAAGAACACCGGAGGGCAGAGTGCGACCCCTCGAC
>JAPOVI010000026.1 GCA_026708265.1 Acidobacteriota bacterium
ACCCACGACCGCTACTTCCTCGACAACGTCGCCGGCTGGATCCTGGAGCTCGACCGCGGGGCCGGAATTCCCTGGGAGGGGAACTACTCGTCGTGGCTGGCGCAGAAGCAGCAGCGCCTCGACCGGGAGGCGAAGCAGGAGACCCGCCGGCGACGCACGCTCGAGCGCGAGCTCGAGTGGATCGCCATGTCGCCGCGCGCGCGGCAGGCGAAGGGCAAGGCGCGGCTGAACGCCTACGAGCGGATGCTCAACGAGGACGTCGCGCAGAAGATCGAGACCGTGGAGATCTACATCCCGCCGGGGCCGCGGCTCGGCGACGTCGTCGTCGAGGCCACGGACGTGATCAAGGGCTACGGCGACCGTGCCCTCATCGGCGGCCTCTCGTTCACGCTGCCGCCGGCGGGCATCGTCGGCGTCGTCGGCCCCAACGGGTCGGGCAAGACGACGCTCCTCAAGCTGATCACCGGCGAGGAGGAGCCCGACGCGGGCACGATCCGCCTCGGGGACACCGTCGAGGTCGGCTACGTCGACCAGAGCCGCGAGCTCGACCCGGAGCAGACCGTCTGGGAGTCGATCTCGGACGGCCAGGACGAGATCACCCTGGCGAAGCGGGCCGTCGCCTCGCGCGCCTACGTCTCCTGGTTCAACTTCCGGGGCAGCGAGCAGCAACGGAAGGTCGGGGCGCTCTCGGGCGGCGAGCGGAACCGCGTGCACCTCGCGCGTCTGCTCAGGGGCGGCGCCAACCTGCTGCTCCTCGACGAGCCGACCAACGACCTCGACGTCGACACGCTGCGCGCGCTCGAGGACGCGCTCGTCGAGTTCGCCGGCTGCGCCGTCGTGGTCAGCCACGACCGCTGGTTCCTGGACCGCATCGCCACCCACATCATCGCCTTCGAGGGGAACAGCGAGGTGGTCTGGTTCGCCGGCAACTACGCCGACTACGAGGCCGACCGGCGCCGCCGCCTCGGCCGGCAGGCCGAGCAGCCCCACCGCATCCGCTTCCGCAAGCTGACGCGGGTCTGAGCGGCGGCGCGCCCCCCAATGCGTCCGGCGCGCCCGCGGCGGGCCGGCGCGGGCGCGTGGCGGAATCGACCCTCGTGGTCAGGACCCGCCGCTCTCGGGGTCGAGCAACTCCTCGACCAGGTAGCGGGTCCTGGGAGGTACCTGCTCCCGCGGATAGTAGCGCGCGATGCGCTCGAACACCTCGTCCGGAGTGACCAGCCCGAGGTGCCGAACGAGGAACGCGACATCGTCGGCGTCGTGCGTGTCGAACCGCGCGGACACGCACTTCATCGCGAGCATGTAGTCCGCGCAAGGCGCCCAGACTCGCAGATTGGCAAGATTCAGGACCTGGACTCGGGGCGGAGACGACACGACGAATCCCTTCGCCGCGTCGTTCAGCCAATCGTCCGGGACGCCCAACCTGGCGGCTACGGCCCGCGCCGCGTCACGGATCTCGCGCGTCGGGGCAAACACTGCGTCGACGTCCTTCGTGCTCTCGCGCACCTGAAAGACCAGGCACATCACCGCGCCGCCGAGGAGTCCGATTTCGCCGACGACCGCGCGTCCGGCCAGCTCCTGGTCGAGCGCTGCGAAGAGTTCTCGAATGCGGTCGGCGCTCAGCACGGTCACGCCCGGTCGAGGAAGCTGGCGAGGACGAACACGTTGCGCGATCGGAACGGCGTCGGGCTCTCGACCAACGCGGATGCCTTGAGGTTCTCGTAACCGGAGACGAACCACGGACGGTCGAGCGGCCCGACTCCGCAGGTCCAGCACGGGGCGGCGGCACCGCACTCCGCCGCCAGCGTCTCGGCGACACCCGCCATCACGGCGCGGAGCCGCGCAGGCAGCCCGGGGGCCGGCGGCGTCTCCAGTTCCGCCGTGGCCCCGGAGCGGCGCACGGCGTCGACGCTGTCCATCAGGTGGCGGCGCCACGATGGCTCGCCGTCCTGCACGATCCGCAGCGACGCACTGAAGAGCGAGCCGGGCGGTTCCCGCAGAGCCCGAGAGACCGCGTACCGGACACTGCCCGATGGCAAGCCGAGAGCAACCCCGACCCGCTCCAGGCTCGAGACGCGGGCATCGTTCTCCGGCGACTCCAGCAGTTGCACTCCCCGGAACGACAACCCCGCGCGCTCCGCCAGCGCGCGCTGGGACAAGCCGCGCTGCGCGCGAATCGTGCGGATCCACTCCATGACCGAGAATAGTTGACGTAGTTTAGTGAGTCAATTCTCGCGCCGTATCCGCGGCGCACTGCTGGTCCCGCACGCTGCGCGATCCCGGCGGCGTGAGGACGTCCTTGAGGATCAGCGCCGGTTGCCCCAGCCCCATCCTGTCAGGGAGCCGTCGAGACGGTAGTTGCAGCCTTGCGCCCGGCAGTACGGACAGGGGACGCTCGTCCACTGGATCGGCGACGCGCTGCCGTGGCGGGCGCCGCAGACGGACGGGACGTCGCGCTCTCCGGGTGCCTCGGCGAAGCGTCGAGAGCGGGTACGTGTGTCAGTCGCGGACGAGCGCGAATTTCTGGTGGCGGCGCCCGCCGATGGTCTCCGCCACATAGAGGTCGCCGTGCGAGTCGACGACGACGGTGTGCGGGAAGGTGAACTCGCCGGCCAGGTGGCCCGAGCCTCCGAAGCTGCCGACGATGTCGCCGCTCTCGCGCTCCAGAATCCACACCCGGTTGCTGCCCAGGTCGACGACGTAGAGGTAGCGCTGCTCGGGGTCGCGGGACAGCTCGATGTCGGTGGCCCGCAGGGTGGCGTTCCTGTAGGCGGGCGGATCGATCGGGATGATCCGCACCAGGTTCCCCTCGCGGTCGAAGACCTGCAGGCGGTTCTGGCCGCGGTCGCAGGCGTAGACCAGCCCGTCGTTGCCCACGACGACGCAGTGCGGGTGCCCCCCGCCACGCTCGACGAACTGCCCGTCGCCGCTGCCCGCCGACCCCCACTGCCGCAGGTAGCGGCCCTCGGCGTCGAAGACGACGATGCGGTGGTTGCCGTAGCCGTCGGCGATGTAGACGGAGCCGCGCTCGCCGGTCACCGGGTCGGGCTGCGGGTCGACCGCGACATCGGCCGGCGCGTTCAGCAGCGTCTCGCTCGAGTTGTAGCCGGGCTCGCCGCATGTCGGATAGGGAGCATTGGGATTCGTCGTCGTCGGGCCGTCGCAGAGCCCCTTGGTGCCGATCTGGAGCAGCATCTCGGACCCGTCGCGGGACCACTTCTGGACCACGCCGTCCGAGTTCCCGGCGATCCAGACGTTGTCCATGTAGTCGACGAAGCAGCCGTGGATGCCGTGGGGCAGGACGGCCGCCGCGCCCGCGTCCGTCAGCGTCGGATCTCCCCAACTGTCGGCGACGTTCCCCTCGCGGTCGTAGACCACGACGGGCGGGGCCGGGATCGACTGCGAGCCCTCCTGCGGCAGCAGCCCGCCGGGCAGGAAGCCGCGGTTCACGGTGACGATGCGGTCCTCGGAATCGATGCAGCTCGCCCCCACCATCCCCGTCACCCACTGGTGGTCGAGGCCGTCGGCGTCGGTGACGGTCGGCAGCGGTCGGGGCCAGAACGGGTCCACCCGGTACTCCGGCGCCCCATCGCCGGACCCCTGCGACAGCGCGAGCGTGGCCGCGCCGGCGAGGACGAGGAGCAGGAGCAGGGCGGCCGCGCCGCGCCGGGGCGCCGTATCGACTCTATTGATCATGATGCGGCCATCCTACCCGACCGCGCGGGGAACGGGAATCCGGCACTCCGGCAACCGGCGATCGGACGCTCCGGCAACCGGCGATCGGACGCTCCTTCAGCCGGCGATCGGACGCTTGCCGAACCGGCAATCGGACGCTAATCTGGCCGGTACATGGACGCACCGCGCCCGCTGTACCCGCGGTCGCTGGCGCCCGCCCTCCGGGAGGCGCTGACGGACACCCCCGTCGTCTGTCTCGTCGGTCCGAGGCAGAGCGGGAAGACCACGCTGGTGGAGCACTTGGCGTCCGACCGTGCGTTCGTCAGCCTCGACGAGCACAACTACCGCCGAGCGGCCGAGGACGATCCCGACGGGTTCGTCGCCGGGCTCCCGCCCGACGTGACCCTCGACGAGGTCCAGCGCGTTCCGGTGCTCCTCGTCGCCGTCAAGCGCGCGGTGGACCGCGACCGCCGCCCCGGTCGCTTCCTGCTGACCGGCTCCGCCAATCCGCTGCTCGCGCCCACGGTCACCGACTCGCTGGCCGGCCGCATGGAGATCGCCCAGTTGCACCCCCTGACCGAGTCGGAGAAGGCGCGGCGCCCCGGCCGTTTCCTGCACGCCCTGCTGCACGGGGCATTCGAACCCGGCATCCGGGCCAATGACGACACCTCCACCACCGGCGAACCGACCCTTCCGGAGCGGCTGGTGGCCGGCGGGTTCCCCGAGCCGCTCCGTCGAACCGCCGGTCGCGCAAGGCAATGGCACCGACAGTACGTCCGCGGCATCATCGAGCGCGACGTCCGCGACGTGGCCCGCATCCGGGATGCGCACGAGCTCGGCCGTCTGCTGGAGCTGCTGGCCCTGCACGGCGCGGAGCTCTTCAACGCCAGCCGCCTCGCCGGCGATCTCGGCCTTCGCCGCGAGACCGTGGACCACTACGTCGCCGTGCTCGAACGCGTCTTCCTGGTGCGCCGCCTGCCGGCGTGGCGTCGCGACCCGGCCCGGCGGCTCATCACCTCGCCGAAGGTACATCTGCTCGACAGCGGCCTCGCGGCGACGCTCGCCGGGCTGAGGGCTGACGACTGGCGCTCCGACCGGAGCCGCATGGGTCATCTGCTGGAGTCGTGGGTGGTACAGCAACTCGTCGCCCAGGCCACCTGGACCGACCCCGACCTGCGCTTCTGGCACTATCGCGACAAGGACCAGGTGGAGGTCGATGTCGTCGTCACCCGCGGCCGAAAGACCTGGGGCATAGAGGTCAAGGCGTCCGGCGCCGTCACGCGGGACGACGGGCGCGGCCTCGCCCGGCTCGCGAACCGGTGTCAGGAGGATTTCGTCGCCGGCATCGTGCTCTACGCCGGCCGGGACATCCTGCCGCTGGGCGATCCGCGCACGCTCGCGGTGCCGCTCAGCGAGCTGTGGGGGCGGTAGGCGGGCGCGGAGCGGGGGCGGGAGCTTGTGGTCTCGTGTCACGTGGAGGGCGCGGCGGCAAGGTGGCCATGAGCGAGGGGAACGGAATCGCTGTTCCAACGAACGTGTTGACCGTGATGTCCTTGTAGGATCTGGTGGCCGGTTGCACCGGCTTCAAGGTCCGCTTGTCCAGCGCCCGAGCGGCTTCCTTCTCGAAGACCAGCACATAACCCACCGACACGGCCCTGGATACGCCGGTTCCACGCTCCACGTCGCAGGCCGAGCGAATATACTCCAGCACCGGCAAGGAACGACGCAGTTGCTCCATGGGGCCCTCTTCCTGGGTGTAGGTCGCCTTCAGTTCGACGAGCACCGCGAAGATCGTGTCGTCCGACTCCGCAAGCAGCGCATAGTCGCAGATCCTTCTCGCCGGCACCCGTTCCTTCAGTCCCGGAAGGTGCCCCACTCTCTCCAGGCGGACCGCGGCAACTGCGGCTGACACTTCGACAACGTGCACTCGCATCCCCGACTGCCCGTCCGTGAGTTCGAGTTCCTCGTTCCGATGGAGATCCAGGAAGCGCTCCTGCAGAATCGCCGCAAGGTCGTTCGCCAGTGCCACGTCACTCGTTCTCCTTCACCGACAACCACGCCGCCAACTCGTTCGCAACGCTGTTGATGCTGTTGATGGTCTCGTCGAAGTTGGGCATCTCGATGCCGAACTTGTCGATCTCGCATCGCACCAGCGTGTTCTCCTTGGCGATGTAGGCCCGGATTCGCCCCGGATCCAGGCAGTCGGCCTCTTCGTAGTTCCGTCTCTTCATTACCGCGGCCTTCTTCTCGAAGTTGCTGCTCAACATGATCAGATTGTTCAACTCCTTGATGAGATAGTCGCTGTGGGTGCTCACCAGCACTCTCACCCCGGCTCGCACAAGGCGCGCCAGCAGGCGCGCGAGCAGGATCTGATTCAAGGTGTCGAGGTGACTCTCTGGCTCGTCGATTATGAGAAGGTGGTCCTTTCGGGCCACGTGACGCAAAAAGAAGTAGAGGTCCGACAGACCGCGTACCGATGAGGATGCGAGGTGCAACGGGATCGTCGTAGGGCTCCGAGGATCGGAGGCGTCAGACGACTCGGCCACGAACTGGATGTCGTCTTCCGAGCTCTCGTAGACACCTCCCATCATGGTGCGAATGCCATCGTCCAGCCCACTTGCGGCGATCTCGCTCCGTAGCTCGCGGAACTCGGGTATGCTACGCGTGTAGTCTATGTTGTCGTTCACAGGAAGCGAGTAGCGAGAGACCTCATCGATTCGGGAAAGCGGGGAACGGTGCTTCCCCCCACTATCACCCATCTTCTGTAATTCGGCAACGAGTTGGTTTCTACGACGGTCGAGGTCCTTGTAGAAGAGGGAAATCCCGAAACGCTCCGCGGAGAGGACAAACGGATTCAGGATGAGCAACTCCGGAAGCAGCGTGTAAACATAGAGGTACGTGGAGACGTGCCGGCGCATGTAGTCGCTGGCCAGTATCCGATCCGGGGTGAGTTGGAGGACCGCTACGTCCGCGTCATTGTGACGAAGGCTAATTTGGCCAGCCGGCAAGTCGAGATCGATCGACTGCACGTGGGGGCGCTCGGCTTGGTCGTCCGGCAGGTCGATCTGGAGTGAGGCTCCCTGGAACTTCTTGTGGGACGCACTGAAGACACCAGCCAGTTCGTACTTCGAGAAGGCGCGAGTGAGATCTCTACTCAGCGAGGCTCTTTCCCGCTTGAGTTGCTTCGGGTCGAATCGAATCACGCCCCCTTCGCGCGCCAGAACCTGCTTCGAGATCTGTTGCCGGATAGGTCGTTCTGGAGAACTGAGGGGACCGGTGCGCGCGAGAAGGCGGTGCACGCGGAAGACGTCTCGCAGGCACTTGAGGAAGCCATACAGAGTGTAGACGATGTACGTTTTGCCGGTATTGTTGTGGCCGGCGATGATCGTGAGGGCGCCGAGCTCCAACCTTGCCTGGCTGACGGGGCCTACGTTCTCAAGCAGAAACGCGGGCGAATCGAGACGGTGCTGATTGACACTCGGCATGGGGGTGGTCGCCCATCGGAAGGTGACGATAGGAGAACTCGCGGACCAGCCTGCCACCTGTGCCACAGGGTGGGCTGCGGCTCGTCCGTGATGAATGTGCCTACAGCGGCCAGTCGCGGAGGATGCGCTCGGTCTCCTCGACGTGGTTGCTCTCGTCGCGGATGAAGTCCTCGAGCTGCACGGCGAGGCCCTTGTCGCCGTAGGCTTCTGCCTCCTTCGCCCGCGTGGTGTAGGCGGCGGTGGCCTGGCGCTCTGCCGCGAGGACCTCCTCGAGCATCGCGCGGTCGCCGTCGGGGAGCGGGACCGCGCGCGGCGTGGTGGTCGGCGCGCCGCCGAGGGCGACGATCTTGTTGGCCAGGTACTGCGCGTGCAACTGCTCGTCGGCGACCTCCGCGAGGAAGAACTGCGAGAGTTGCGGGCGATACGGACCGGTGGCGCGCGCGGCGTAGACGATGTACTGGATGATGGCGCCGAGCTCGTCGGCGAGGTCCTGGTTGAGTCGGTCGATCAGTTCCGGCTTGGTCAAGTGTGGTCACTCCAGCTGCGCGGGGCCGACGCAAGGGCCGGGGCGGCGATGGCCGTCAACCTCGTTCCGCCGCAACGGCCTCTCGGGAGCGCCCGGCGTTCTCGTCGCCGGGCGCTTCGTGGCCGCCGCTCCCGCAGTCGATGATCGCCTGGTCGGCAATCGCCCGGTGGTCCGTCGTCGCCAGGGCGATCCATCGCCGCCGGCGCCCTCAGTCGATGATCGCCTGGTGGATCAGGGTGCGCAGCTTGCCGTGGTCGTCGATGCCGCGGGCCGGGATGAGCTGCGTCAGGTAGACGACGACCATCTCCTCCGCGGGGTCGACCCAGTAGGTCGAGTGGTACGCGCCGCCCCAGCCGTACTCGCCCTTCGACGCCGGAAGGCCGAGCGCGGCCGGGTTCTGCATGATGGAGAAGCCGAGGCCGAAGCCCTGGCCGGAGCGGAAGGCGATCCCGTCGAGGTGGTCCACGGTCATCGACTCGACGGTCTTCCGCGACAGGACGCGCGTGCCGTCGAACGTGCCGCCGTTCAGCATCATCTGCAGGAACGTCGCGTAGTCGGTGGCCGTCGAGAGCAGTCCGGCGCCGCCCGAGAAGCTCTTGCGCGGGCCGTGGACGTAGGCGCCCTGCCCGACCATATGCCCCGGATCGGGGGCCCGCTCGATGCCGCCGTCGTCCGTCGACGAGTAGACCGTGGCCAGCCGGTGCACCTTGTCCAGCGGCACGAAGAAGTGCGTGTCGTCCATGTCGAGCGGGCCGAGCAGGCGCTCGCCGAGAAACGCGCCGAGCGTCTGGCCGCTGATCTTCTCGATCATCGCGCCGAGGATGTCGGTGTTGTAACCGTAGATCCACGCCTCGCCGGGGTGGGCGTCGAGCGGCAGCGCGGCGAGCCGGGACATGACGTCGCCCACCGTCTCGTCGCGGTCGGCGAAGTACCAGCCCGTGATCTCGGCCTCCTGCCACTTGTCCGCGGCGGGGCCGCTGCCGTAGCTGATGCCCGCGGTGTGTGTCAGCAGGTCGCGGATCGTGATGGGCCGGCGGGGCGGGACCACGTCGTAGCCGCCCTCGTCGTTCGGCTCGGCGACGGTCGTGTTCTTGAAGGCCGGCAGGTAGTTGCCGACGGGGTCGGTGATCAGGAGCCGTCCCTCCTCCTGCAGCAGCATGACGCCGGTGCTCGCGAGTGCCTTCGTCTGCGAGGCGATGCGGAAGATGGCGTCGGTCGTCATCGGGGAGCCGGACGCGACGTCGCGCTCTCCGACTGCCTCCAGGTAGGCGATGCGGCCGCGCCGGACCACGATTGCGACGGCCCCGGCCATCTGGCCGTCGTCGACGTACCCCTGCAGCGCGTCGGTCAGCCGCTCGAGCCGCTCCGACGACATGCCGACGGACTCCGGCACGGCGCGGGTCAGCCCCTGCGCGAGGAGCGACGAGGGAACGAACGCGACGACGAGCGCGACGAGGACGGCGAGCGCCGTCCGGCGAATGTGTGACCTCATGACATCACCTCAGCGTGTGCGGACCAGGTGGAGCGCGATAGCCGCGCCAAACAGCAGTACGCCCATGATATCCGTGGCCGCCGTGGCGTAGAAGAGCAGCAAGCCTCCGGCGACGGCGAGGATCCGCTCGCCCCGCGTCGCGGCCCGGCGCAGCCAGCCGCCGAGCCCCATCGCCAGAGCGCTGACGCCGACCGCGGCGGTCCCCACGGTACGGACGACGTCGCCGACCGGGGCCTGCAGCAGCACCCCGGCGCCCTCCGGGCTCACCGTGAAGGCGAACGGCACCAGGAACGCCGGCAGCGTGTACTTCCAGGTGAGCATCATCGTCTGGAACGGGTTGCCGCCGGTGATGGCCGCGGCGGCGAAGGGCGACAGCGCCGTCGGCGGGCTGACCTCCGAGAGGACGGCGTAGTAGAAGATGAACATGTGCGCCGCGAAGTCGGGCACCCCGACCAGCGTCAGCGCCGGCGCGATCATCACGGCGGCGATGATGTAGGACGCCGTCACCGGCACCGCGAGGCCGAGCATCCAGACCGCGACGGCCGCGTAGACCACGGTCAGGAAGATGTTGCCGCCCGCGAGCGAGACGATGATCCCCGAGAGCTTCAGGCCGAGGCCGGTCAGGGTGACGACGCCGACGATGATGCCGGCCGTCGCCGTCGTCGCGGCGACCGACAGCACCCCGCGCCCCCCTGCCTCGAGGGCGGCCACCAGCCGGCGCGGCCTGAGCGCGTTCTCCTTTCGCAGGAAGCTGAGGCCGACGGCCAGCAGCGTCGACAGGAACACGGCGCGGAACGGCGTCATCCCGGTCACCAGGAGCGCGATGATCGCGATGAGCGGCAGGAACTGGTAGCCGGCCCGGCGCGTCAGCTCGCCGACCGACGGGACGTCGACGTCGACCGCGCGCGTGCCGAGCCGGCGCGCGTCGGCCTCGATCATCAGGACGATCGACAGGTAGTAGAGGATCGCCGGGATGATCGCCATGACGATCACCTGCAGGTAGGTGATCTGCAGGAACTCGGCGATGAGGAACGCGGCCGCGCCCATCATGGGCGGCGCCATGATGGCCCCGATGCCGCTGGCGGACAGGATGCCGCCGCCGATCTCGGCCGAGAATCCCGCCCGCCGCAGCATCGGCCAGACGACGGCGCCGAGCGTGACCGTCGTGGCCACGCCGCTCCCCGACACGGTGCCGAGCAGGAACCCCGACAGCGTCACCGTGCGCCCCGGTCCGGCCCCGCTCTGCGATCGTCCGAAGGCGGACATCGTCCACGTGATGAAGAACTGCCCGGCCCCCGAATGGCCGAGGACGGAGCCGAAGATCGTGAAGAGGATGATGAACGTCGCGCAGACGTTGAGAGGGACGCCGAAGATCCCCTCCAGCGTCATGTAGAGCGTCCCGACGAGCCGGGCCACGTCGTAGCCCCGGTGGGCGAACAGCTCGAGGCCGACGAGCTCGAGGAAGGGCCCGTAGTAGCCGTAGAGCAGGAACGCCACCGCGGTGACCGGCAGGATCGGACCGACCGTGCGCCGCGTCGCCTCCAGCACCAGCAGGGTCGTTACCGCGCCCAGGGCGAGGTCCAGCCCCGTCGGCGTGGCGGCGCGGTAGACGAACTGCTCGAAGTCGATGATCGGCCAGGCCAGCGCGGCCACGGAGACCGCGGCCAGGGCCCAGTCGGTCCAGGTCACGTGCTCCCGCCAGCGCGGCAGGGCGGGGAAGACGAGGAACGTCAGGACCAGGGTGATCAGGAGGAAGCTGACGCGGTATATCTGCGGCTGGACGATGCCGACCACCCAGTAGAGGGCGTAGCAGGACAGGCCCGCGGCCAGCACGGTGGCCAGAATGGCGGTCCGCCCCTGCAGCTTGCGGCTCGGGACGTCCGCTTCCGGGTCGTCGAACGTCTCGGCGGGCGGGTTCGGTGTCGCGGTCGTCAGCGTCGACCGCGAGTCTCCGGTCCCGGCCCGCACGGGCGGTGGAGCGCCGTTGGTTGCCACGCGCCCATTCTACGGCCCCGAGCCGAGCCGTGCGGAACGGGCGAGGGCGCGCCGACTGCCGGGGGCACGAGGACGATGCGGGTGCGAGCGGCCGGCGGGGCGGTCAGTCGGACCAGGCGCCCCGCTCCCGATAGTAGCGCTCGGCGCCGTCGTGGAACGGGATGGGCGATCCCGCGGTCGCCGACTCCAGCGTCAGCACGGCCGCCATCGGATGCACCGCGGCCAGCTCCGCGTGCTGCTCGAAGAGGACCCGCGTCAACTCGTACGCGAGATCGGCGTCCATGGCCTCGTGGACGACGAGGACGTTCGACACCGCCACGACGGTGACGGTCTCCTCCATCCCGGGATACGTCGAGGGCGGGATGGGGGAGTCGTGGTAGACGAGCGAACCGTACTGCGCCTGCAGCGTGGCCAGGGTCTCGCCGTTCGGGACGACCTTGATGGTCCGGCCCGGGGTCGACGCCAGGTCCAGGATGGCGCCGGTCGGAAGCCCGCCGCTGAAGAAGAATGCGTCGATCTTGTCGTCCTTGATGGCGTCGACCGACTGGGCGGCGCCCAGGCTCTGCTTGCGGATCCCGGTGTCGGGGTCGACGCCGGCCGCCTCGAGGATGCGGAAGGCGCTGACCTCCGTGCCGCTCCCCGGGGCGCCGGTCGAGACGACGCGTCCCTCGAGGTCGGCGACGGTCTCGATGCCCGTCGCGGTCACCGAGACGAGGTGGTTGTAGTTGTCGTAGAGGACGGCCAGCGCCCGCATCGGGACCACGCCGAAGTCGGCGAAGGCCCCGCGCTGGTTCGCCGCATCGTCGATGGAGTCGGCCAGCCCGAAGGCGAGGTCGGCGGAACGGCTGGCGATGAACTTCAGGTTGTCGACGGTGCCGGCCGTTACCTCCGCCGTCGCCTCGACGCCCTCGACGTGCTCGCTGATGATCTTCGCGATGCCGCCGCCGTAGGGATAGTAGACGCCCCCGGTGCCGCCGGTGGCGATCGACAGGCGCACGGTCAGCCCGCCGCCGTCCGGGGCGACGCACGCCAGCGGCGCGGCGGCGACGGCAGCGACGGCCGCCACCGCGAGCCACCCCACGCCCGTCCGCCGAGCTGCGTTCTCACGGTGTCGTGCCGTCATCAGCCGCCTCCCAGTCCCATCGATGCGTCGGACCACCATGCCGACGATCCGGCATTCTATCCCGGTCGGCCGGCGTCGTCGGCTACTCGCGCCCCGCGGCGCGCCGGCCGACCGCGATCATCTCCGGCCCGCCGATGAGGACCCGGAAGCCCTCCCGGATCCGCCGCTCGACGTCGTCCGGTCCGGCCGTGATGGCGCAGGGGAGCCCAGCCGCGGTGGCCGCGCGCAGCACGGTCTGGAGCGCCTCCTCGGTCGCCGCGGCATCGCCGCCGTACGCCATGCCGAGGTCTCCGGGGGCCGCCATCAGCATGCTGACGCCGGGCACGCGCGCGATGGCGTCGACGTTGGCGATGCCGATTCTGTTCTCGATCTGGATCATGTTGAGGAGCTCGCCGTCGGGGTCGAGCGGCCAGACGTCGGCCTTCGCGATGTAGTCGGCACCGGAGACGCCCCAGTAGCGGACGGCGTTGCCGGGACCGGAGCCGCGGAGCCCGACCGGCTCGGGGTCGGGGGCGCCCACCCGCTGCGGGTAGCGCATCGACTGCACGACGTGCAGGGCCTGCTCCGGGGTCTCGATGTGCGGCGCGATGATCCCGTGCGCGCCCTGGTCGAGGGCGTTCTTGATCATCCACTCGTTCATCTCGCGCCCGTTGGCCGGAATGCGTACCCAGACCGCCTTGTCGGTGCCGGGCCGGCCGCGCCGCAGGAGCTGCGCCGGGTCGAGAAGGTACTGCATGTAGTCGCGCAACTCGACCATGTCGAGGGGGCCGTGCTCCATGTCGAAGAAGATGTAGTCGGCCTGCGAGCGCGACATCTCGATGGCCCCGGCAGCGCCCGACTCGACGTTGGCGAACGAGCCGAACACCACCTCGCCGTTGGCCAGCAGCTCCACCACGTCCAGCAGGCGGCCGGCCTGCGCCGCCGGCCGGGCGGGCGCCAGGGCGAGCGATCCGACGACGAGTGCGGCGGCGAGCAGCGTGGTCCGGGGGCCGGTCAGGGTCACGGGCGGCTCCTTTCTAGGTCGGCGCGGCGGCGCAAGGGAGGCCCTACGGCCCCTCCGCCCGGCTCTCTGCGCGTGCGCCGGCGAGGATGTTGTACAGGCCGTAGTTGCCCTCGTGGCACGCGTACTCGAACAACGGCGCGGCCGAGCGCGTCATCGTCGTCTCGACGCTCCACGGCTGGGTGAAGGCGGTCCGATCGTCGATCGTGAACCGGTAGAGCAACGTGTCGGCGTCGAGGAGACTGAAGCGCTCGACCAGGTGAAGGTCCGGCCCCAGCGCCTCCAGGAGCTCCATGTTGGGCGCGGGGTGTGCGGTTCCGAGGTCCCGGAAGTTCGTGGTCTCGACGATCAGCGTGTCGCCCTCCCAACGGCCGCGCGAGTCGCCCCGCCATTGCCGCACGCCGGCGGAGAGCGTCGGCCGGCCGTCCAGCGGCACCAGCCGCGAGTCGTTGACCATCTCGTTGAGGATTGCCACGTGCCCCGGCGTCTGGAACAACTGCACGAAGTTGTTGTACGCGCCCGGCAGCATCGGCGGTCCGGAGTTGAACCCGAGGATGCACCGCTCGTCCACGTCGCGGTCCTCGGGGCCGGCGTTGCGGTCCCGCGCCTCCGCGCGGGCGGCCATCCGCGCCCGGCCCTCCGGCAAGTAGTCCGGCAGCCGCCCGTCCGCCGGATCGACGATGAGCGACGTGCGGCGCGTCCCCGCGACCCTCGTGCCGTCGTCGAACCAGAACCGGTTGTAGCTGCCGGGATTGCCCGGCGGCGGCGCCCGGTCGACCCGCGTCGCGGCTCGCGCTTCCAGCGCCGATATGTCCTCGTCGGTCAGAAACTCGCGTTCCGCCAGCTCGGCGGGCCGCTCGAGCGGGGTCAGCGAGCTGAAGTCCCAGACGCCCTGCAGGTCCGGGCGCCCGTCCGCCGTGCGCGGTATGGACCCTCCGGCCGCTGCCGGCTGCGCCTCGACGAGCGCCGGCGCCAGCATGGCCGTCATGGTGAGGACGGGAAGAACCCGTGCGATTGCGGCTGGCCGAACGTTCATTCTGGACATCCCTTCTCGGCCGCCGTTCGCGGCGACCGGCGCAGCGTCTCGGAGCGTCGACGGCATCCGACGCCCGGACTCAGGGGCAGGCTACACGAACTCCGTTGCCCGCCTCAACATTCGGCGAGCGGTGGCGCCCACCACCGCGCACTGCGACAATGAGGCGATGCGGTTCGGGCCACCCGATGGTCTTCGACCGCTCGCCGGAGCGGACGAGGGAAGAGAGGCTCTTCCGCCGCGCGCCGGCGGCGGAGGACGCGCCCGTTACCGTCTGGGGATGTGACGCGAGCTGCTGGTGCGCGTGCGGGAGAAGGGCGCCGGTTCCGCGGACTCGCAGGACCTCGCGCGCTCGGCGAGGTTGCCGGAGGACGCGCGTTGACGACGTGCCGGGGGGGACAAGCCATGTCGAGCGTCATGACGCCGACCCGGACTCGGACCAGGGCGCTCTCCGCGGCCTGTGCCGTCGCGCTCGTCGTCGCGAGCCTCGGCGCGAGCTCCGAGCCGGCGCGCGCTCGCAACGGCATGGTGGTCGCCTCGGACGGCGTGGCGGCGGAGGTCGGGCTCGAGGTGTTGCGGGCCGGCGGTTCCGCGGTCGACGCCGCGGTCGCGACGGCCTTCGCGCTCGCGGTGACCCTGCCGGCCGCCGGCAACATCGGCGGCGGCGGGTTCCTCGTCCACCGCGCGGCGGACGGGTCCGCGGCCGCCTACGACTTCCGCGAGACCGCCCCGGCCGCCGCGTCGCCGGAGATGTTCCTGGCCGGGGGCGCCTACGACGCGGCGCGCCACCACGACAGCCATGTCGCGGTCGGCGTGCCGGGCACGGTCGCGGGGCTCCATCGCGCCTGGGCGGACCACGGCCGGCTGCCGTGGCGGCGCCTGGTGGAGCCGGCCGTCGCGCTGGCCCGCGACGGGTTCCCGCTGCCGTACGCGCGCGCGGCCTCCCTGGCCGGCGTTCTCCCGCGGATGGCCCGCTACCCGGCGTCGCTCGCGGTGTTCTCGAACCGCGGCGGGCCCTTCGAGCCGGGCGAGCGCCTGCGCCAGCCCGATCTGGCCGACACGCTGGAGCGCATCGCGGAGCAGGGGCCGGACGGCTTCTACCGGGGTACGACGGCGGCGCTCATCGCGCGCGAGATGGAGGCGCACGGCGGACTGATCACGGAGGCCGATCTGGCCGCCTACGAAGCGCGGGTTCGCGAACCCGTCCGGGGCACGTACCGCGGCTACGAGGTCATCGCGATGCCGCCCCCGAGCTCCGGCGGCGTCACCCTCGTCCAGATGCTCAACGTGCTCGAGGGCTACGACCTGCGCGCGGCCGGCCACGGCTCGGCGCTCAACGTGCACCGCATGGCGGAGGCGATGCGCCGCGGCTTCGCGGATCGCGCCCGCCACCTCGGCGACCCCGATTTCAACCCCGCGATGCCGGTCGTCCGCCTGACGTCGAAGTCCTATGCGAACGGGCTGCGTGCCGGCATCGATCCGAATCGCGCGTCGGAGTCCGGCCCGGACACGTTCCAATGGCCGCCGGAGGGTCGCGAGACGACCCACGTGTCGGTCGTCGATGCCGCGCGCAACGCCGTCTCGCTGACCACGACCCTCGAGCAGTCCTACGGCTCGCGAATCACCGTGCCGGGGGCCGGGTTCCTGCTGAACAAC
>JAPOVI010000343.1 GCA_026708265.1 Acidobacteriota bacterium
CGGCCGACAACTCACAAGGATCATCGCCTTCACACCGGGTCACGTGCCCGGCGGCGATGACCTTGCCGGCAGGTCCCCAGCGCACGTTGTCGACGTTGAAGCCGACCGGAATCCGGTCGACGCGCGGGGGCGTCTGGCCGCGCGACACCCGCACGAGCGCCCGGTCGCTCCAGCCCCCGACGTAGAACCACTGCCCGTCCTCCGAGGACACGAGACCGTTGGGACCGGGCATCCGGCTGCCGGGCACCTCGATCCAGTCCGTCGTCGGATGCCATTCCCAGAGCTCGCCACCTTCGCGGTCGAAGTTCGTCGCGCCGAGATAGCCGTCCGGCAGCGCCGTAATGGAATTGATGCGGGCGGTCCCCGCCGGCGCCGGGATGCACCCGATCCACTTCATCGTGGGCACGGTGCCGCCGACGTCCAGCGCAAAGACCTCGATGGCCTCGCGCGCGCCATGACCGACCACGTAGAGCGTATGCACGTCGCCGTCGCCCTCCCGCAGGGTCAGCCCGTGCGGCTGGAACACGTCGTTCGGACCGGGGCAGGCGCCGTAGGTATCCCGGTCGTGCTCCGGCGGCAACCCTCCCGCGGGAAAGATCTCCCGGACGCTGTGGTCCCGAAGGCTCACGGCGTAGACGGGACCTTCCGAATCGGAGTAGCGTCCGGATGCGATCACCCAGTCGCCCGGAACCTCGTAGAGATCCTCCGGATTGGTCGTGCCGCAGACGAACTTCACATCTCCATCCGGATCGCACGTCTGGGCCCCGAGAGGGAGCCCGCCGACGAGACCCAACACCGACACGGACGCGACGAGCACGAGCACTCGTGACATGGCGTTCCTCCAGACTGTCGTGACGCGTTGGAGTATACCAGCGTCGGCCTGCGCCCCGACATGGAACAAGCATTCGGTCCAGGTCTGTATCGTTCACGAAGGAGACTAGCGAGAGCTGCGTCAACCGACTACCCTGCGTACGATGGCGATGCCGGCCACATACGACAACGCTCGGCGATGCCACGGCGCATACCACCTACCGACTTCCTCGCTCACGCCGGTCCGTCCCAAGTAACCTTCGCAGCCGGCTGAGAAGTCGAGCGCGGCGCGCTTCGTAGAAAGCGTTGAAACCCGTAATGTCGGCCGGAACATCGCCAAGGTCGTGATGCTGCGCGTACTCACGTGCCGCCCGCCGCTCGAAAGTCGCGATCCACGTGATGCGGTCCCACCGCTCTTCGAGGAGCTTCATGTTACTGCGGGTGAAGTTGGTGACCCTGAATCCCACGCTCGTGACGCCGGCTAGCATCAGACCTGCTTTCAGCAGAAAGTCCTGGGAGAACCCGAAACCGCCCCCCATGTCGTTGATCTCGTCCACCTTCCCGTGGATCTCGGCTCTGGCATCCAGCGTCTCCCACTGTGCCGTTGCCATGCTCATGAGCATGTCCGAGTAGCTCAACTTCGTGCCGCCGCTGTTGGTTCGGATGAAGACGTGCAGGACCTTATCGAGGTCCTGATCCTCCTCCTCGTAGTACGCGACGACCGCCTTGGTGTGCACGACCTTGTGGAGTCCTGCCAAGACTCGATCTGCTCGGGCCACCACACGAACTCTCGCTGGATGGCGGGCAGGACGTATTCCCTGCGCTCGATGGACCCGAGCGCCTTGCTGATCGTGATGGGGGTCTGAAACGCCATTGCTTGCGAATCCTCCTGAGCTACATGGAGAGCGGACCCGGCGATACAGTGAGCGGCGGCGGAACGTCGGCCAGACTAACACGCTGGCGAGTGGAGCCGTCGGGGCCCGCGAAGTTCCCGGTCGCCCGCGGCCCGCCGGTGCCGGGCCACAGACACGTGCTGCCCGTGCTGCTGCTGCTGCTGCTGCTGCTGCTGCTGCTGCTGCTGTGCGCGCCAACGGCGCCCGTGCCATCGGCCGTTGGCTCAGCACCTGCGACCTGCCGGGAAGGCTGATATGATTGTGTCGGATCGATTGGTGAGGAGAGTGCCAGATGCCTGTTGAAGAGGCACGGCGAGGCCGGAACCGCCCACGCCGGGTTCCGCCCGCGCGACCGCCGGCTGGCCAGGCCGAGGAAGAGTTGAGCGAGGAGGCAATCCGCGCGCTCGAAGAGGGTCGCGCGGATCACGCCGCTGGCCGTACCTTCACAGTGGCCGAGATCAAGCGCGAGTTGGGTATCGACTCCTGAGCCACTTCAGCCCTACACCGGTCCCGTCAGCCTGCTCCGGCACTCACGGTCGTCTGTACGCTTCCCGTCGATGAAGGATGGCATCAATCTCGATTGTGCCTCCGTCTGGCCGCCTGAAGAACACCCGCCAAGCGCCGACCCGGAGACGAAGCTCCGATCGAGTCTGTACGCGCTTGACGTCGCCAACCCCCGTTCCGGCGTACTGATCGATGCCGGCAACGATGCGTGTTCTCGCTGGCGCGTCGATCCGTCTCAGGTCACGGCGCGCGCGCGCGGAGAACACGACGCGGGGGTCAGCCAACGTTGCTACCGGCGCCGATTGCCGACGTCCGGAGGTGAGCTGGACGCGTTCCACGCGGTGAACATCTACGCCTCGACCGTGATCTTGATGTTCGACGGATCGACGCCCAATGTCCGCGCCAGCCGCGCTTTCGCTTCGGCGATGGTGAGCGTCCCGTCGTCCGTGGCACCGGCGGCCGGCCGGGTCGTCCCGGCGGGCGCGTTGGACGTCGGCGGGCCGACAGCAGCCAGCGGCACGCGGGCGATCGGAGCGTTGGCGATGCCGGCGCCGGCGCCGACCAGTGTTACCGGGTCCGAGACCTCGTTCTCGTAGAGGGCAATCCACACACCTCGCCCTACCGGGATAGAGTACCCTGCGTTGCGACGGGCCGCGTAGGCGCGGTCGAAGCGGCGTCGCAACTCATTCGCGTCGATCATGTGAACGCGAGCGACCTTCGGGTCGTCCGGGTCCACGGAGGCGACGACAACCGCGTCCACCTCTGACAACGTCGCCCACTTGGTGTCGTCCTGGGTGCGCGGAAAGGCGATCCACTGGTCTTGCGTGGTTCGGATTGCGGCGAGCTTGCTCTTGCCGTCCCTGACGAGGCGGCGGATCCGGGCATTTCCGAAGCCACTGACCTTACTGAGGGTCCATCCCTCTCTCTCCAGCACCTGAAGGCAGGCATCTGTCAAGAGTCTGCGGGTGCGGGTTTTTGTCAGGAAGAACCCAGTCAAGCCTTACTCTTGACCCACTCGTGACAGCCAGCCACGGCCCGCGAGCAGAGGGCTGACCGCATCCAGAGAGCCGATTGCGGAGAAGGCCGACAGCTCGCGACGGCTGAAGCTCGGCGGTCCCAGCCTCGTCGTCGCGGCAGGTGGTTGGCTGCGGGAGGCGAGTCAGGTGAAGCCTTCGGCCGACAGCACAGACGTCAGAGACGTGGCGCGACCGCACGGCGGGCCTCGTCCCGCCAGCCCTATCGCGACCCTCGCATGGAGCCGGCGCAGCGATGATCAAGCGCGCCGGGCGACGATCATCCGGAGCGGAGCCCAGCCGCGCCTACCTGTCGCGGTGCGCGTCACGCCGGCCAGCGCCAGTCCCGTCGGTTGGCCGCGAGGCAGGTCCCGCCGCCGGGCAATTCCCAGCGGGGCGGCGTCATGAGGTCGGCGGCGCGGAGCCGGCCGCCGCGGGCGCTGAGCCAGTTGGCGACGGCATCCCGGACCAGCGGAGCCATCGCCAGCGACGCCTCCCGCCGGGTGACGGGGGCGTCGCGGCTGGCGCGCGCGGCGAAGAAGTCCGTGGCCGCCACGACGAGCGTCTCGGTCGGGGCTACGGGCGCGCCCGACGGCCAGACGACTTCGAGCTCCGGGCGAGGTCCGTCGCACGCCACCCGCACGCGGACGCCGGACACGCTGGGGATTCCCCCCCAGCCGCGGGCCAGTTGGCGCGCCAGCGCCCGCTGCACCTCGGCCCCGGTCATGACCAGCGTCGCGATGCGGTTGTCGAAGGGGAACACGTCGTAGAGCGGTCCGCGGGTGAGAGGGCCGGCGGGGAGGCCGGCCCGCAGCCCGCCGCGCCGGGCTCCCATGCCGATGGCGAGGTCGGCATCCGGAACGGCGGCCCGCATGGCGTCCGCAAAGAGGTTGCCGACGGGTGATTCGACGCCGTCCCGGTTCCGCGCGAATCGCGACTCCAGCGTGATGCCGAGCGGCTCGGCGCGCCAGCGGTTCACCCGGTCGAGCTCCGGCTGCATCGCGGCGACGATCGACGCATCAGGCCGGACCGGCGCGCCCTCGTAGGACGGCTCCGCGCCCTCGTAGGACGGCTCGGCGCCCTCGGTGGCGCAAGAACCGTCGGAGGCGACGGCGGCGCAGACCGCCTGGGGCGGGAAGAGGCGAGCCGACACCCCGGCCCCGCGCTCGACCGTCAGGTCCAGGCGGGCGAACGACCTCCCCCACGACCAGGCCTGAACGATGGGGATGCC
Source organism: Acidobacteriota bacterium (assembly GCA_026708265.1). Taxonomy (GTDB): domain Bacteria; phylum Acidobacteriota; class Vicinamibacteria; order Vicinamibacterales; family UBA8438; genus JAGWAJ01. The sequence continues at coordinate 4,452 of JAPOVI010000343.1, forward strand.
CGCCACCTCGTGCGCCAGCGCCCGGTGGCTGTGGCCGGCGACGATTCCATCCACGAGCCCGACCGGCAGGCGCCGGGCCAGGCGGAAGATCTCGGAGTTGTCGTCGCACGACGTGAGGTCGGCGGGATCGTCGAAGCGCGCGCACTCGCCGCCGGCGTGCGCGAGGACCAGCACCAGGTCGGCGCCGCGCCGGCGCAGGTCTCGCGCCTCCCGCTCGACGGCAGGCGCGAGCGCCGTCGTGTCGAGCCCCCCGACGTTGGCGGCGAGCGTCCTCGTGAGCCCGTCGTAGGTCATCACCCCGACGATGCCCACGCGGAGCCCGGCGGCGCCGACGATCGCCGACGGCCGGACGTTCGGCCACGCCACCGGACGCCCCGTCACGTTGTCGATCACGTTCGCCGCGAGGAACGGGAACCGGGCGCGCGCGGCCGCGGCCTTGAGCGCCCCGCGCATGTCGGTCGCCTCGGGCCCCGTCGCCGTGTCGACCGCCCCGTACTCGAACTCGTGGTTGCCGATGGCCAGCGCGTCGTAGCCGAGCGCGTTGTAGGCGTCGACCACCAGCAGCCCCTCCGAGATGTCGGACGTGACCCCGCCCTGGAAGGTGTCGCCCGCGTCCAGCAGCAGCACGGCGCCGCCGTCGGCCGCCCGCGCCGCGCGCAGGTTGCGCAGGTAGCCGCCCAGCAGCGCGACGCCTCCGTGCCCGTCGCGCGGGAACACGCGGCCATGGAGGTCCGTGGTGCCGACGATGGAGAGCGTGACCCGCCCGGCCGTGGCGCCCGGATCGGGTCCGGGGTGCTGCCCGGCCGAGACCCATCCCGCGAGCAGCGCGCAGGCCGCGACGAGCGCGGTCCCGCCGACGAGCCACCGGCGCAGGGACGCCAAGTCTGTCATGTCCACGGTCCTGAGCATACGGTAGTGTCTCCCCCTGAATCACCGCACCGCTTCCAGCCTTACGGCCCGGGCCAGCCGCACGAGCCCAAGGCCCTGCTTGACGGCGACCCGGCCGCCGAGCTACGGTTCGGCTCGATCGTACGACTCCCCGGCTACTGCAGCCGGTTGGGCGGCCTACAGGGCCGCCTTTTTCGTTCGATGGCCGTCCCGCCCGCGCGTAGTTTCCCCGGCCGGCGTCACCGGACCGCGGTCATCCCGAAGAGGCCGGGTGCCGCAGGGCCGTCATCGTCGGTCAGCGAGGGATGCGTGCGGACCTCCGCGAAGCCGATCGCCGCCAGCAGGTCGACCAGCTCGCGGGCGTCGTAGCTGCAGGTGGACATCGCGTAGCGCTCGACGCGGGCCGTTTCCGCGTGGACGACGTGCCACCGCTCGGTCGCCGTGCGGCTCGGCGCGTCCCAGAATCGTTCCTCCAGCAGCAGGTGCGGTCCGGCCGCGAACAGACCGCTCCGCGCCGACGCCCAGGTGGCGTCCCCGTGTCCGGTGGCGCGCACGGCTTCGGGCGTCTGCGGCTCCAGGACGAGCGTGCCGCCCGGCACGAGGGCCGCGTGGGCGCGGCTCAGGATGTCGCGGGCGACGGGGCGCGGGAACACGTTGACCTGTCCGTAGACCAGCAGGACCATGGCGTACCCGCGTCCCAGGTCGGCCTGCCGCAGGTCCGCCTGGTCGAACGTGCAGTCGAGCGCCTCGGCGGCGGCGACGCTGCGGGCGTGTCGGATGGCGGCAGGGGAGAAGTCGATGCCGTGGCAGCGGTATCCCAGCCGGGCCAGGCGATGCAGGTAGAGACCGGGACCGCACGCCAGGTCGAGGACGCGCGCGCCGTCCCCGCCGGCGACCTGCCGCGCGAGGAACCGGACCTGCGCATCGATGGTCGCCGCGCGCCGGCTGGCCCGGTCGTGCTGCTGCGACAGGTGCTCGGCCAGCATCCGTTCGCTGAAGTCCGGATCGTCCCACGGCAGGTTGTCGCCCTCCGCCCAGGGCGTCGCGGGAACCTGTCGATCCAGGACGGACGCCAGCGTGAGCGGCGCCAGGGCGCGCGGCCGCGCCCCGCGAGAGCCGGACCCGGCCATCTGCGCCTTCGTCTCCGGGACCGTCACGCTCCGGACGGCGGGAACGCCTCGAGGAAGTGGACCTCGCCGTCGAGGGCCCCGGCGGCGACGCCTACCGCGGCCGCCTCCGGCGACGCCATGTAGGCTTCCGCCCGGGCGCGATCCTCGACCTCGAGCAGGAAGAACACCTGGTCGGGCGCGTCGACCGCGCGCCACACGTGCTTGACCGTCATTCCGGCCGCGGCGCCCGCGGCGGCCTGCGCGTCGAAGACGTCCTTCCACCGGACGGCGTCCTTCACGCGGTTGCGAACCAGCAGCAGCATCGTCCCCTCTCCGTGCGGTGGCGAGCACCGTCCCGTCGCCTGCTCCGCCGCCGACCGCGCGAACTACGAGCGGCAGTACGGCGGGCGGGAACGTCCGGCGTCGGCCGGAATCACCCGGCGGAGCCTTCCGCCGTCGCCCCCCCGCAGCTCGACCCGGCCCCGGCCGTGCAGCCGAAGCAGTGCCGGCCGGTGACGATGGCGCGCGCCTCGAGGGCGGCGAGGTCGAAGTCGGCGATGTGGCGCGGGGCGGGGCCCCGGAGCGGCAGGTCGAGCATCTGGTTGAAGTCGCAGTCGTAGAGCGTGCCGTCCCAGCCGACGGAGAGCGTGTTGCGGCACATCACCTCGCGCGCCGCGGCGGGGTTGTAGGCGGTGACCAGCCGCTCCATGTAGTCCTCGAGGTTGGACGAGTCGATCAGCCATTCGAGGAAGCGGCTGATCGGCATGTTCGTGATCGTGTGGAGCGCGTCGAAGCGGATGCCGTACAGCCGGTCGAGCTCGCGCTTCCACTCGCGCTCCAGCGACGCCTGCCCGCCGGGGAGGAAGGCGCCCACCGGGTTGGTCACGAGCACGAGGCGCAGGCCGGAGCCGGGCTGCCCGTAGCCTGCTTTGTTCAGTTTCCGCAGGCCGGCGATGGACTTCTCGAACACCCCGTCGCCGCGCTGCGCGTCGGTGTTGAGCTGCCGGTAGTGGGGCAGCGAGCAGACCACCTCGACGCGGTGGGCGGCGAAGAACTCCGGGAGGTCGGCGTAGGCCGGGAGGTCGAGGATGGTCAGGTTGCAGCGGTCGATGACGTGGCGCCCGAGCGCCGTGCACTGCTCGACCAGCCACCGGAAGTCCGGGTTCAGCTCCGGCGCGCCCCCCGTGATGTCGACGGTCGGGATGGCGGTCTGCCGCAGCGCGGCGAGGCACTGCGCCATCGTCTCCCGCGTCATCACCTCCCGCCGGTCGGGCCCCGCGTCGACGTGGCAGTGCCGGCAGGTCTGGTTGCAGAGCTTCCCGACGTTGATCTGGAAGATCGAGATCGCGGTCGGCCGCAGCGGGTGCAGCCCGTCCGCGGCGAGCGCCTCGGAGAAGCCCCGCGCCAGCGGCAGCCGGTTCAGCGCGTCCAACTGGGCGCGCGGCGAGGCGAGCGGCAACTGCCGGGCGGCCAGCGAGGGGAGGGTGATGGCCATCAGCGGGGATCCGTCACATCCCCTTCCGCCCCGCGTGGTTGCGCATCTGGACCCCGTGCACCAGCGACGCCCCGCCCCGGATAGCCGACGCCACGTGCACCGCCTCGGTCATCTGGTCGAGGTCCGCCCCCTTCTCGAGCGCGTCGGTGCTGTAGGCGTCGATGCAGTACGGGCACTGCACCGCGTGAGCCACGGCCAGCGCGATCAGCGACTTCTCCCGCGCCGAGAGCGCCCCGTCCTCGAACACGGCGTTGTACCAGGCGAAGAACTTCTCCGCCAGTTCCGGCCGGTTCTCCCCGACCTCGGGGAACCGCTTCAGGTCCGCGTCGTGGTAGTACGTGTCATGTCCCATGGTCTTGTCCGCGCGGTCGGGGCGAGGGGACGTCCCATGCGCTGTCCCGCTACTGCCACCATAGCACGGCGGCGGTGATGCGCCCTGCCGGGTTGACCGGGGCGAGGCCCAGCACAACTGGCCCAGCGGCCGCCATCGCTAACGCCGCTCGCCGGTAACGGCCTCGCGCCCCCCTTGTAGCAACGCGCGGCTCCGCCCGGCGGGCTCCCGCACACCGAAACGCCCCACGCGCCGCCGCACGGCGCCAACCATGGATCGCCCTACCCTGCCGAGTTGCCTACGCCCGCCCGCAACGGGTCGCAACCATGGCGAGCGCCTCGCTCCTCCTCCAGGCCCGTTCAAGCATCACCCAACTGCCGCCCGCCCACCCTCCAAGTAGCCGCTGTGGGCCCGCCAACCGCATACTCTACGAGCGGGCCGCCGCGACCGTGGCCTAGAGAGCGGGCGGGCGCGCATCATTCGCAATCGCTCACGGCTCCCCACGTCGATCCGTTGTCCATGACGCCAGCTCTGTGTGGCGCTCACCAGCGCCATCCGCCGCGAAGCCGACCCACGCGGCGGGCCCTCCGCCTCAGCTAATGTCGTCCCAGTCGTAGTCGCTGTATCGATAGTACGATTGTGGTAATCCGTGTGTCGCCAAGTGATCCTCGAACTGCCACACCGTCGACCGCGCATGTCCGCCAACAAGCGGCCCACGCGACGCACGTCCCACGATCTGCTCAAACAGAATCGGTGACCCGATGCGCGTCGCCAGAACCACATGACGTACCGCAGGACAATCGTATCCTGTGGCCAGGAGTCTCCTATTCACCAACACCGACAGCTCACCGCGCTCGAACGCCCGCAGCCTGTTCCGCCGCGTTGCCTCTCTGTCCCGCGACGATACCGCAACCGCACGTGCCCGTTGACAACGCAACGCCGCCGCCAACAGTCTCGCGTGGTCCACGCTTTCCGCGAACACAAGAACACGCGACCTCCTTCCCAGGCCGCCCGCTAGCCGAACCACCGCTCGAAACCTATTCATCTCCGATACTGCACCCCCACCCTTCCGACTGTTCACCGGGCGTCGCCCGTCGTCCGTCAGCGGCACGTCCTTGAATGCCACCCGCGCCAACACTCCACGACTCTGCAAGGCCGAGATCGGATCTCGCCCCAATCGGCTGCTCCTCAGCAATCGCCCACCGAAGAAACCCACCAATCGTTCCGTCTCTCTTTCGCTCGTTCGCCCGGGCGTCGCCGATAACCCAATGATCGCCGCGCTCTGCACCCCTCGAATCTCCTCCAGCGCACGCCGGAAGACCGGCGCCTCGACGTGATGGGCTTCGTCGAAGACGACTACATCCACGTTGGGCATCTTTCCCCTTCGCAGTCGCGATACCATCATCTGTGGTGTTGCCAACACCACGCCTCGCCCTACATCGCTCGGAAACTTCGCGAGCATGTCCGCCCGTACAAGCTCCAAATCCGCTGCGCCCCGGTCCAATCGCCAAACGGATTCCAGCGTCGCGATCGCCTGCCCGAGCAGTTCGCGGGTCGGCGCCAACCACATCGCAAGTCCAGCTTCTCCGTTTGTCAGGATCCGCATTAGCGCGACTGCTGCCGTACGTGTTTTGCCGGCCCCCGTTGGCAACGTCAGCAGTCCCACGTTGCGCCCTCTGGGGGCTCGGCACAGATCCTCGACTGCTTCCACCAACTCTCTCTGGTAAGCGAATAGGGGCGGCACAGTGTCCGCGCGTCTCAGACGTATCCGCGCCCGCACCTCTCCGTCGTTCTCTTCCTCGTCCGGACCGCCCGGGCCTCCGTCTGCTGCGACCTCCTCTTCGTACTCGGCCGCCAGCCCGGCAAAGTACCGCTCCAAGTCCCGCCGCATGCTACGGAGATCCATGTTCCCGCCGGCGTCGCCCCTCGCCTATAGCCCAAGAACCGTCCAGAGCCACCTCATACGTCGTCTAGCCTCCTCCCAGCTAGCCTCGACGTCGAACTCCACTTCTCTCGCCTTCAGTATCCGCCCTCCCGCCGCGGCGTCCTTGTCGCCGAAGCGTCTCACGCTGCGCCGAACTCTCTTCATATAGCTATTGTCAGCGTCGAGCACCTCCGCCCAAAAGTCATCGAACTCCGACTTCTCGGAGGGAGCCACGCGCTGACCGTACATCTGCATCGCAACAACCCAGAAGATCACGTCTCTCCCTCGCAACGACGCACCCTGCGTGAAATCAATCACGCCCTCAGCCGCTGCCAGCGTCCCCAGCCAGAAACGCTGTCCCTCACCATCGTCATCGAAAAGACAGTCCACCTGCAGAATGCCCGGAACGTTCTCGACCACTCTGTTCAAGCATCCGACAAACTCCTGGGCGCGCTGTCGAACGTGCGCGGCAAACCTGCCCGTCGCCCGTTCGGCGTTACCCACCATTGACTGTTCACCGATGTGTTCCTCTAACCCGTTCGCTTCCCTTTCGTTTTCGCCTTCTTCCTCGAATGCGTCTGCCAGGTCATTCGACGAGCCAAGGCCGTCCAAATGAGCATCGTCCACCATGATCCACTCACGAAACGCCAGAAAGTAGGCGCGTTGGAACACGACATTGTACGCGAGATTCTTCTTAAGGCTATCGATCTCGGCTTGAAGCTCGCGCAGTCGCCCTTCGCCCACGGGGTTGACTCCGGTCTTCAGACGACCTAGCAGTTGTCGATACTCGACCGTCGCACGTCCCTCGTACAGATCTCTCTTCTGCTGGTAGTACAGCCGGTACCAGTTCGAAAAGTCCAGCGTAAAGGTTCCCTGCGTCTGCCGAAGAACGATGAGATCCCGATACGGCACAAATTCCGTGAGAAGAGATATGAAAACAGGGCTCCAAATAGTTTGGAAAGCACTTCCGATACGCGCAAGTTCGTTGTTCTCCGGAACCTCTGCGTAATTGAAAGGTTGGAGCTCCAGCTCCTTCAAGTCACCGACGCGTCCCAGCGCTTCAGACATGTCGATCTTCAGCGACAGCTCTAGGGCGCGCACCTGCTGCCTAATCGCGTCGTAATCCATGAAGTTCTGTACCGGTTTCGCGTCCAACAGCTTCGTGATTGCCCAATCGAGTGTCAGGATCGTAATCACGTAAGGGCCTTCGTCGACTTTCGCTTGTTCCGTATGCCAGTCGACAAGCGCCAAGGGTAAGCGCGCCGGGCTTGCCTCCAAGTCGGTCATATCGCCACGCACGGTCTTCCCGACGAGCGCACGAACGCACACGGACGTGGGGTCCTTGTCGTCAAGGAGAATCTGTCTCGTTCGCGTTGGAACCTCAGCGTGCTTGTTGAGGTCGATAAAGATGACTCTCAGCACGTCCACCAACGACTTAACTACCGCAGACTCGTATCCGAACCGGGGGTCGAGGGCGACGAAAATAACAGGAACAGACGTCGCACGCAGGTGCGCGTCCGGGATGCCCGGGTTCTTGACGAACTGCTTGATGGCCGCGAGGCGGTGCTGCCCGTCGAGCGCAACCGCGAATACTTCCTCTGGATTCCATCGAATCTGACCTGTCCGCGCCTCCGCCTGCGAGAATTCATCCCAAGCACTCCAGTAACCACAAGTGATTGGGCCGACGGTCAGTATTCTCTGGAACCGATCGTCCTCATTGAGTCTTGGGGGCCGCCAACTCCGGTCCGTGGCGAACGCGTGTTCCGTATCTGATAGGCTGCGACCGATAGGGAGAAGTGCTATCGTTAGGGCGTTGAAGAACTGTGGTTCTGCGCCCCGCAGATAAGGTACGATCTGACGCTCAACCCGAGGCCAATCGACCTCCCGTTGATAGAGTTCGTCCAGTCTCCACTGAACCTCGTCGGAGCCGGGAAAGTCCGCCGCAAGTCGCAGGCTGTCGGCAGCGTCTCGCAAGGACACAATCGTGGAAAAATACGGTATGACCCAGGACGATAGATCGTAGCGGCCATACAGGAAATCGAAATGCGGCGTTCCCGGTATGTCCTCAACAACTCGTCTTCCGTTCATTGGTTTCTGTCCCCCTACGTTAGCCGCGCCTGGATACGTAGCCGGCGACGGAGAACGCCGTCGTCAGGAGTTCGAGGAGCTTCCTCAGGTCAGTTGCCCGTGATTCACTGGGAAACCGAAGGTGGTCCAGACTATAGTATGCTAGATCCAGGTCAGACCAAGTGAGGGCGTGCTCCTGGCGGTGCAATCGCTGACCGAATCCAGTCTCGCCGGAAAGATGGTCCCGTGTGCGTTGTGCTAGGTTGGTGGTCTCGCCGCAGTACAGAGGCGGCGTGAACTGGTTAAGGGTCCGAACGTACTTTGCCAGCCATTCACGCGCCTTCGGGCCGGTCATTAGCGGTCCGAATTGCTGCTGCTTCCGGGGCGTGAGACCCGGACTGCGAATCGTGAGCTGGTCTACAACTGCAAAGTGAGAGATACGATGACCGTCGACCTCGGCCACCGGCGTACCCATGGCTTTGTCTAGCCACTTCGCGAACTCCTCGCTGGTCAGCGCCTCCGGCGGCACTCGTAGCGCTCGTCGCCACAGGTAGATGGCCGGCGCGGTTGGCACAAACTCGGACAGCGCGCTTTCATCACGTACGTAGGCGTCCTGCAAGTCAACACCGGGGACGACTTCCCATCCGGAGTGCATGCGGGTCAATCTGTGATTGCCGTGACCTGATGGCCTTTGATGGAAACTCCGCGGTCGCGAAGTAGAGACTCCCATGCGCCTTGGTTCCCTATCGGTCGGCCGGTGTTCAGCAATCCGAAGGACTCTTCTTGGGTGGTTAGACGCGCAAAGAGACGGCGACAAGGATGGTCGGCCGCAACTAGGAGGTCCTTGCGGTGGAGGATTGGGGGGTCGGAGGCGCGACGGTAGTCCCGGTGCTGAAGGTTCAGCCGCGCGAGGTCGCTCACGACCGCTTCGGCGAGTGCCGGGTGGCCGACGCGATCGAAGTCAGGGTATACGAGGTACGACACCTTGGGTTGGCGGCGTCCCAGCTTGATCAGCGTCAGGCCTTCGACGGACCCGGCGAGTTGGCGCCCGCACCCCTCGTAGACGCGCAACAACGGCGGCAGGCGCGAGACCGCGGTGTGGTGCACGTACAGCGCGGCGGGGAGGATCTTCCCGACCGGGGCCTCAGCGCAGGCCCGGTCGATGGCATTCTGGTTGCCGGCGGAGTAAAGCAGGCGATCGGCTTCCCTGCAGGCGGCCTTATGCGTGCCGAAGAACGCGCGGATATCGCATCGCAGGGCGTCCGGTAGTTGCCCGAACTTCGGTCGCTTGCCGAAGGCCGCGAGGGCCAGGTACACGAGCAGGTCGTCGCGGCGCTCGCGACGGGCGGTCTCCCAGAGGTCGGGGCCGGTGACGCGGCGGATGAGAGAGAACGCCCGCGCGGTGCTGCCGAAGACCTCCTTGATCTGGGGTGCGACGTCCAGTTCCGCGTCGGTCGGCAGGCGCCCGCGCTCCGAGACGAAGTCCATCAAGGGCTGCAAGAGATCCCGCCGCTGCTCGAAGACCTCCTCGCCGAGCGGAACCGAGGGGACCCGTCGGGGACGGGTCAACCTGCGGGCGACGAACGTCTGCTCGTCGGCCGTTTCCCGGAAGACGTAGAAGACACCCGGGGCCGCGGCCACGCCGGGTCGGCCGATCGTCGCCTGGATCCAGTCGCGCAGCTCGTCCTGGGCGAAGAATTTCTGGAACGTCCGCTTCCGCGTGACGATGCCGTCGCCCTGGAAGTCACCCGCAACGGTCCGCGTCTCCCATTCGAGTCTCGCGGCGATGACGAGGAGCTTCTGCGCCAGCGTCCAGGCGGCGCAGAGGGCTAACGCGCGCTCCTCCGGGTTCTCGATGACGTTCACCACGTACCCGAGGTTGACGACGTCGGCAGGGGTGCGCTCCTCGTCCGGGAAGAACGCTGGATCCCAGCCGGCCACCGGGACGCCCATCTTGTGCAGCCGCTTGAGGTCTCCGCCGCGGCCGCACCCGTAGTCGAAGAACGTGGTCTCCGTCGAGAGCAGGCCATCCTCGAGCGCCAGCGCGACAGGGCGTGACAGCGACCACCGCTGGATGGCGGTCTTGTGGGCTCCGGCGGTACTCATCTCGGGAACGGCGGCTTCAGAGGTGGCAGATCAGGCAGCCTTCCTCGTCGTCTTCCTGCTCAAGCGAGTTGGCGAACACCTCGACCAGTGGTCGGTCGGGCCGCGCCGCCTTCTCGGCTTCGACGACCTTCAGGTGCCGGCGCCGGATCTCGTTGGCGCGCTTCGGCTGCGCCAGCTCGTCGAGGCTCTCGTTCTGCGACCAGGTGAAGCGGCGGCCCGTGTCGGGATCGGTCTTCTCGTACGCCTTGGCGTCCGCGAAGAGCTGCGGATGGTTCTCCTTGAGACCCAGCCATTCGGCCTTGCGCTGGAAGAAGCAGAAGTAGCACCCGGAGCGCGTCCGCCACGCGTAGTACTCGGGAAGGCCGAGCCCAGCCTCGTCGAGCAGGCGGTAGACGTCGCGCTCGGTAATCCCGTCCTCCTTGAAGGGGTACCGGGGCGTGATGTTCGGCTTCGACGAGATGTACCCCTCCCGGTGCTCGTCCGCCCGGATGCCGATGTAGCTGATGACCCGATCCTCACCCACGAACCGCTCGAACGGGCGGATCTTGAGCTGTCGCGTACACCACCGCATCTGCGGGGACGGCAGGTAGTGGCCGTAGATCTCCAGCCAGTGGTCGAAGCCGCGCTCGTCGTTGAGCCTGACGATCGGCTTGCCGAGGTACGCCTCGACGCGCGCGAGATAGTCGTAAGTCTCCTGCAGCTCCTTTTCCGTGTCGCAGAAGACGTACTCCATCTCCGGCTGCCGGTCGCGCATGTACACGGCGAGGGCCGTGCTGTCCTTGCCGCCGGACATGCTCAGGATGTGACGAACTTGCTGGCTCACAGGTCGTCCTCGTCCGGCTCCGCCCTGTCCGACTCGCCGATCAGCGCTTCCGCCGCCAAGCCGAGCGCTGCGAGCGCCTGGTCGCGGTGGAGCCCCGCCGTGGGACCCGTCCGCCCCACAGTATCCAGGATCCGGTCGCGGAGTGCGCGCAGCCGAGGCTCGTCGGCGTTTCGCAACGGGACCACGCGCTCCTGTTCGGCGCGACCGCGCCGGGCGACAGCCAACCGGAGCAGCGCCTGCCCGCCATTCGCCCCGCCAGCGCCGACCGTGAGCGACTCGGCGCTGCGGAATGCGCGGGCCACGTGCGCAAGGCCCACCAGGAACTGGTCCTCGTCCGCATCCGTCCACTCGCGCGGCGGCTTGCTCGCAAGGTGGGTGGCCAGCGACGCCAGCAGGTCTTCCGGCTCGAGCGCCTCGTCCGAGGCCCGCAGGACGAAGCTCCTGAGCATCGGATCGACGGCCGCGTCTCCGACCTCGCCGGCCCGCTGCGCCAGCTCGGCCGCCAGCTCCACCGGATCGTCCGGGAGGCTCAGGTGCCGCGCCAGGGCCTCGCGCGCCCGCTCGAGCAGCGCAGGATAGGCGTCGCCGATCTCGCGCAGGCTCGCTTCGAGAGCGGCGGCGAACGCCTCGACATCCTTCCGATTGGCCGTCCGGTCGACCCCGATCGCGCGACACCCACACGCGACGGGAAGATCCTCGAACACCAGCTTGGCGGGCTCCCGGGCCGCTCGCAGCCCCTCCCGCGTGCGGCGCCCCCCTGGGGGACGCCGGCCGCC
>JAPOVI010000317.1:0-225 GCA_026708265.1 Acidobacteriota bacterium
CGGAGGCGCAGAGCCACCGCGAGTTGCCGGAGCTGGCCCGGCCGACCGGCGGCATCCCGGACACGTTCGCCGAGCACGCGCGGCTGATGTTCGACCTGCAGGTGCTGGCGTTCCAGGCGGACATGACGCGCGTGATCACGTTCATGATGTCGCGCGAGGTCAGCCCGCGCACCGACCGGGACCTGGGCGACCCCGACCGGCACCTGGGCCGCTCCCACCGCCAGA
>JAPOVI010000317.1:235-15769 GCA_026708265.1 Acidobacteriota bacterium
ACCCCGCCGGTGTATTTTCGGACCTGCGGTTCCGTCCGTCCCATCGCACCTGCCCCGCGTTATTAACTTCATGATGTCGCCCTCGGTCCCCCCGCCCACCCATCCGGACCTGGGGATACCCGACCCGCACCATGGCCTCTCGCACCACCAGAACCGGCCGGAGCAGATGACCAAGCTGGCGAAGGTCAACCGGCACCACATCGACCAGCTCGCCTACTTCATGACGCAGCTCGACGCCACGCCGGACGGCGACGGCAGCCTCCTCGACCACGTCGTCATGCAGTACGGCTGCGGGATCAGCGACGGCAACCAGCACCTGCACGTCAATCTGCCGGTCCTGGTCGCCGGCGGCGGCGCCGGTCGGATCCGGGGCGGGCGGCACCTGCGGGTGGCGGAGGAGACGCCGCTCACGAACCTGCAGGTCGCCCTGCTGGAGAAGCTGGACGTACCGGTCGAGACGCTCGGCGACAGCACCGGCGCCGTGAAGCACCTGTCGGGGGTGTAGCGGCATCGCCGAACCGCCGGCGGTTGCGGACGGCCCCTGCGCCCTCGGCAGAGGCTCGACGGTCGCCGCTTGCGGCCTCCGACCCGCGGTCGACCCGAAGAGGAGGGTGGAACTGCCAGGCACCGGCAAGGATGTCCTGCGCGGCACAGCGGCAGGGTGGCCATTCTGGCCGTGACCACGCCACCCCCGTCATGATTGAGGCGGAGGGCCTCACCCGGCGCTACGGGGAGGCCGTCGTCGTCGACCGGCTCAGCCTGGGAGTGCGCGCCGGCGAGTTGCTCGTGCTCCTCGGCGGCTCCGGCTCCGGCAAGACCACCACCCTCAAGATGATCAACCGGCTCATCGAGCCCACCGCGGGCTCGGTGCGCCTCGACGGCGTCGACACGGCGGAGCTTCCGCCCCACGAGCTGCGGCGCCGAATCGGTTACGTGTTCCAGCGGATCGGCCTCTTCCCCCACATGACCGTGGCCGAGAACGTGGCGGTGACGCCGGTGCTGCTCGGCTGGTCCCCCGAGCGCATCGCGGCGCGGGTGGACGAGCTGCTCGCGCTGGTCGAGCTCGAGCCGGAAATGCGTCGCCGCCGTCCGCAGGAGTTGTCGGGGGGCCAGCAGCAACGGGTCGGGGTGGCGCGCGCGCTCGCCGCTCAGCCGCGCGTAATGCTGCTCGACGAGCCCTTCGGCGCGCTCGATCCGGTCACCCGGGAACGCCTGCAGCAGTCGTTCCTGCGCATCCGCGCGGCGCTCGACCTGACGACCGTCTTCGTGACCCACGACATGACCGAGGCGCTCACCCTCGCCGACCGCATCGCCGTCCTGCACGAGGGGCGAATGCTCCAGGTCGGCACGCCGCGCGACCTGCTGACCCGTCCGGCCGACCAGTACGTCCGCCGGCTGATGGAAACCCCGCGGCGCCAGGCGGCCGTCATCGACGCGCTGGCGGGCGGGACGCCGGCGGAGGCGCGAGCATGAACGAGCTGCTGGCCCTGCTCCCCGGCTACCTGACGGCGCACCTGCAGCTCACGCTGCTCGCGCTGCTCCTGAGCATCGGCGTCAGCGTGCCGCTGGGCATCGCGGCCACCCGGATCGCCTGGCTCGAGCAGCCGGCCCTGGCGCTCGCCGGCATCATCCAGACCGTCCCCAGCCTGGCGTTGCTGGCGGTCATGGTTCCGGTGCTCGCGGCTCTCGATCTCCAGAGCATCGGGTTCCTGCCCGCCATCGTGGGGCTGACGCTGTACGGCGTCCTCCCCGTGCTGCGCAACACGGTGATCGGCATCCGGGGTGTCGACCCCGCCCTGACCGAGGCGGCGCGCGGAGTCGGCATGACGCCGCGACAGCAGCTCCTGATGGTGGAGCTCCCTCTCGCGATGCCCGTCATCGTCGGCGGCGTGCGCACGGCGACGGTCTGGGTCGTCGGCATCGCGACGCTTTCGACGCCGGTGGGAGCGACCAGCCTCGGCAACTACATCTTCAGCGGTCTGCAGACGCGCAACTATGCCTCGGTGCTCGTCGGCTGCGTGGCCGCGGCGGGTCTGGCCCTCCTGCTCGACGGGCTGGTCCGGGCGGTCGAGCTCGGGCTCGCTCGCCGCCGACGCGGCCGCCTCGCCGCGGCGCTGGCGGCCGTCGTCCTCCTCTACGGCTACGCCGGCGCCACGCTCGCAGCACCGCTGCTCAGCGATCGCGAGCGGCCGATCGCGGTCGGCACGAAGAGCTTCACCGAGCAGTACGTCCTGGGCGCCGCGCTCACCGGCTGGATCGAGAGCCAGACCGGCCGGCCGACCTCGCTGCTGCAGTCGCTCGGGTCGCTCGTGGCGTTCGACGCTCTCGATGCCGGCGAGATCGACGTCTACGTCGACTACACCGGCACGCTCTGGGCGAACGAGATGGGACGAGGGGACGTGCGGGCAGGTCGCGCCGCGACGCTCCGCGGAGTCCGCGAGTTCCTCGAAGGCGAGCACGGAATCACGCTGGCGGCCACGCTCGGTTTCGAGAACACGTATGCGCTGGCAGTCCGCGCCGCCGACGCAGAGCGCCTCAACCTGCGAGCCATCAGCGACCTCGTGCCCCATGCGCCGCGGTTCGCCATCGGCGCCGACGTCGAGTTCTTCGCCCGTCCGGAGTGGCCCGCGGTGCGCGACACCTACGGCCTCGACTTCCGGGAGGAGCGCGCGATGGACGCGTCGCTCATGTACCAGGCCGCCGCGACGCACCAGGTCGACGTCATCTCCGCCTACACGACCGACGGCCGGATCGCGGCCTACGACCTGCGCGTGCTCGAGGACGACCGCGGCGCGATTCCACCGTACGACGCCATCCTGCTCGCCGGCGCGCGGCTGGCCCGCGAGGCGCCCGACGTGCTCGACGCGCTGGTGCGCCTCGAAGGGGCCATTGACGCGGACCGGATGCGCGCGCTCAATCTCCGCGTCGACGAGCGCGGCGAGGCCCCGGGAGTCGTGGGGGCGTCGCTGGTTCGCGAGCTGGCCGCCCGCGCCGCCGGGTCGGACCGCGGCACCCCCCCCGCGAGGCGCGGCGCACCCTGATCCCTCCGCCCTGGGAGTAGAGTTACGGCCATGGCGATCCTGGACTTTCTGGGCATTGGGGGCGTCGACAGCGCCGGCACCGGTGAGACGTCGTCCGAGGCCGACGCCATCCGGCACATCGTCGGCGAGCTCGAGGCGTTGCCGGAGGATCGCGCGCGCTACCTGGCCGCGTTCGCCTACGTGCTCGGACGCGCCGCCCACGCCGACTCCAACGTCAGCGCCCGCGAGACCCGCGCGATGGAGGAGATCGTCCGGGTCCTCGGGCACCTCCCGGAACCGCAGGCCGTCCTCGTCGTGGAGATGGCGAAGCACCAGGTGCGGCTGTTCGGGGGCGAGCAGAACTACCTGGTGACGCGCCGCTTTCGCGAGCTGTCGACCTCGGAGCAGCGGATCGAGCTCCTCGAGTGCGTGTTCGCCGTGTCGGCCGCCGACGCGTCGATCACGGTGGCCGAGGAGAGCGAGGCCCGCCGGATATCGCAGGAGCTCGGGCTCGACCACGCGGAGTTCGTTCGCGCCCGCGCCGCCTACGTCGAGCACCTCGAGGCGCTGCGCTCGTTCCGGCGGCAGCGTACGGACGCCCAACCCGGCACGGCCGAGAGCTGACGGCCGCGGGGCTCCCGCGGCCGCCTACGCCTTCCCGCCGGAGGCCCTCGGGTTGGCGTCGAGCATCACGGCCACCCAGCGAAACTCGGTCGTGTTCTCGAGCGCGATCTTGACGACCATCGTCAGGGGCACCGAGAAGAGCATCCCGACCGGCCCCCAGACCCAGCCCCAGAAGACCAGCGACATGAACACCACGAGCGTCGAGAGCCCCAGGCGGCGGCCCATCAGCGTCGGCTCGACGAAGTTCCCGAAGACCACGTTGACTCCGGCGTAACCGCCCGCGATGACGGCCGCACCGACCGGGCTGATGTCCGGCTGGATCAGCGCCAGGAGGACGGCCGGGACGGCCGCGAAGATGGAGCCCAGTGTCGGGATGAAGTTGAAAGCGAAGGCGAGCACGCCCCAGAGCTGCGGTGCGTCGAGGCCGACCATCCACACCCAGACTCCGATGAACAGTCCGGTCGCCGTGCTCACCGCCGTCTTGATCACGAGGTACTGCTGGACCTGCGCCGCCATGCGAGCCAGGTGGCGAAGGTGCTCCCCGTCGTTCCCGAACGCCGCGGACAGCTTGGCGTTGAAGCCGGCCGCCTCGAACAGGATGAAGATGACCAGCAGCAGCACGAGGAACGCGTTGGACAGCAGCGCCCCGACGGCGCGGAGCGCATTCCCAACGAGCGTGCCGGCGACGTTGAACGAGGGGATCACCATCGACTGCAGGTCGACGGCCGGCAGCCCGAACTGCGTCGCGAAGTCCTGGATGTCGCCGGCGACCGCGAGGAACGGGGCCCGATAGGACGGCACCACGCGCGCCAGCTGGTTGACCGACTGGCCCACAACCGTCACGAGGATGGCAACGAGGGAGGCGGCGAACAGGATGGTGGCCAGCACCGCCAGCGGGCGCGGGAGGCGCAGCCGCTGCAGCCAGTTCATCAGGGGCACGTTGACGACCCCCAGGAACACGGCGATGAGGAAGGGCTGGATGAGCGCAGCGGCGGCCTGCAGGCCGGCCACGACGACGACGAAGGCCGCCGCGCCGACCAGCAGTTGCGTGCCCGCCCCGCGTCGCAATCGGCCCTCCCCCGACCTCATCGTACGTCGAACAGCGTCAGCGCGAACGCCGATTCGGGCTCGACCCACTGCTCGCGGCGGGCGAAGCCGGCACGCTCGCCGAGGTCCGCGATCTCCGCTCGTTCGTACTTGTGCGAGCTCTCCGTCCAGATCGCCTCGCCCGCGGCCAGCCGGACGCAGCACCCCGCCCGGGGCAGGCAGACCGTCTGCTCCGACCGGCTGACGAGATACGTCTCGACCCGCGAGGCCCCCGCGTTCCAGACGGCGCGGTAGTCGAACTCCGCCAGGTCGAAGTCGGCGTCCAGCTCGCGGTTCAGGCGGACCAGCAGGTTGGCGTTGAACGCCGCGGTCACGCCGAGCGGGTCGTCGTAGGCCAGGATCAGATCCTCCTCGCTCTTGACCAGATCGGCCCCGAGCAGCAGCATGTCCCCGCGCCGCAGGCGCGCGCGGATGGCGCGGAGAAAGCGATCCGACTCGGCCGGGCTGAGGTTGCCGATGTTCGAGCCCAGGAAGAGGGCCAGGCACGGGTGGTCGCCGTCCACCTCCCGGACCGCCTCCCCGAGGCCCTCGAGGTACGCCGCCGCGTGGCAGCGGATCGAGACCCGCGGATAGCCGCCCAGGGTGCGGGCCGACAGATCGAGCGCGGTCGGCGAGATGTCGACGAGATGCGCCTCTACCCGCGCCCCGCGCTCGACCAGCGCCTCGATCAGGATGGCGAGCTTCTCGCCGCTGCCGCCGCCGAGCTCGATGATGGACGCCCGGTTGCCGAGCGGCCCGGTGATCGTGGCCCGCTCGCGCGCCAGCAACGCCCGCTCGCCGCGGGTGATGCGATACCACGGCAACTCGCAGATCGCCTCGAAGAGCTGCGAGCCCAATGCGTCGTAAAGGTACTTCGACGGGAGCCGCTTCCTGGACCGGGTCAGCCCCTCGGCCACCTCGGCGGCCAGCTCGTCGACCCCGGCCGCCAGGACGGGGGCGTCAGACGACGGCGGCATGACGTTCAGCCGGCGTCGCGCACGCACCGAAACGCGGCATACACATAGGGATAGCCTGGGCGGAACCAGTTGCGGAAGCTGCGGCGGACGAGGTCGCGGCCGGTCGCCGGAGACGCTCCCTTCAGCACGTAGTGCTCGCCGTCGAAGAAGTCCGCGGAGTACTCCGGGTAGGACGCCATGCTCTCGAAACCGGGGAAGCCCTCGAAGTGGGTCGACGTCCATTCCCAGCCGTTGCCCACGAGATCGTGCACGCCCCACGCGCTCGCTCCCGCGGGGTACGACCCGACCGGCACCGGATCCCAATGCCGGAAGTCGAAGTTGCCGCGTGTCTCGTCGGGCGGCGCCGTTCCCCAGGGGTGCGGGCGCTCGGAGCCGTCGGGGGTGCCGTAAGCGGCGCGATGGAACTCGGCCTCGGTCGCCAGCCGCGACCCCTTCCAGCGGGCGTAGGCGGCGGCCTCGTCGCAAGTGACGAACGCCGGCCAGTCCGACGGCAGGGGCAGGGTCTCGAAGAAGCCGCGCCAGCGCCAGTCGGCGCCCGACCGCTCCCAGAACAGCGGATGGTCGCGACCCGTCTCGCGCTGCCGTGCCCACGCGTCCGCCGACCAGAATTCGGGCGCGGCGTAGCCGCCGGCATCGACGAACGCCCGGAAGTCGTCGTTCGTGACGTTGTGCACGTCGATCTCGAAGGCCGGGACGTCGACCACGTGCAGCGGAAACTCGTTGTCCCACCCGAACGGAATGGCGTCCCGTTCGGCGCCGAGCGTCGCGCGGCCCGCCGGGATGCGCACCCTCAGGGCCTCTGCCGCCGCGGCGGGGCGCGGAATCGGGCCGGGCGCCAGACCCGGGCGGGTCTTGCGCGTGACATCGAAGCGATGCCACATGTAGAGCAGAGTCTCCTGATGGAGCAGCTCATGCTCCATCATGGTGTACATCCCCTGCCCCCGGCGCAGGACCGGGTTGGCGTCGCCCGCGACGGGGGCCGACTCGATGGCGTCGAGCACCGCGGCGTCCACCCGCCGGGCGTAGTCCCGCACCTCTTCCCGGCGCGGCCAGCGGCCGATCGCCTTCTCGTCGGCGGCGGCCTGGTCCTCGGGGTCGATGCCGCGTGCGAACAGGGCCTCGAACTCGGGATGGATGCCGGGGTGGCCGAGCCCCTTCTTCAGAAAGCTGTTCACCGTGAAGGCCGGGATGTGGCCTTCGTAGAAGACGACCGGATGGCGGAGCGCGATCGGCCGCTCGTAGTACGCATCGTCCGCAAGCAGGTCGAAGATGGACCGCGTGCGACGCCTCAGGGCGCGGTACGAGTCCTTCATCTGCCCGCGATCCACGTCGCCGGCGGGCGGCCCCGGGTCCCGATGTACCATATCTTCCGCTCCGCCCCGGCCCCGGCCGAACGAGCACCGCGCTCGGCATGGGGTGGGGATGCCGCGGCGGACCGGCTCGGTCCGTCGCGGGGATCATCGTACCAGAACTCCCCACGGGTCGCCCGCGAGGGCCGCCGCCCGGCGGGCGCGCAACCGCCGGTGTGCTAGTCTTCTCGGGCGCCCGGCGGTCGCGCCCGCATTCCCCGAGCGAAAGTGGCGGAATGGCAGACGCGCCGGATTTAGGATCCGGTAGCCGCAAGGCTGTGGGGGTTCGAGTCCCCCCTTTCGCACCACCGCCCCGCGTCGGCCGCGCGGCGGCGGCCCGTGCCGCGTTGCGGTCGACCGCGGACGGCCGGTCACCACCCTGCTCGCGACCACAGCATGAAGACGGAGGTCACCCACGTCGGAGGCAGCCGCAAGGAGCTGAGGGTCGAGGTTTCGGCGGAGAGGGTCGGGCGGGCCATCGACCGGGCGGCGCAGCGCTACGGCCGCTCCGCGAAGGTTCCCGGTTTCCGGCCCGGCAAGGTGCCGCCTGCGGTGGCCCGCAAGCGGTTCCGGGAGGAGATCCTGCGAGCGGTGGCCGAGGACCTCGTCTCGCGGGCCGTGGACGACGCGCTGCGCGAGCACGATCTCGAGCCGATCGCGACCCCGGAAGTCCGCGACGTGGAGATCGACGAAGGGAAGCCTCTCAGCTTCACCGCCCTCTTCGAGGTGGTGCCGCCGGTCGACCCGGGCACCTACGACGCGTTCGTTCTCCGCCAGCAGCCGCCGGCGGCTGTCGACGAGGAGGCGGTGGATCGCGAGATCGACCAGCTTCGCGCCCGCGTCGCGCGGTCCGAACCCGTCGAAGGGCGGCCTGCCGAGTCCGGCGACGTCGTGACGCTCGACCTCGAGCGCCGGCTGAGGCGCGGCGACGGTACCGAGTCCGCCCCGGAACGGCACGTCAACGTGACGGTCGAGATCGGGAGCCCCGACAACCCGCCCGGCTTCGACGACCACCTGCGCGGCGTGGAGGCGGGCGCGACGCGGGAGTTCGCCCTTTCCATGCCGGCGACGGACGACGCGCCGGACGCTCCGGCGACCGAGGCGCGCTACGCGGTGGAGGTCCGCGGCGTGCACCGGCGCGTGCTGCCCGAGCTCGACGACGAGTTCGCCAAGGACCTCGGCGACTTCGACGATCTCGGCGCCCTGCGCGCGCGCCTGCGGTCCGACCTCGAGCGCGCGGCCCGCGACGATGCGACGCGCGCGGTGCGGGCCGACCTCCTGCGTCAGCTCGCCTCGCGGGTCACGGGCGACGTGCCCGCGGCGCTCGTCGCGGCGGAGGTCGAGAGGCGGGTGGCGCATCTCGTCCGGCAGATGCTCGGCCAGCGCATCGATCCCCGGCGCGCCAAGGTCGACTGGGACGCCTTTCGCGACCAGCAGCGGGATTCCGCCACCGAGGTCGTCCGCAGCGCGCTGGTGCTCGACGAGATCGCGCGCCGCGAGTCGATCGAGGTGAGCGAGAGCGACCTGGAGCAGGAATTCGAGCGTCAGGCCGCGGCGACCGGCCAGAGCGTGCTCGCCGTCCGGGCGGCGGTCGACAAGGACGACGGTCGCGGCCAGCTCGCGGCCGGGCTGCGGCGCGAGAAGGCGATTGACTTCCTGTTGGCCCGTGCTACGATCGTGACTGTTTGAGGACCACGCTGGTCCTGCTGGCCGCCCCGCGGCCCGTCACGTTCCCCCTAGCGCATCCGCCGGGCACATCCGCGCCGCCGGCCCCGAGAGCACAGTCTGACATGCCCGACCCGCACCTGCAGCTCATCCCGATGGTGGTCGAGCAGTCCAATCGGGGCGAGCGCGCGTACGACATCTACTCGCGCCTGCTCAAGGACAGCATCGTCTTCATCGGCGCCCCGATCGATGACGGGCTCGCGAACCTGATCATCGCGCAGATGCTCTTCCTCGAGGCAGAGGATCCGGATCGCGACATCATGCTGTACATCAACAGCCCCGGCGGGTCGATCTCGGCCGGCCTGGCGATCTACGACACGATGCAGTTCATCAAGCCGGACGTCCAGACGACGTGCATCGGGCAGGCGGCGTCGATGGCCGCGGTGCTGCTGGCCGCGGGCACGAAGGGCAAGCGCTTCTCGCTGCCCAACTCGCGCATCGTCATCCACCAGCCGCTGATGACCGGGCTCGCGGGCCAGGCGACCGACATCGACATCCACGCCCGCGAGATCGTCCGGATGCGGGCGCGGCTCAACGAGATCCTGTCGACGCACACCGGGCAGCCGGTCGAGCGGATCGCCGAGGACACCGAGCGCGACCACATCATGAGCGCGGAGCAGGCGGGCGAATACGGTATCATTGACGACGTGATCCGCCAGCGCGCGTAGCCGGAACCCATGGCCAAGAAGCGTGGTGACGGTGAGATCCTGCGGTGCTCGTTCTGCAACAAGGACCAGCACGACGTCCGCAAGCTCATCGCCGGACCGACCGTCTTCATCTGCGACGAGTGCGTCGACGTCTGCAACGACATCATCGCCGACGACAACCGGTTCGAGGGCAAGGGCCCCGGGGCCCGCTCGTCGCTGCCGGTCCCGTCGGAGATCAAGAAGCTCCTCGATCAGTACGTCGTCGGCCAGGAGACGACCAAGAAGAAGCTGGCCGTCGCCGTCTACAACCACTACAAGCGCGTCGAGATCCAGCGCCGGTCCAAGAACCGCCACGACCCGGAGCTGACCAAGTCGAACATCCTCCTGATCGGCCCGACGGGGACCGGCAAGACGCTGCTGGCCCAGACCTTGGCCCGGTTGCTCTCCGTCCCCTTCACGATCGTCGACGCGACGACGCTCACCGAGGCCGGCTACGTCGGCGAGGACGTCGAGAACATCATCCTGAAGCTGCTCCAGGCGGCCGGCGGCGACATCGAGAAGTGCCAGCAGGGGATCATCTACATCGACGAGATCGACAAGATCTGCCGCAAGGACGAGAACCCCTCCATCACGCGCGACGTCTCGGGCGAGGGCGTCCAGCAGGCGCTGCTGAAGATCCTCGAGGGAACGATCGCCAACGTCCCGCCCCAGGGCGGGCGCAAGCATCCCCACCAGGAGTTCTTCCAGATCGACACCACCAACGTGCTGTTCATCTGCGGCGGTGCGTTCGTCGGCCTGGACAAGCTGATCCAGCGCCGCCGCGGCAAGCGGACGCTCGGCTTCCGGGCTGACATCCGCTCGTCGCAGCAGTACGGCCGCGGCTCGTGGCTGCAGCACGTCGAGCCCGAGGACCTCATCGCGTACGGGCTGATCCCCGAGTTCGTCGGGCGTCTCCCGGTGCAGGGCACCCTGCACGAGCTCGACAAGGCGGCGCTCATCCAGATTCTCACCGGGCCGCGGAACGCCATCACCCGCCAGTACCAGAAGCTGTTCGAGTACGAGAACGTCAAGCTCCGTTTCACCGACGAGGCGCTGGACGCCATCGCCGAGTCGACCCTGAAGCGGAAGATCGGCGCGCGCGGGCTGCGCATGATCATCGAGGACCTGATGCTCGACATCATGTATACGCTGCCCGGGAGGAAGAAGGTCACCGAGTGCGTGATCACCCGCGAAGCCGTGCTGGCAAAGGAAAAGCCGACCATCTTCGAGAAGGCCGGGTGACGAGCCCCCGCCGGTGACTACCATGGAAGCCTACGAAACGCTCCCCATCGTCCCTCTGCGAGACGTCGTCGTCTTTCCGCACATGATGATGCCGTTCGTCATCGGACGGCGGTCGTCGACACGCGCCCTCGAGCACGCGCTGATGGGCGACAAGCGGATCTTCCTGGCCGCGCAGAAGGACGCCGCGAACGACGACCCGAGCCCCAACGACATCTATACGATGGGGTGCGTGGCGAACATCGTGCAGAGCCTGAAGCTGCCCGACGGCAACGTGAAGGTGCTCGTCGAGGGCATCGACCGCGCGCGCACCATCGAGTGGAAGGAGGACAAGGGCTTCTTCCGCGTCGTGGCCAAGGTGCTGCCGCGCCAGCCCGATACGAACGAGGACGTCGAGAGCACCATGAGCAAGGTGGTTTCGCTCTTCGAGCAGTACGTGAAGCTGTCGAACACGCTGCAGTACGACGCGATGATAGCCGCGGTGCGGGTCGACGACCCGAGCAAGCTCGGGGACACGATCGCCGCGCACCTGGTGGTGGGAGTCGACGAGAAGCAGAACCTCCTCGAGATCATCTCCCCCCTCGAGCGGCTCGTGCGCATCGCCAGCATCCTCGAGACCGAGGTGGACAAGCTCCAGGTCGACCGCCGCATCCAGTCCCGCGTCAAGAAACAGATGGAGAAGGCGCAGAAGGAGTACTACCTCAACGAGAAGATGAAGGCGATCCAGAAGGAGCTGGGGCGCAAGGAGGACCGCGGCAACGAGGTGGATGACCTGCGGCGCAAGATCGAGGAGAGCAAGATGCCCTCCGAGGTCGGCGAGAAGGCGATGCAGGAACTCAAGCGCCTCGAGGCGATGCCCCCGATGTCGGCCGAGGCGACGGTCTCCCGCAACTACCTCGACTGGCTCATCGCGGTGCCCTGGCACAAGCGGACCCGGGAGAGCCGGAACCTGAAGCGGGCGGAGACGATCCTCAACGAGGACCACTACGGGCTGGAGAAGATCAAGGACCGCATCCTCGAGTTCCTGGCCGTGCGCTCCCTGGTTCGCAAGCCGCGCGGGACCATCCTGACCTTCACCGGGCCGCCCGGAGTCGGCAAGACGTCGCTCGCCAAGTCGATCGCCCGGGCCACGAGCCGGAAGTTCGTGCGGCTGTCGCTCGGCGGGGTGCGCGACGAGGCCGAGATCCGCGGTCACCGGCGGACCTACATCGGCGCCTTCCCCGGACAGATCATCCAGATGATGAAGAAGGCGGGGACGGTCAACCCCGTCTTCCTGCTCGACGAAGTCGACAAGATGTCCATGGACTTCCGGGGCGACCCGTCGGCCGCCCTGCTCGAGGTGCTCGATCCGGAGCAGAACAACGCGTTCCTGGACCACTACCTCGACGTCGAGTTCGATCTCTCCCACGTGATGTTCATCTGCACGGCGAACGTGCTGCACACCGTGCCCCAGGCGCTTCGGGACCGGATGGAGGTGCTGCAGCTCGCCGGGTACACCGAGCTCGAGAAGATCGAGATCGCCAGGCGCTTCCTGCTGCCCAAGGCGCTGCCGGCTACCGGGCTGAGCGGCAAGAACGTCCGGTTCGCGGATGACGCCTACGAGACGATCATCCGCCGCTACACGCGCGAGGCCGGGGTGCGGAACCTGGAGCGCGAGATCGCGTCCATCTGCCGGAAGATCGCCCGCAAGGTCGTCGTCGACGGCAAGAGCTTCTCCACCGAGGTGACCGGCGAGCGCATCAGCGAGTATCTCGGCGTGCCGAAGTACCGGCCGATGCTGGCGGAGGACAAGAACGAGATCGGGATCGCCACCGGGCTCGCGTGGACCGAGGCGGGCGGGGAGCTGCTGCTCACCGAGTCGACGCTCATGCCGGGCAAGGGCCAGTTGACGTTGACCGGCAAGCTGGGCGACGTGATGCAGGAGTCGGCGCAGGCCGCGATGAGCTACGTGCGCGCCAAGGCCGAGGCGTTCGGCATCCCGAAAGAGTTCAACAAGAAGACCGACGTGCACGTGCACGTCCCCGAGGGCGCGATCCCGAAGGACGGGCCGTCGGCGGGCATCACGATCACGACCGCGCTCGTCTCGACGCTGGCGCGCGTTCCGACGCGGCGCGACGTGGCCATGACCGGCGAGATCACCCTGCGCGGCAAGGTCCTGCCGGTCGGCGGGGTCAAGGAGAAGGTCCTCGCCGCGCACCGCGCGAACCTGAAGACCATCATCCTGCCGAAGGACAACGAGAAGGACCTCGCGGACATCCCCAAGGAAGTGCTCGACTCGCTCGATCTGTACATGGTCGACACCATGGACGAGGTGCTGAAGATCGCGCTTGCCGAGCAGCCGGTACCGAAGCTGACCCCGGCCACGGATTCTACCGAGGTGGTTTCGGACGACCGCATCACGCACTGATCCCCGGCCGCGACGGGCGGCGGACGACGGGCCGTGAAGATCCGGGACGCCCGATTCGTCGCCAGTCTGCCGGCGCGCGGCGAGTTGCCAGCCGGCACGGCGCCGATCGTGGCCTTGGTGGGCCGGTCGAACGTCGGCAAGTCCAGCCTGATCAATGCCCTGACCGGGGAACGCATCGCGCGTGCGGGTGCCAAGCCGGGGACCACCCGGATGGTGAACCTGTACGCCGCGCGTTCAGCGACGGTGGGCGCCCGCTCCCGGCGCTTCACGCTGGCCGACCTCCCGGGCTACGGCTTTGCCCGTGGCGGCGGGGCGGCGCGGCGCGAGTTCGACGCGTTGACGCGGAGCTTCTTCCACCGTCTGGCGCTGGATCCGGAGGCCGATTGCGGGTCCGGCGAGACGCGGCTCGTCGGCGCGCTCCTCGTCGTCGACGGCCGGCACCCCGGGCTGGAGAGCGATCTGGCGGCGCTGGCCTGGCTCCTCGGCCTCGGTCCCCCCGTCACGGTCGTCACCACCAAGAACGACCGGCAATCGGGCAACGTCCAGCGCGCGCTGCGCGTGCGCCACGAGCGCGCACTCGAGCGCCAGGTCCTGCCGGTCTCCAGCCGGACGGGAGTCGGCGTTCCCGCGGTACGGGCTGCGCTGAACGCGATGCTGGTATAATGCGCCGTTCGGCAGCCGCTTGGAGGAGCAGACCGTGAGGGCGGGCATTCATCCGGAGTACTACGAGACGCGGGCCCAATGCGCGTGCGGCGCATCCTGGACGACCCGGTCGACCAGGAAGGAGCTGCACCTGGAGATCTGCTCCAGTTGCCACCCCTTCTTCACGGGCCGCCAGAAGCTCATCGACACCGAAGGCCGTGTGGAACGCTTCACCAAGAAGTACGGCAAGGTGACCGTGGCCGAGCGTCGGAAGCAGCAGCGCCCGCGCCGCGGCCAGGCCCGCGCATAGCCGCCGTTCGTCGCCTGCGGCTCGGCGCCCGACCCCATCCTTCAGTGAGCCTGCGCCTCCCGCGGGAGGCGCCGCAGTTCTACGGCGCAGACCTGGTTCAGATCGGCGACCGCGACTGACAACCGTCGACGGTCACGCTCGCCCCGCTCACCCAGCTCGCCCGCGGCGAGGCGAGGAACGCTACGACCGAGCCCACCTCCTCGGCACGCCCGAAGCGGCCGAACGGCAGTTGCTCGCGGACGAAGGCCGCCATCCCCTCCGGATCTTCCTGCTGGCGCCGGTGCCAGGACCCGCCCGGGAACGAGATGGACCCCGGCGCGACGCTGTTGACGCGGATGTTGTCGGCGGCGAGCTCGCGGGCCATCGCCTTCGCGAGGCTGATCTCGGCCGCCTTCACCGCGTTGTAGGTCATCCTCCCGCCCGACTCCCGGCCCCAGATCGACGCGATCATCAGGATAACCCCGCCGCCGCGCCGCCGGAGGTGGGGAACCGCGAGGCGCGATGCCCGGATGGCCGGGAACAGCGTCTCGTCGAGCGCCGCCTGCCACTCGGCATCGGTGGCCTCCGCGATCCCGCCGCCACCCGCTCGGCCGACGTTGTTGACCAGGATGTCGAGGCCGCCGAAGGCGTCGACGGTGCGGCGCACGACCGTCTCGACGCCCTCGGCCGTCGACAGGTCCGCCCGCACGGCGAGGACGTCCTCCGGCGCGCCCGCTCGACGAAGCGCCGCGGCCGCCTCCTCGAGGCGCTCCGCACCCCGGGCGCAGATCGCCACCCGGCACCCCTCGTCGAGCAGGGCGCGCGCC
This sequence comes from Acidobacteriota bacterium, assembly GCA_026708265.1. GTDB lineage: Bacteria > Acidobacteriota > Vicinamibacteria > Vicinamibacterales > UBA8438 > JAGWAJ01. The sequence goes on from JAPOVI010000317.1 coordinate 15,107, forward strand.
GAGGCCAGCCCGAGGCCGCGGCTCGAGCCGGTCACCAGGGCGATCTTTCCGGTGAGTTGCAGATCCACTGGGGTACGCGCTCTTCGTGCAGCCGCAAACCGCGTGCCGGAGGCTGCGCCTGCCTACGCGCAGCCGCTCGTGGCGCCGCAGTTGACGCACTTGTAGCAGGCGCCGTTGCGGATCATGATTGCGCCGCACGTCGAGCACGGGGGCGCGTCCTGGTCGTTCTGGATGGCGTAGGGTGACGCGTGCCCCGCGACCGACGGCCCGCCGGAGCCTGCGGCCCGCCCCGCCACCGCCTCGTTCAAGGTGAGCTGCTCTTCGGCCACAGCCTCGCCGGCCGACTCCTCCCGGCGGTTCACCCCGGCGTGGTACTGCTCCTCGTCGGACAGGAACTTCGTCGCCATCCAGCGAAAGACGTAGTCGACGATCGACTTGGCGACCCGCACGTCCGGGTTCTTCGTCAGCCCCGCCGGCTCGAACCGCTGGTGGCTGAACTTGTCGACCAGCACCTGGAGCGGCACGCCGTACTGCAGCGAGTAGGAGATGGCCTGGGCGAAGGCGTCGGCGAAGCCCGAGATGGTCGACCCCTCCTTGGCCATCACCAAGAAGATCTCGCCCGGCGCCCCGGCGTCGAACCACGCGCCGGTGCGGTCACCCCGG
>JAPOVI010000387.1 GCA_026708265.1 Acidobacteriota bacterium
GACGAGGTTCAGCTCCGGGTCGTAGCTCGGGACCATCCACGCCCCGACGTGCTTGCGCTCCTCGAACGGCACGCCGCCCCACGTCTCGTCTCCCGGCTCTCCGGGGGCCGGAATCGTGCGCCGCCGCCACAGCTCCTCGCCGGTCTCCGCGTCGTGGGCGACGATGACGCAGGCGTCGGGACCGCCGCGCGGCGTGCAGCCGCGGCCCGAGACGACCTTGCCGCCGGCGATGATGGGCCCCGAGCTCTGGTTGGCCGGGTTTACCCGGTAGTCGAGGATCTCGGTCTCCCAGACGAGCTCGCCGGTCGCAGCGTCGAGGGCGAAGACGTAGTCGTCGCCGCTCGTGTCGATGATGCGCGTTCCGTGGATCGCCAAGTTGCGATTGATGTCGGTCAGGCTGGCGAGCATGAATTCGTCGAGGTCGTCGGGACGGTCGCGGCGGTACTCCCAGCGCAGATCGCCGCTGGCGGCGTCGATCGCCTGGACGACGTCCTGCGGGTTCGGCATGTACAGGACGCCGTCGTGGACGAGCGGCGTCCCCTGCTGCAGGCCCAGCCCGAGCCCCCGGCTCCAGACCATGCGCAGCGTCCCGACGTTCTCCCGGTCGATCTCGTCGAGGGGGCTGTAGCCCCAGCCGTCGAGGGTGCGGCGCCACATCAGCCAGTCCTCCGGCGCCGGGTCCTGGAGCATGGCGTCGGTGACCGGAGTCACTGCCGGCGGTTGCCCGGCCGGGGCCGACTGCGCTGCCCCGAAGGAGGCGGCGAGGCAGACCAGCGCCGCCGAGAGAAGAGACGCGCGAACGGGACGACCGCGGCTTGACGACGGGCCTCCTGCGTGCATGTCGACCTCCTGTCCTTGTGTCGCGCTTCGCTCTGCCGCGCTACGGTTTCGGCGGGTCACTACCCTCCGACTCGGCCGCGGGACGCTCACAGTACGCCTTCACCGCGTCCATGTCCTTCGCCACGGCGCCCTTGACCATACGCAGCATCAACGGAACGGCCAGTCGGGCCGAGAGCGTCTGCGGGCGGGCGTCCATCACCATCGCCAGCTCCGTCCCCTCGCCGGCCGGCGACACCGTGAAGACCGTGTCCCAGACGGTCCCGCCGGCCTCGGAAACGATGCGCACGTGGTCGTTCTCGACGTACTCCGTCACCTCGAGCTCCGTCGACGCCTCCTGCCCGTTCATCACGCGGGTCTCGCGAAAGCGGGTTCCGACGCCCGAGCGCACCTCGGACAGGAACTCCACGTTGACGATGTGCGGCACGGCCTGCGAGAAGCGGCCGATGTCGGCTACGGTGCGGAAGACGACGTCCGCGGGCGCTTCGATCGCGCGGGTCACGGTGACGCTTGGCATGAGGCGACTCCCTGGTTCTTGTGCGCCGTCGTTCCGACGGGCGTGCCGGGAGCCTGGCTGGTGCCAGACTCCCGCGTCGCTCGCTCCGTCAATTGGCCGGCAGCGCGTAGGCCACCACATGGTCCGTGGCGGCGATGGCGACGTACTGCCGGCCGTCGGCGCCCAGGTAGGTCATCGGGTCCGCGTTGCCGCGTCCCTCGAGCCGCTCCGCCCACACCTCGCGGCCGGTCGCCGCCTCGAGGGCCCGCAGGCGATTGTCGTCGGTCGCGGCGATGAACAGCAGCCCCCCGGCGGTCACGATGGCCGCGGCGCGGCCCGGGCGGCCCGTGCGCTGCCGGCCATCGGGCAACGTCTCGGTGACGCCTACCGTCTCCCGCCAGGCGATCTCCCCCGTCGTCACGTCGACCGCCGTCAACTGGCCCCACGGCGGCTTCTGGCACGGCATCCGCACCCCGTCGAGGTTCACCTCGAAGCTCGCCGGACCTGTTCGCTTCTCGTAGGGCGACGGCGCCCCGTCGTCCTGCGCCTCGACCATCCAGCCGAGCGCCCCGACGTCCATCGAGAAGACGAAGGCGTAGCCGGTCGCGGCGTCGTACGCCACCCCGCCCCAGTTGGGGCCGCCGACGCCGCCCGGGAAGTTCAGCGTGGTCCGCGCAGGCCCGCCGGCCGGCCGGTAGACCCACGGCGTGAACGGGCCGGCGTTATGGACCTCGCCCAGGCTCGCGACGAGATCCGCGCACGCCGCGGCGTGCTCGGGGCTGGTGTCCTCGCTGGTCACGAGGTCATCGGCGTCGTACGCGACCTTGCCCATCGGCGGCGGCAGGACCGGAAACGGCTGCGTCGGGTAGGTCGCCTCGCCCGGCACGTCGCTCGCGGCCACCTCGCGCTCCTCGACCCCGTAGATCGGCTCGCCGGTCTCCCGGTTCAGGATGTAGAGATAGCCGGACTTGGTGGTGACGCCGAGCGCCGGGATGGCGCCCTCGTCGCGCAAAATGTCGAAGAGCGCCGGCGGGGCGGGCGGGTCGGCGTCCCAGAGGTCGTGGTGAATGGTCTGGAAGTGCCAGCGGTAGGCGCCCGTCTCGGCGTCGACGGCGACGACGGAGTTGCCGTAGAGGTTCGCCCCCGGCCGGTCGCCGCCGTAGGCGCCCGGTATGGGCGACGCCAGCGGCAGGTAGATGAGGTCGCGCTCCGCGTCGGCCGTGAAGAAGAACGGCCAGGCGTTGGCGCCCAGGCGGTCCCGCCAACTGTCGCCCTCCCAGGTGTCGTGGCCGGGCTGCCCGGGCTGCGCGACGGAGTCGAACTCCCACACCTTCTCGCCCGTCCGGGCGTCGTAGGCGCGCGCGTTCCCGATGCCGCCGATGGTGCCGGGCGGCGTGTTGGCGCCGACCACCACGACGTTGCCGTAGACGAGCGGCACGGAGTTGTACGGCACGCCGATGTCGACCTCGCCGCCCTCGCCGAAGCTCGTGATCGGATACCCCGTGGCCGCCTCGAGCGCGATCAGGCGGCGGGACGCCATGAAGAGGATGCGCGGCTGCCGCTCCTCGTCGCCCGCCCAGTAGGCGACGCCGCGCCGCGACGGCGCGCCGCCTTCCACCGGGTGCCGCCACAGCTCGCGCCCGCTGACCGGGTCGAGGGCCACCACGCGGTCCGCGGCGGGCAGGTACATGACGCCGTCGACGACGATCGGGGTCACCTGCGAGTTCGGTCCGCGGCCGCCCGGGCGCGGTTCCGCCGGCTGGAGCGAATAGGTCCACGCCTGGGCCAGGTCGGCCGCGTTGGCGGGCGTGATCTGCGCCAGCGGCGAGTGCCCGGTGCCGGCCAGGTCGCCGCGGTACATCGGCCAGTCGGCTCCCTCGAGCGCCGCCGTCTGGGCGAACGGCGCGCTGCCGCACCCGGCCAGCGGCAGCGCCACGAGCGCGACCGCACATCCCGTCATCAGCCTCATCCAGCGCATGGCGTCTCGGCCTCCTCCTCGCGACTCGCTGCAAGTCACTGCAACGAAAGCGCCGGGAATTGTACATCGCGGCCCCCGGCGCCCTGTTGCGATCCCGCCGCGCCGGGAGCGGTCCCGGAGTCGAGCGCGGTATAAGCTATGCGATTGCGGTGTCCCCTAACTCTCGAGCCCTCAGTCACTTGCGCCCGACCGTACAGGCTCGGTGTCCAGGAATCGACCGATTCGGCCCTGCCCCGCTACGCTCAGTGGCACTTTCCATGAGGGCGAGTTGGCGGTAGCCGTAGCCCATCTCCACGCGGCCCACGATCAGCCAGCGCTCGCGGCTCGTCAGCCGCGCCACTCCGTCCCGGTACTCCTTCCAGCCCCCGTCGTCGAGGAACCGGCTGGACCTCGACCGGCTGCTGCCGGTGGTCCAGTCGGCCGCCGGGATGCTGCGGGCCGTGCGTCGCGACCGTCGCAACTGGTCGTGGATCCGGCTCTCTACCGCTCGCTGGAGGTACGCGCGGAGTGCGCCGGCCCGACTCGACCGGAACGATTCGAGGCGCGCGAACGTGCGCTGGAGCGCGTCGTGGACGACCTCGCTGGTGTCGACGCCGTCGCGTACCCACGTCGGCAGCCGGCCCCGGGCCCATCGCGTCCGGATCCTTCGGATGCGTCCAGTCCCGGCGGACGATGCTCGGCAACGCCGCGTTCCCTTCCAGCGTCGTCGCGTCGATGCCGACCGTCTTCCCCTTGAGCAGGCCGGCGTCGGCCACCCGCTGCATCACCCAGGTGGAGACCGCCTCGTGCGTCTCGACGTCGATCCGGCGCCGCGTCCCCGAGACCGTCGAGTGGTCGGCCGGGGCTTCCTGCAGCGCGAGGTCCAGGAACTGCCGCACGCTCGGCGAATCGGCCGCGCGCCACGCCATCGCCCGTTCCGACTCCAGACCTTCGAAGTAGCCGAGCAACAGCATCCGGAAGTAGCGGCCCGGCGGGAGAGACGGCCGGCCGACGCCCTCGGCGTAGAACTTCGCGCACTGCTCCTCGACGAAGGCATCGAAGCCCGACTCGTCGAGCAGCCGGTTCAAGCGCTCGTAGAACGGGTGCCCTGCCGTCCGCGGCAAATCCGCGTCGGCCACCCACATCGAAGGCTGCCGCGCACGTCGGCGGCGTTTACCCATCGCCATGGGAATATTGGGCCGTTTCAATCGGTCGCTTCTGTCGTACCCTCGTCCCGTTTGGTCAGCTTCTGTTGTTCAATCAACAGAGTAGCTTGCAGATCGGCGAGTGACTCCGCCAGGTGTTGGGAACCCGACATAACTCGGACAGCTTCCTTGAGGAATTCCGCCTCAAGATGGGCCACAATCTGGCGAAACGCCCCCACCCTCTGCTCTTTAAGTCCCTCGACTACCTCTTGGGGCACAATGCTCCTGAGGATCCGGTCCATCTGGTCGTCTGTCCTCCAATTGATGTACTTGCCCTTCTCAAACGATTGGTGATAGAGGAAGCACCGACGGCCATGGGCGGCAAAAAAGGTCCCGGCTAGGAGCCACAGTCGTTCCCCACAGAATAGCCGGTTCTTTGCCGGCATCCACGCTGCAGAGCGTTGAAGTTGTTTGGTGATCAGGTCGCTTTCACGATACGAACGCAGGTATGGTTCAATTCGTGGATCGCCCTCTTCAAAGAACTTAGCAATCTCCGCGGTGACCAGGATGTCCTCAGCAAGACTAAGGTCGCTGACCTCTTTGTCGATTTCAAGCCACCCGTTCCAGAGTGTTTCCACTGCCGTGATGGTCTTTGAACGGAACTCAGTCTGGCCGCCGGCCAGAAAGGCTAGAGACGCACTCAAGGTCGAATATCGTGCATCTTGCTCGGCCTTGAGACGCGACAGCCGGTGGGAGTAGCGGAACTCCAGGCGCTTTGCTACGATTGTGGTCAGGACACCAGGGAACGCACGAATAAAGACCGTCCAGAGAGCGTTGACGAGCAGTGCGATCAGGGAGAATATCACCAAGTCATTCATTTGGGATTCTCTTTGCAAGAGACTTGACTTGCTGTGGCCTGAATCCATACGGGTGCGGCTCTTCTTCGTCGGCTGCTCAGAGAGGTCATGGGGCTTCCGGGAGCGGCATGGTAAGAGCTACTTGACCCGTCGAAGGCGGGATGAGGAGGGTGATGGGGGCGGCTCGGTGACCGGCGGTGCTATCCCGTCGGCGTAGCGCTGGGCGTGGTTCCGTTCGTACTCGCGCGCTTCGTGGAAGTCCCAGTAGGCATCGAAGTCGCCGCTGGCACGCAGCGCTCGGAGCTTCAACACCGCCTCGGCGCCGACCAGGCGCCAGCGGGCGCCGGTCAACTCCATCCGGTCGCGGACCAGGTGCCGGCACGCCCCTTCGATCACGCCGGTGGCGATGGGGTAGCCCGCCGCGAGGTAGCGGTCGTAGTGCAGATACGGCGCGTACTTCAGCAGGTAGTCCGCGCAGGTATCGACCGGCTTGCGGGTGTCGCTCGACAAGCCGGCGACGGTCGCCGCACGTCGCATCGACGCCGCCACGCGGCTCGCCTTGCCCTCGAGAATGTCCCGCACGCGCGTCCAGGCCCAGCACGCCAGCTCGGGGCTTCCCTCGCGATGGAACACGTGCGCCGCCTTCCAGACATACTCGACCACGTGGATGATGTCGAGGACCACCGTGACCTCCACGCCGTAGACGGCGGCGCCCGCCTCCACGAGGTCGAGCTGCGTCTCGGCCCCGTCGACGAGCACCACCCAGCGCTTGACGCGCTCCGGGTCGTGGCGCTCCGCTTCCAGCATCGCCTCGGCGGTCACCTCCGCCGGCTCCCGTTCGAGGCTCGCCCAGACCCGTTTCGCCACCGGGCGAGGCCGCACCGCCGAAGTCCTGGCCTTCTTGGCCTGGGTCTTGTCCCCCGGCTGTCGGGGCATCAAGCTCTGGAGGAACTCCTCCGGGCTCCGCACGAACGGCGCGACCGCGTAGACGGCGGCCACCGTCGCCATGCGCTTCGCGTGCTTCTTCTCCCCCGGCTGGAGGCGCGGGAACGGGAAGAGCTGCTCCCGTTGCCGTCGCCGCCGTTCGGCCGCCCGCCGCGTCGCCGCGCGCAGGTCCTCGCGATGCAGCACCACGCCCTTGCCGTCGAAGGTGAGCACCACCACCGACTTCTCGGAGGCCGGCTCGCCCGCCGCCGCACGGCGGGCGTCGTAGAAGGCGTCGAAGTCCTCCGCCGCGCGAACCGCCAACTGTTCCGCCTGACGCTTCGGCACCTCCGCCCCGGTATGGCGGGACAGATCCAACCGCGCTTCGTCAAACGACCGCGAGGCCGCCGCCTCCGCCACCTGCCGGCGCACCTCCAGCGAGTACCGCTCCACCGGCAGGTTGAGCGACGCATCGAGCGGATGCAGACTGTCGTGGCCCGCGCGCGCGTAGCCCAGCCGCTCGACCTGCACCGTGCCGAAGGTCGTCTCCACGTCGCGTTCGTGCACGCGCCGCTCCCGGCGCTCGATACCATCCGTCCCCGCAACCGGACCCGCCGCCTCCCCGGGACTGCGTTGATCGAGGTGACCTGGCAGGAGCTTCTGCATCAGCTCCTGGCCCCGCCGGTGCAGCTCCCGTTCGAGATCGCTCTCACTCATCTGCAGGGCCTCGCGCGACGACCGGTGCAGCTCCCGTGCGAGATCGCTCTCACTCATCTGCAGGGCCTCGCGCGACGAGAGGTAGGCTTTGGCCTCCGCAAAGGCCGTCTCCGCCGCCGCATACGGCGCCGGGGCGGATGCCGTGGCGGGGTGGGGAACAACTCGCATGGCTCAACGCTCCCGCAGCCGCCGCTGCGCATCCCGGACCAGAGGATAGACCAGGACCGTCTTGGGCGCCGCACCGGCGCGACGGCCATACCGGTCCATCCAGCCTCGACCGGTGGTGGCACCCAGCGCGACCCAGTTGGCGGCGCGATACGAACCCCCGTGGTGGCGACGGGGGTCCACCAGCGTCTCCACCAGCCAGGGCTCGAGGTGGAAGGGGCGCGGCCAGTCCGCCGCCAACCGCCCGAGACCACGCGCCAGCACCGCGCTGGCCAGGTTCCTCACCCCGACCCACGGCAGCAACAGGAAGCGGCTGTTGTTGACCACGTGCTGGAGATTCCGGGCCCGCGTCCGATCGCCGATGCGAGTGCGAGTCGGTGCAACATGCTCCTCTCCTACTCGGGAGTGCGCGGACGATCCCGTCGGCCGGTTCAAGACGGTCTCCGGCCCCGTCCCTGCGGGATTCCCGACCCGTTCGTGGACCTCGGCCGGCGTCAGTTCGTTCGCGCTCGGGAGCGCCGTCGACGACGCGTCGCTCTCCTTCTCGCAGCAGCTCGCCGCGGACGTCGCGGAGAGTGCTCAGGACTGGAGCCCCGGCGAGGTGTACGACGTCGCGGGCACCGGCACTCGCCAGCCGCGCACCGCCGTTCCTCCCCGCTGGGGTGCTGCCGACCGCGAGCAGATCGCGCCCTGGCTCCCCGGCGGTCTGTGGAGGGCTTTCCGCCGTTCTCGCGGTGCGGACCCTTCCGGGCGCGCTGGACAGCGGCGCCGCGGCCGGCGTCACATGGGCCGCGAGGTCACCTCGATGACGGTGGACTCCTGTGGTACGAGGTCGTTGCCCGCGGACGTCCCGTCGCCGGCGACCCAGAGATCCTGGTCGCCTCGGCGGCTCGAGCTCCCGACTCCGTCACCTGGCGGTTCACCGATGCGGACATTCCCCTACGCCGCGCGCAGCGACGGACCGGACCCCATTTTCGTCACTGCGCCGCTCTCGCCGGGCGCCAGCGGGGCGTCCCCTGACAACCGGCTGTATGCCGCCGCCCGCGGGACGCACGCCATCGAGTACGGCCCGTCTCGCACCCCGCCCGAGGACGCGCTCGATGCGCTCGCTGCCAGCCTCGTCGTGAGTCGCGGCGCCAGCGCCGCGGGCGTCGCGTGGGAACCTTCCGAACGTGCTCTCCTACCGCGTGCCGCACACGCGCTCCGCGAGGAGCCCGCGCGTCTCGCCGAGGTCGCCGAGCGCGTCGAGCAGCGTCTCTACCCGCCGCTCCAGGCGCGGGGACTGGGAGTTCCTCCGCACGTTGGAGCGCGTTCCGGACCTGGAACCGGTTCCTCGGAGCCCGAAGGCGTCTGACGCCCCTTTCCGTGAGCCGCCGGGCGTCGGGCGTCCGCGGCCCGTTCCTGGCTCCGACCGCCCCCGGCGCGCGCCGGAACGTTCCCAAGTCGTGACGACAAGCCCCGTCGCTCTTCGGCGCTTACCCCCGGGCCTCCGCCTGCGCCCGCTCCGCCGGCTGCGCGGGACCTTCCCCGCTTCTGCGAGGCGCACCGTAAGTCGTTGCCCTTGAACCGTTTACCGCCGAGTTCTGCGTTCGGTACCACGTCTCGTCCCACATCTCGCCCGCGCCGGTGTCCTGCTATTCCTGTTGCAGAAGGGAATTGCGGCACTCACGCATCCTGCGTCCTCTCCGGCCCAGGGTTCATCTGGAGCTTCGGGCCGCCTCGCGTAGGTCGATGACCTGGAAGATCTCCTTCCGGTCCGGGCGTCGGCCGACCCTTCTGACAAAGTTCTCGGCCAAGCCGACATCTGTGATCGCCGCGTTTCCCCCTGGGTCGATGATCGCGTCGACGTACTGCACGGCCTTGATTAGCTGCTTCAGGTACCCCAAGAACGCTCCGGCCCGTGGCCGAACCGCGATGTCGTTGATGATGTGGTGGTTCAAGACCTGGCCTGCGATTGCTTGGATCACAGCATGCACGGAGTCGAGCGCCGCCTGCACCTGTTGCAGGGAAGTCGGGGCGAGCGATTCCGCGTTGGGGTCTATGGCCAGACCGAGGTCCGCATGGCTGATTCGCCGATTGCGCCACTTTCGTGGGCCATCGGCTGCCGTTACGGCCTTCGTGACGAGTTCCAGCACCATCGCGTGCAGTTCAGGGTGTTCGGCCTGTACCTCGGGGCGCTCGCAGAATGGCGGAAGCGCCTGGACGCTGAGGTTCTCGTGTCGCCCCATCGTTGCCGGATCTGTCAGGCGCGTGACGTGTAGCAGGAGATCGCTCCAGAAGATCTGCTGAATGTCCCACGTGAAGGCGCCGCCGGCGGCGTTCAGCAGTCCCACCGCTTCGCGATCGGTGAAGAGTACGCGGTATTCCTTGAGCCTCACGAGCCCGGTCAGCCAGTCGTTTCGGAGCTCATAGAGGATGGTGCCGAAATCCTCGCCGAGTTTCTTCTGGTACTCGCGCTTCTCGGTTTCACTCGTGTCGCTCATGTCGCTCGCAAACCCAAGCGATGTCGGTCTGACTGTGCTGTGCGGCTTTCGACCGACGTCGGTCAGGGATCCGCCACCTTCTCAGGAGCCGCTGGAGCGGAAGCGTTCAGGGGTGGGCCGCCCCTTCTCCAGGCGAGCCCGTCGTCCACGTTCAGGGGTGACGCCCCAAGTTCGGTTCGAGGCTCGAGCGGCCGTCGGACGCGGGCGCCGGATCTCCGAGTCCGCCGATAGGGTTCCGACCTGCACCGGGTGGTGACGCGGAACCGTCACGTTGTGATCTCCGGTCGTTGTGGGGTCACGGCAGGTCAAGCCATCGTGACCGGGCTGCTAGCTCAGTCGCATGCCCCTTCTGCTGGTCCCGCGCCTCATCTCCTGCGATGTTCAAGAAGATGTCAGCGTGAAAGATGTTGGACGGCTGAGGCGTAGCCTCGACCGTCCTCCCGTTGGACGCTGCTCTTCGTACGGCTATCTCCGCCCAGCCGTGAAGCTGCCGTGGCGGTTTCCTGTTCCCCGCCCGCTCCCGGCCGAGAGCGGCCATCTCGTGGAGCGTTGCGTGATCCATGCGGTCGACAGACAGGGACGGAGCCCCCTCAGCCTCCAGAAAAACGTCCCGCATGATCACGCCCTTCGTGCGCGCCCTCGCCGCGGCTCGGCTTGCCACAATGCTCCTGCCCAACCGCTCGTCCTGCCCGAGCTCAGGCAGAGCTTCCCGTGGTGAGAGCGGAATCATGTCCCGGCCTTTGCGACCAACGCCTCTAGTTGCGCCATCACGAACGCGTCCGGCAGATCGGATGAGTCATCAGAGCGGAGCCTCCGGTTCTTTCCGCCGATGGTCGAAAACCAAGCCCCCTGTCCGTCATTGCGCAGTTCGATCAAGACGGCCGCCGGCACGCCTGGGGATTGGAAGTGAAGGACGATTTCTCCATCGTCCGTAGGGTAGATCGTCGGCTGAATCGTTCGTTCGGCCAGTTCCCCGAGGATCCTCGCCGCTTCGCCCTTCGTTCTCGTGTTGATTACAGGCAGGCCGTCCGCAAGTACTTCACGGTCGATCTCTTCCAATTCGTCCAGGGCGCTCGAAAGCCAGGTCGTAGCAGGCTGTGCAGGCTCAAGCCACGTTACCGGCATGCTGTTCTCCAGGTGCCGGATCCAAATGGCGCGAAAAGCGGCAGCCGCTGATTCCGCGGCGGCGGGATCGACGCCAGTGCGGAAAGGATTCTCCTCTTTCGGTCCGAACGCTGACGCTGCGATCGGCGGTATCGTCCTTCGCAAGCTCCCGCCAACCGGAAAACGACCGGGCCAGGCCTCTTGGCGTGCCGGCGGTAGCGCGTACGGGTTTTCCGCCACGTTCCCGGGCATTGACGGAATCGCCATCCTCAGTCTCCTCTGAGCAATCCGACCGCCGAATCCGCGATCGCGTGCAACCGGGCGACAGCCTCTTGCAGACCGCCGAACGCTTCCAGTTCCGACTCGGGCATGTAGATGCTCGTTGTTACGAACAATCCCTTGGCAAGCGTCGTTGACTCTTCCACTGAACGGTGCAGTTGCCAATGCCGGTCGTGTTCCTTGAACGTCACCCGTATAGAGGGCCGATACCTGATTCCTGCCTCCTGTTCCGCGACTGCAACTGCACCGTCGTGTGCAAACTGCTCAAGGTACGTGTCGACCGCGGCGTCATCCGAAGCCGCCACATCCTGACTCGAGTGCAGCGAGAACCAAGCAATTCCGTGCTCGGGGAAGTCTGAAGCTAGAAACTCCCAGCTTCGCTGAATGGCCGCGAATACGACCTCGTACGCGCGGGGCGTCACGTTGGCGAAGCTCAGCTTGAGCGAGTCCGCGTTGAGGACGATGCTCGCTGCACCCCCGAACAGTCGACAAGTGCAGGACGCGTCGCCCAGGGAGTTCGCGTAGCTCACCTTGAGATCGTGCGGCTGAATCACCGTCAGGTCGCGGAGCCGGCGCGTGATCCCGGCAACGAATTTGCCCTGAGCAGACGGCCAGTCCGTGATGAAGTGTCGCAGTGTGATGCTGAGCTCGATCTGTTCAGGGTCCGGCGTGACCCGCAGAGTTTTCATGAGAGTCGCGTTCTCCGGGTCGAACCTGCGCAGTAGGCCTTACCCAGCGCTGGCACGGCCCGGTCCTGGTAGCCGCGAGACTCCAGACAACGCTGGACATGCGACCCCATGTTCCTCGTCGCGCCGAAGATCGATCTGCCTCATCCAGCAGTCTGACCTCTGGGGCGGGCGCCGCCCCGATTCATCCGGTCCGGCGGGCTCGTTCCTGCCCGATTTGCGGCCATTCTCGTTTGCGACGCCCTCCCTGTCAACGAGGCCTCTGTGTCCGGCGCGTCGTCTCGGCGCCGCTCGGGCCTCCGTCGTTTCCGCCCCTCTGGTTCATCGTAGCATCGCCGCAGTCCTGTCGTGAGCGGAGACTGGACACCGCAACGCGAGCAAGGAGCGCTTCGTCCTCGTCGGAGTCCGGGACGGCGACGTGCTCGTCGCGCGCCGCCGCAACCCGGATCGCAGACGATTTCGGCGCATGCTCCGCGGTGGCGGCGAAGACGTTCTTGAGCACCTGCACGATGCGCCGGTGGTCGGCCATCACCGGAGGGGCGAGAAGCGCGTGCCCGGAGCGGCGGCGGAGCTGTTCCCTAGTCGCGCCCCGGAGGTCGTTTCCGGGCAGGCCGTCGGTGAACCCGCCGGTTCGTGGTTCGACGCCGTGCGTGGTCTCGTCTCGCGCGGCGCGCGCATCGATGAAGCCGTCAAGGCGCTCGACGGCGCCGGCCTGCCGAGTGCCGTTCACGAGGCGCCGTCGGTGAGGCTCATCCAGGGGTTCGGCTCCGGCACCAAGGCCGCCGCGGCGGAACTGGATCGGTTTCGGGCGGTGGTCGACCGGCCGTGGGCGAAGTCCAGCCCATAGCGGTTCGACCGGGCTACCGTCGCGCAGGGTGCTCGATCGCACCCACGCGGACCTCGACGGCGTCAAGGGCGGCATCCTCCGGTTCCTGGCGTCGTGTCCCCAGGCGTGCGACTCGCTGGCGTTCGAGGGTCCTTGCTCATGCCCGGCGGGCGGAGACGGACGGCTTGTCGGCGCTGGGCGTTCGCCCAGGTCCCGTTCCGGGGCGGCCGGCGGTTCTCTGCCTGGCCGGCCCCGGCGGGACCGGCAAGACGTCGTTGGCGCATGCCATCGCGGAGGCCCTTGGCCGCACGCCGGTGGGCGTGTCTCTGGATGGAGAGGCGACCGAGCGGCAGATCCGCGGGTCCTCGCACGGCGCACCCGGCTGCGTGGTGGACGGGCTGCGCGAAGCCGGGGTGAACAACCCGGTCTTCGTCCTCGAGGGGGTCGACGAGGCGGGCGACGCGGACGAGCATGCCGACGTGCTGCTCGACCTCCTGGATCCGTCGAACCGGACGGCGTTCAGGGACGCCTATCTCGACGTCCCGTTGGGTCCGGCTCGATCTCCGAGAGCTCCGGCGAGTGGGGTACAGGGACCTCCAGGAGCACCGCGGCGGGCGCGGGCCGCCCGACCTTGCCCACCTCGTCGAGCACGAGGCCCGGGCCCTCGATCCGGAACAGCAGGGCCGCTCCCGAGACTCGTTTGTCGAGCTCCCGTTCGACTTGTCGGAGATCCTCTTCATCGCCACGGCCAACGAGTGGCTCCGGATCCCACCTCCCCTGCGGGACCGCCTCGAGGTCGTCGAATTGCCGGGCTACACCGAGGCCGAGAAGGTCGCCATCGCCAGGACGCATCTGGTGCCGGCCGAGAACAAGGCCGCGGGTCTCGTGCCCACGCCGGTCCGGATCACCGACGGCGCGTTGCGGAGGATCATCCGGGACCACACGTGTGAACCGGGCGTACGGCAGATGGCCCGCTGCATCAAGAGCATCTGCAGGAAGGTGGCACTCGGTCGGGAGACCGGCGATCGGACGCTGGACCGGTCGCGCGTCACGGCCCGGGACGTCGACCGGTGGCTTGGCGTCGACGTCGGCGACGCGACAGGGCTCGACGGTCTCCGCCGGCGACTCGACGACCAGGCCATCCCGGCCGAAGGTGCGGGCGAAGGGCCGTCACGTCTTCGAGCGCCTGTCCGCGTCCGGCTGGGTGTCGACCGAACCGGAGTACGCCCGCTCGCGGGAGTACCTGGAGTGCCTCGCGCACGTGCCGTGAAACCTCCGCGCCGTCGCGAAGGTCGGCTTGGCCCAGGTGCGGGCGAAGCTGGACGAGAGCCACGCCGGCCTCGACGGGGTGAAGGAGCACCTCCTCGATCATGTCGCGGTGCATGTCCTCCGTCCCGATCCGCCGGGTTCGGTCCTTTGCTTGACGGGCCCGGAGGGGGTCGCAAGACGTCGCTCGCCCACTCTCTGGCCGCGGCCCTCGGCCGCGCCTGCGCGCGGGTGAGCTGCGGGGAGCTGGTCAACGCAGCGGCGTTGCTGGGCGACCCGAGAGACGGGCCCGGACGGGTCCTCAAGGAACCGCGGTGGGTCGGCGCGAGGAACCCCCTGGTCGTCGTCGACGAACTGGACCGGCTGAGCGGCCGGGACGACCTGGCCGCCGCGTTGCTGGAGCTGTTCGACTCCGGTCAGCGCGCCGGGTTCCGCGACCGCCACCTCGAGCTGTGCGCGCTCGACACGTTGTGCCGGAAGGTGGCGCGCGCCGGACCGAGAGAGACGAGTCGAAGGCCGTCGTCACGCCGGACACGGTCGCCGGGGCCCTCGGCGCGCCGACCTCCATCGAAGCGGACATTGCGGACCGGGTGCGGATGCCGGGCGTCGCCGTCGCGCTGGCGTGGACGCCGTACGGCGGCGACCTGGTGTTCTTCGAGGTCTGCAGGATACCCGGCGCCGGCGACGAATTGTTCGCTGATCTCGGTTCGCAGCTCGTTCGCGAACTCCTCGACGACCCTCCTCCCCGCCTGAGCGGCCGCCGCTCTTGTCCCGGAAACGCGTTTCTGACGCGTCTCGAACCTCCCCCGCTGCCCTCTGCTCCCTCCCCCGTCCAGGATTCTGTCCAGGATTTCGTGTCGTTCCCAGCCCTCCGCAGTCCTCGACAGTCCGTTTCCGTCCTCGCTCGGCTGTCACCTCGTCCCCGGCTGCCGCCGGGTTTCGTGCCCGTTCTATCGGGTTTTCCCCGTGTTTCCGGGCTCCGCCGTGTTTCTCTCGCGCGGCCGGGCTCCTCGGGTAAGCTATACGCAATCCAGGGGGGGACAAGGACCATGCGCCTCAACTCGCCGAACCGAATGCTCGCGGCGGCGGCCCTCGTGGCGGCTTCGGCCGTTGCGGTGAGCGGTCAGTACCAGTTGACGGTCACGCAGGACCGGCTGATCAACGCGCAGAACGAGCCGCAGAACTGGCTGCTGATGAACGGCGACTACGGCTCGCAGCGCTACTCGAAGCTGACGCAGATCAACCGCGACAACGTCGACCGGCTCCGCATGGTCTGGGCGCTGGCCCTCGGCGGGATGCAGGACACCGGCGGGAACGGCCCCGAGAACGAGAACAACCCCCTCGTCGACAACGGCTTCCTGTACACCAGCGACGGCTGGGGTACGGTCTACAAGATCGACGCCCGCAACCCCGACTACGGGGAGTTCGTGTGGATCACCGACCCCGGGGTCGATCACGAGACCAACCGCTCCCGGACCCGCGGCATCGCCCTCTGGGAGGACAAGGTGCTGCAGAACCTGCAGGACGGGCGCGTGCTCGCCATCCACCGCGACGACGGCGAGATTCTCTGGGACGTCGAGGTGGCCGGGTTCAACGAGTTCGGGGCGCGCGAGCGCTTCCTCACCGCCCCGCTCGTGGCCGACGGCAAGGTCCTGGTGCAGAACGGCGCCGGGGACGGCGGCACGCGCGGCTGGGTGGCGGCCCTCGACGTCGACACCGGCGAGGAGCTCTGGCGCTGGTACACCGTGCCCGAGCCGGGGCAGCCCGGCAGCGAGACCTGGAAGGACGACCACAACGCGTGGAAGACCGGCGGGGGTGGCGTGTGGCAGACCGGGTCGTACGACCCGGAGAACCACCTCTAGATGTTCGGTACCGGGAACCCGTACCCCATCTAC
>JAPOVI010000112.1 GCA_026708265.1 Acidobacteriota bacterium
AGAGCATGGGAATCTCGGTGCCGTCGGGGGTCGTCGCAAGCACGCGGACGTCCGAGGCCTCGATGTCGACCTCCGGGAGCAGCGCCAGGATTCGGACGTCCTCGTCCAGGGTGTAGGTGAACGAGATCTCCTGCCCCTCCAGGGTGGCCGGCGAGACGGCAACGAGCGATTCGATGCTGTCGATCTCGCCCCCGGCAGCGTAGAGGCCGACCGCGGTCCGATCGCGGAAGTCCTGTCCCTCGGTGATCCACGTCTTCTTGTAGTGCACGCGCAGGACCAGGTCCGCACCCGCCGGCAGCGTGCGCGCGACGCCGTGCTGCAGCACCGGCGACTGCCCGGGGGACCAGACGGCGACGGGAGGCGTTGTCGGGAACACGCCGGCGTCCGGGGTTCCGAAGCCCGGCCCGTCATCGGCCTCGTCGAGCTCCCGGGCAATGCCCTCGGCGTCGAAGTAGACCATCGCCCCGCGCACCACGGCGCCCGCCTCGGGCAGAACGTCCACGCCGACGATCCGAAGCGCATCCGCCGTACCGGTCGGCAGCACGAAGTACCGCACGGTCTCGCTGGTGCCGGCATCGAGGACGAACGGCTCGCCCATCTCCAACGTGAGCGCGGGCGCTCCGAGCTGCCAGCCCTCCGGGCCAGCGACGGTGGGCAACTCCAGGTTCCGTGGCCCCTGCGGGTAGCCGCCGCTCGACCACTCCAGAATCATGTCCATCTCGTGGGCGGGCAGCGAGTGCCCGTTCCGGAAGTTGCCGAACCCGTCCTCGGCCTTCCAGGGCGGCATCCGCAGCCCCAGCACCTCCTCGCGGATCGACTGCGACCACGGGAACGCCTCGCGGTAGGTCATGAGCGACATCGGCGCGATGCCGTCCGTGCGGTGGCAGGAACCGCAGTTGTCGCGAAAGACCGGAAAGAGGTGCTCCTTGTAATTCCACCGCGACGCGATCGGCGTATGGCTGTCGGTGACCGGGCCCGACGTGACCACGAATCCGACCGCCAGGAGGACGACGCACCATCTGAATCGCCGCATGGCTGCACCTCTCTTCCGACTCCTAGGGAGCGGCCGCTTCTCCGTAGGCGCGGGAGATCTGCGCCACGGCGGAGCCGAACACGCCGTACGCGTCGTCGACCTGCTGCTTGTTGCCCAGGTCGCCGTACCAGTCGAGCAGCCACGCGGCGCGGACCAGGCTCCGGA
Source organism: Acidobacteriota bacterium (assembly GCA_026708265.1). Taxonomy (GTDB): domain Bacteria; phylum Acidobacteriota; class Vicinamibacteria; order Vicinamibacterales; family UBA8438; genus JAGWAJ01. The sequence continues at coordinate 1,199 of JAPOVI010000112.1, forward strand.
CCGCGATCCGCACGTCGTCCCGGGCGCGCGCCGGGAGCGCCTCCGCACGGTCGTGCAGGGCGAGGGCGAGCTCCTTGGCCTGCAGGGCGGGAATGAAGATCTCCGTGAATGCGCCACGCGTCACGAGATCGACGATCTCCCGGTCGCGATCCTCGATACCGCCCACGATGTCGCTCGTCCGCTCGGGGATGCGGGGACGAATCCGCTCGGCCAGGGGCAGGGCGGGAGGCACGTTGGGGCGGTCGAGCGTCAGGGTCTCGCGCGGCGCGTCTCCCGAGAAGCCGGCGAAGATGAAGTCGAAGCGTTCCTCGGGGAAGTCGTCCGCGAACTGCAGCTTGGCGATGATCTCGGCCGGTACCGTGACGTCGCCGACCTCGGCCTCCAGGTAGGCGCCCCCCGGGACGGGCAGCATGGCGAACGCGGCGACCTCGACGAATTCGTCCGTCGCCGCGTCGTACTCTTCCTCCAGGACGGCGCGGCCCATCCACAGCGTCACGTCGACCGGCTCCCGGTAGTTGTCGGTGGCGTAGATGCGGAACACGCCGGGCTCGGGATAGGAGCCCTCGATGTGGTGGAAGCCGTCCGGGGCCATGAACACCGTGCCGCCGTGGCGGGGCGTGTGGTCCATGTGGGCGCCCGGTGCCGCGTCGACCACACCGCAGGTGAGCATGGTCGAGCCGTAGTAGGGGTTCCGCACGGGCCCGTCGAGCTGGACCCAGTTCGAGCCTCCGTCATACATGGGGCAGTAGGCCCGAGCGTATCCCTGAGGCAGATCGAGGGCGGCCAGGAACTCCGACAGCGGCTTGAAGCGCTGCCGCATCGTCTCGATGTCTTCCGCTCTCGCGACGGCCTGCACCAGGGGCCGCGTGACGTCGTCGGCCACGGCGATCAGGCGCTCGAGCGCGGCCCTCGCCCGGTCGGCGTCGTCGGCCGCAAGCGCCTGCTGCGCGCCCACGTACTCGACGAGCTGCGCGACGATTCCGTCGTCCTGCGCTGCGGTTCCTCCCGGCGCTTCCGACGCGAGCGCAGGGAAGCCCGCAAGCAGCGCGAGCGCAGCGAGGACGCCACCGATTGCAGCCGGCCTACGCGAGCGTTGAGCCATCACGTCGTCCCTCTGGAATGGTCGGAACAGTCGATTCAATCGGCGGCCGACGCCGGGCGAGCGGCCGCACGACCTGCCAGTATACAACTGGCCGGAGCGGCGTTGCAATGGTCCGTCGTGCCCGCAAAGTCATTGTATTGCGGCGGTTAGGGGCAGCGGTCGAGGCCCGCGCAGGGTCCGGGGAGCGGCTGCCGATAAGGGGAGTGTGGGCATCGCGGATCGCAACGCCGCCCTCGCCGACGGCTACGTGGAGGAGCTTCGCGTCGTCCGCCGGCTGGCCGACCTGACGGTCGAGAGCTACGCGCGCGACGTGGCGGACCTGGTGCGCTTCGCGGACGGCGCGGGCAAGGGCCTCGACGAGCTCCGGCGGCCCGATCTCGAGCGCTTCGTGCGCGAGGGGATGGCTTCGGGGCGCTCACCGCGTTCCGTGGCCCGGAGCGTTGCGTGCATCCGGGGGCTGTACCGCTTCCTGGTAACCGACGGGCGGCTGGCCGCCAACCCCGCCGACGAGCTGCGGGCGCCGCGCTCCTGGCCGGACCTGCCGCACTGCCTGTCGGCCGACGACGTCGATCGACTCCTCGAGCAGCCCGATCCCGCTACGCCGGCCGGCCTGCGCGATCGCGCGATCCTCGAGGTGCTGTACGCCTCGGGGCTGCGCGTCTCGGAGCTCGTGGCGCTGCGCACGGGGGACCTGCGCCTCGCGTCGGGCTGCCTGACCTGCATCGGCAAGGGAGCGAAGGAGCGGCTGGTGCCGGTCGGGGAGGTCGCCGTGCGCTGGGTGCGCGAGTACAGCGCGACGGCGCGCCCCCGGCTGCTCTCCGGGCGGGTCTCGGAGTGGCTCTTCGTCAATGCCCGCGGCGGTGGACGCTTGAGCCGCGTCGGCTGCTGGAAGATCCTGAAGAAGTACGCCCTTCTCGCCGGGCTCCCGCGCGGGATCAGCCCGCACGTCCTGCGGCACTCGTTCGCGACGCACCTCCTCGAGCGCGGAGCCGATCTCCGCTCGATCCAGACGCTGCTGGGACACGCGGACCTGTCGACTACGCAGATCTACACGCACATTCTGGAAGCGCGGCTCAAGGCGGTGTACGAGGCCTGCCACCCGCGCGCCTGAGACGGCGGGAAGTCTGCGCCGCAGGACATGCGCGCTGCAGGACGTTGCGGCACCGCCGGCTCCCGCGGCGCCCGTGCAGGAGCGCGGGCGCGGCTTCCGGCGAGCCGTCGGGGAGCCGCTCGGTGGTCGCCGCGCACCGCCGGAGCGGCTCGGTACGATTCGGGCGACTGCCCCGGCGCCGCCCTTGTGCTAGGCTGAGGGGTTGGATTGTGCACGGAGCCGTCAGCAGGAAGGAGCCCCATGCGCCGGACAGGGCGATACGTCTTCACCTCCGAATCGGTCACCGAGGGACACCCGGACAAGATCGCGGACCAGGTCTCGGACGCGATCCTGGATGCCGTGCTGGAGCAGGATCCCACGGGCCGAGTCGCGTGCGAAACGCTGCTGACGACGGGGCTCATCGCGCTCGCCGGCGAGATCACCACCACGTCCCGCCCCCACTTCGGCGACGTGGCTCGCGCCGCGGTGCGGGACGTGGGCTACACGCGGGCCAAGTACGGCTTCGACGCGGACACGTGTGCCGTCATCTCGGCCCTGCACGGGCAGTCGCCGGACATCGCGCGGGGCGTCGACCCCGGCGGGGCGGGCGACCAGGGACTGATGTTCGGCTATGCCTGCTCCGAGACGGACGAGCTGATGCCGCTGCCCATCATGCTCTCCCACCAGCTCGTCCGCGCCCTGTCGGAGGCGCGCCGCGCCGGCGATCTGGGCTACCTGCGGCCGGACGGCAAGTCCCAGGTCACGGTCGAGTACGACGGTGATCGCCCGTTGCGCATCGACGCGGTAGTGGTTTCGAGCCAGCACCGCGACGACGTATCCATCGAGCGCATCCGCGACGACGTGCGCACCCGGATCATCGAGCCGGTCGTTCCCGCCGCCCTCATGGACGAGCGCACACGGGTCTTCGTCAATCCGACCGGACGCTTCGTGACCGGCGGCCCGCACGGCGATTCCGGGGTGACGGGGCGCAAGATCATCGTCGATACCTACGGGGGCATGGCCCCCCACGGAGGGGGGGCGTTCTCCGGCAAGGACCCGACCAAGGTCGATCGATCGGCGTCCTACATGGCGCGGTACATCGCCAAGAACTGCGTCGCGGCGGGCCTCGCCGAGCGCGTTCAGGTCCAGCTCGCGTACGCCATCGGCGTGGCGGATCCGGTGTCGGTCCTGATCGAGACGTTCGGAACGGGGCGGATCGACGAATCGACGATCGGGGAGCTCGTCCGCGAGCACTTCCCGTTGACGCCCAAGGGGATCATCGAGAACCTCGACCTGCGGCGTCCGATCTATCGGAAGACCGCCGCCTTCGGGCACTTCGGCCGGAGCGAGCCGGAGTTCACGTGGGAACGAACGGACAAGGCGGCCGGTCTCCGCTCCGCCGCCGGACTCTGAGCTCCCGGGCCGGCCGCCTCGCGCCGGCGGCCCTGCTGGTCGCCGGCGCCCTCTGGCTGATCGTCCCGCCCGCCGCGCGCCGCGCCGGACCCGAGGACCACACCCCGCTGCCGGGCCGGGCGCCCGTCGTGGTGCGGGGGGGGCTTCACGTCCACAGCGTCCGTTCGGACGGCAGCGGAACCCTCCCCGAGATTGCCGCCGCGGCCCACCGCGCAGGTTTCGACTTCGTCGTGCTCGCCGATCACGGCGACGGCACGCATACCCCGGCGCCCCCGGCTTACCTGTCCGGTGTGCTCTGCCTGGACGGCGTCGAGATCAGCACGGACGGCGGACACTACATGGCCCTCGGCCTGCCGCAGGCGCCGTATCCGCTCGGCGGGGACGCGGCCGGCGTGGTGGAGGACGTGGCTCGCCTCGGCGGCTTCGGGATCGTCGCTCATCCGGCGTCGCCGAAGCCGGAGCTCGCCTGGCGGGACTGGTCGCTGCCGGTGGACGGCATCGAATGGCTGAACGCCGACAGCCAGTGGCGGGACGAGGGATGGACGGCCCTGGCCGCGGCCGCGCTCGGATTCGGATTCCGACCGCCCGAGAGCCTGGCGACGATCCTCGATCGCCCCGAAGCGGCCCTGGCGCAGTGGGACCTGCAGACCACTCGCCGGCGGGTCGTGGGCCTGGCCGGGGCCGACGCGCACGCCCGCGTGCCGCTCGGGATCGGCGCGGGTGACGACGGCGAAGGCCTCGAGCTCCGGTTCCCGAGCTACGAGACGCTCTTCCGCGCGTTCAGCGTAAGAGTCGAGCAGCCGCGCGCGTGGAGCGGTGAACCGCGGGCCGACGCGGAAACCCTGTTGGGGGCCGTCCGAGCCGGCCGAACCTACTCGGTCATCGATGCGCTGGGAGAGCTCGCGCACTTTCGCTATCGCGCGCGAAGCGGAGACGCGGTCCTCGAGATGGGGGATCGAGTCGACGGTACGGAGCCGGTGACTCTGGAAGTGAGCGCGGGGGGGGGCCCCGGTCGGGAGATCGTGCTGCTCCGTCAGGGGCAGCCGGTGGCGCGGAGCCGGGAGTCGTGGCTGCGGTTCGAGGTGCCGGCGGGTTCGGCATCCGCCGCGTATCGGGTGGAAGTCGGTCTCGACGATGCACCCGGCACACCGCCGGTACCGTGGATCGTCAGCAATCCGATCTACGTCGGGGCCGAACCGGATCCGGTGCCGGAGACGCTTCCTGCCGCGATCGTGGCCGACGTTCTGGCGGCCCCGGGCCGGTGGCGCGCGGAGCGGAGCGACGACTCGGCGGCTACCGTGGAGCAGACGGGGAACGACGTTCGCCTTCGCTTCCGCCTCGGGCCCGGCCCGGGGCGTTTCGCGGCGGCGTCGCACGGACTCCAGGCCGGCGGCGTGCCACCCGGGGCGAGCCTCGAGTTCGAGGCCGTGGCGACCCGCCCGCTCCGTGCGTCGGTGCAGTTGCGGAGCCCCGTGCCGGGCGGCGGGGATCTGCGGTGGAGGCGATCGTTCTACGCGGGGGGCACGCCCGCTCCGGTCCGCGTCGACCTCGGCGCGCTGACCCCGGTGGGGCCCGGCCCGATCCGGCCCACCGCGAGCGTCGACAGCCTGCTCGTCGTCCTCGACGCGGTCAACACGGCCGCCGGCTCTTCGGGAGTCCTCACGCTGCGTTCGCCCCGCCTCGTCACGGAACCGTCCGCGCCGCCCCCGTCCCGCTAGGAGTCCGTGCGGCAGCACGCGCGATGCGGAAGCGTTGCTGCTCGAGGAGACTCCCAACGCGCCCGCCAGGGCGCTACGTGCGGGCGGTCAGCAGGAAGTAGGCCGCGGTGCCCCCGAACAGGACGTTGGGGGACCACGCGGCGAGGGCCGGCGTCAGGAGGCCGGCACTGCCGATGGCCCCGAAGACGCTCAGGATCACCCAGTAGGAGAAGGCGAGCACGATGCCGGCCCCCACACCGTACAGCGCGCCGCGGGAGCCGGTGGTGACCGCGAACGGCACGGCGATCAGCGTCAGCACCAGGCAGACGAACGGGAACGATGCCTTGCGGTGCAGCGCGACCACGAGGCTGACCACGTCCAGCCCGCGGGCGCGCAGCGTCTCGATGTAGCGGTCGAGCTCCCGAAAGCCCATCACGTCGGGGTCGGGTTGCTCCGTCCGGAAGGTCTCCGGCGGGTCGACGTACGGCAGCGGCCGGGCGGCGGCGGACGCGTAGACGGGAGCCCCTTCCTCGGCTCCGGGATCCGGGAAGCCGCGCGTCCAGACGTCCCGGCCTTCCCAGCCGTTGGCGAACGTCGCGTGGGCGGCGTACGTGCGGCGGCGGATTCGCCACGGGCCGTCCTCGAGCTCGTACACGGACAGGCCGTCGATGGCCTCCCGCTCGGGTTGGACGTAGCGGCTGTGATAGAGCGTGTTGCCGTCGCCGGCGATCCAGCGTCGGCCGAGCAGGTTGGACGGCGGCGGCGTCCCGGAGCGGATCTCGTGCCGGAGCGCCTCTGCGCGCCGATTGGCCTGACCGAGCACGCCCTCCTCGAGCGCGAACAGGCAGCCGCTCCAGACCAGGCTGAGGGCGAACATCGGAAGCGCCGCCCGGGCGAGGCTGATGCCGCAGGCCTTCATAACCGTCAGCTCGCTCGAGCGGGTGAGCGTGCCGATGGTCACGAGCGTTGCCAGGAGAGCCGAGATGGGGAGAACGAAGTAGACGAACTGCGGGGTCGCGAACCAGAAGTACTCCAGCAGTTGCGGCAGGTCGGTCTGGCCCTTGAACAGCTTGTCGGAGAGGTCGATGAAGGTCGAGATGTAGAAGATGCCGAGGAGACCGACCAGCGCCATCGAGACCCAGCGCAGGTACATGTGCAGGACGTACCAGTCGAGGAGCGAGAGCCCGCGATGGCCGCCGGCGGACAGCCTGACGGCGTGCGCGGCAGCCGGCTCCGACCCGTTGCCGGCGCTCGTCGCGCTTCCTCCGGCGCCCGGTCGCCCCCGGCGGTGCAGGAGCGAATCGACGATCGGGCGTTCGGCGAGATGCGAGCGCCAGACGACGAGGGCGAGGCCGGCGATGCCGAGCACCAGGTTGGGCAGCCACTTCGCCAGGTGCGGGGAAACGAGGGCCCCCTTCGCCATCGCCTCCGGCAGGTACATGCTGACGTAATAGATGAAGATCACGCCGATGCCGAGCGCGAAGCTCGACGACCTCGCGTCCTTCCGGGTGGTGATGCCGAGGCCGACCCCGACCAGGGCGAAGACGAGACAGGCGATCGGGATCGAGAACCGCTCGTGCATCTCCATGATCGGCGCGTGCGGCGACTCGCCGGCCGCCCGCATGCGCTCCGCCTCCCGGCGCAGGGCCGGCAGCCGCAGCTCGGCCAGGCCCCGCTGGGGCGCGCTCTGCGGGAACATCGCCTCCATGCCGATGCTGATGCGCAGGTCGCTGAACTCGTGCAGCTCGTAGGCCGTGGGGTCGCCGGCGTCGGAGCGATGGCGGGTCCCCTCGGAGAGGACGATGTGGACCGCCTGGCGTTCGGGATCCACCTCGACCCGGCCGCGCTCCGCCACCGAGACGTCCATTCGACCCGCGTTACGGGAGTCGGCGAGAAAGACGTCCCGCCAGCCGGCGGGGGAGACCTCCCGGACGTAGAGGGTCACCCCGTCGAAGCCGTCGTAGAAGACGCGCGGCTTGACCTCGCCTTCGGCGCGGCTCGTGTACACCTGCAGCATCAGCTCCCGGAACCGCTGGTTCGCGTCCGGGACCACGACCTCGATGACGTAGAAGGTGGCTCCCGTCGCCAGGAGCGCCAGGAGCGCCACCGGACCGAGCATGCGGTAGACGCTCACGCCGCAGGCCTGCAGGGCGACCGTCTCGCGGTCCGTGGACATGCGTCCCAGCCCCATCAGGATGCCCATGAGCAGGGCCATGGGAAGGGCGAGCCCCAGACCCTGCGGAACGAGCATGAGCATCATGCTGGAGATGATGAACCCGTCGACCCCCTTCGCAATCAGCTCCTCGGCCTCGTTCATGAGCGGGGGCAGCATGAGCACGAACGTGAGGACGAGGAGACCGAGCAGGAACGGCGGGATGATCTCGCGCAGGACGTAACGGTCCGTGATTCTCAGCATGGCGCGCGCAGTCCGCCGCGGTGCGGGTCCGACTCGGCCGGCCCGGGCAAGGGCGAGCGGACGAAGAACTCAGTCTACTCGCGCCGGCCTGTCGCCGGCCATCCCCGGCCATCGTTGCCGGGTGCCGGTGTCGCGTTCCTCGAGTGCCTTTTCGGTCGTTCCCGCCATCGTTGCCGGGCACCGGTGTCGCATTCCTCGAATGCCTGCTTTTCGGTCCGTTCCCGCGCCGGATCCGATGGGTCCGATAAGGGGTGTTATGTTAACTTCGGCGTCCAGGGACCCCGACCGACCGTCCGGAGCGGCGCGGACGTGCGATCGCGGCGGTCAGGATTCGCGGCCCTCGGGCGGCGCGGAATCGCCGTCAGGGCCGGAGATCGGCACGGGCGATCCGTCGCGGTCCGGCGCCGGTTCCGCGCGCAGACGTTCGAGAATGCCCTCGAGGGTCTCGATCAACTGTTCGCGCGGCACCTCCGACCTGCGGAACGTCAGGCGCAGATTGAAGCTCTTGTTCGGCGCGGCGTACCGGTAGACGAACGCGCCGCGGCGCCTCCCCGATTTCGCCTTGCCGGCGGCCGCGCTCCGGCGGACGGCTTCCCGTGTGACGCTGCCGCCGCGGGTGATTCGCTCGACGAGTGCGATCATGCGATCCTCGTCCCCCTGCCGGGCGACCTGCAGCAGCACGGACTTCGCCGTGATGTCGGCCAGCCGGCAGAGTTGCTTCACCCGCTCCGGAAGGGCGTGCAGGCTGATCGCCTCGGTAACGGCCGAGCGCGACTTGCCGAGGCGGCGGGACAGCTCCTCGTGCGTGTACCGGAAGCGTTCCGCCAGCGCGTGCAGGGCCTCGCTCTCCTCGAACGGCGTGAGGTCCTTGCGCTGGAGGTTCTCGATGAGCGCGATCTCGATCACCTCGCCGTCGTCGCCGTCCCGGATCACCACCGGGACTTCGGTGATGCCGACCTGGACCGCGGCCTGGTAGCGGCGCTCACCCGCGATGATCTGGTAGCGCTCTCCGCGTTGGCGAACGATCAGCGGCTCGATGATTCCCCGCGTCGAGATGGAAGCCATCAACTCGGAGAGGTCTCCCATCCGCTGCCGGGGCTGGTTCGGGTTGGGATCGAGCTGCTCGATCGGCACACGGCGGCCGATGGGTTGCCCGGGCGCGGCCGTCAGCGGGTCGACGTAGCGTGCGCCGAGCGACGTCCCCGACTCGTCCGCAGAACCTCTCCTCGGCACGGACTCTCACCGCGGCGCCGAACCCACCCCTCGCCTTTCAGCGTGGCCCGTCGAAGAGGTTGCCGGTTGTGGCGCGCTGGGCCGGCGGGTGGAGGGCAAGGACATGCGCGGGACGCACCGGCGGGCGTTCGATCGGGTCGGCGGCCCGGATCGCAACGCAAGACGCAGAACGTATTGTGGCAAGCCACAGCCCGGGATGTCAACTCGGGACGCGCGCCGCACGCGATGCGGCCGAGGCCTGCCTGTGGTTCTGCAACCTACCTGGAAACAATGACTTGCGGGCGATGTCGGCCGGCCGACAAGCGGGCCGCACGCTACATCTTGTACTTGCCGAGATCGTCCGGATCCAGGCTGTCGAGCCACTTCGTCAAGCGCTCGGAATCGCCGGTGTCCGGAGCGATGTCGATGCTCCGCGCGTTGTCGATCACCGCGTCTTCCACGAAGATCGGTGCGCGTACACGAATGGCGAGCGCGATCGCATCGCTCGGACGGGCGTCGATGGCGACGAGGTCCGCGCCGATCCGGAGATGGATCAGCGCGTAGAACGTGTTCTCCTTGAGGTCGCACACGACGATCTTCTCCACCGCAGCCTTGAGGTCCTGGATGACGTTCCGCAGCAGATCGTGCGTCATCGGCCGCGGGGTCGCGATGTTCTCGATCTGCAGGGCGATCGCGTTCGCTTCGAAGATGCCGACCCAGATCGGAAGGACCCGCTCGCCGGCGGCGTCGCGCAGGATGACGATCGGCATGTTCGTGATCGGATCGACCATCAGTCCCTTGATCGTCATCTCAATCTGCATGCGCCACCTGCCCCTCCGTCGTCGTGGCGCTTCCCCACACGCTGTTGGGCCCGGTGCGCTCGATCGTGACGCGCACGAATCGTCCGATCCAGTCCCGCTCGCCGGGGAAGTTGACCACTGTGTTGCCCGTCGTCCGGCCGGAGTATTCGTCTCGACGCCGCCGGCTCCGGGAATCGACCAGGACCTCGACCGTCCGGCCGCGCATCGCCCGCAGGAGGTTCGCCTGGATCTCCTTCTGGATTGCCTGGAGCTCCAGCAGGCGACGGCCCTTGTCGGTCTCGGCGACATCGTCCGCCAGGCGGCGCGCGGCCAAGGTGTTCGGACGCTCGGAGTACTTGAACGAGAACATTCCGTGAAACCCCACGGCTCGCGTGAGCGACAGGGTATCGGCGAAGTCCGCCTCCGTTTCTCCCGGGAATCCAACGATCATATCGGTCGATAGGGTTATGTCCGGGATGTTCCGGCGCACCTCGTCGACGAGGCGCAGGTAGTCGTCCCGCGTGTGGCGACGCCGCATGGCGGTCAGAATGCGCGTCGATCCCGATTGCACGGGCAGGTGCAGATGCTTGCACACCTGCGGGAGATCGCGAACGGCGGCGATCAGCGCGGCGGTGACGTGACGCGGGTGAGGGCTCGCGAAGCGCACGCGCCGCACGCCGGAGACCTCGGCGACGCGCTCGAGGAGCCCTGCGAAGTCGCAGCCGGGGATGTCGGGCGCCTGGTAGTGATTGACGATCTGTCCGAGGAGATGTACCTCCTGATGCCCCGCGTCGACCGCCTGGCGCACCTCGGCGACGATCTCCCCTGCCGGGCGCATCCGTTCGTGCCCGCGGGTGTACGGGACGACGCAGAACGCGCAGAAGTCGTTGCATCCCTCGACGACGGTGACGAACGCCTTGACGGGATCGCCGCGGACCGCCACGCCGAGGGGGAACGAGACGTCGTCGTAGGCAGTGATGTCGACCTGCGCCCGGCGAACCTCGGCCGATCGGGCCACGAGCGCCGGCAGCTCCGCCAGGGCCTGCGTGCCGACGACGGCGTCGATCATCGGCGCGCGCTCGAGGAGGCGCTCCCCTTCCTGCTGCGCCACGCACCCGATCACCGCGATCACCGGACGGTCTTGCTCCGCCGCGCCCCGATAGCGATCGAGGCGGGAGTACAGCTTCTCCTCCGCCCGCTCGCGCACGCTGCAGGTGTTGATGACCACGAGATCCGCCTCGTCCGGCCCCGACGCCGCCTCGTAGCCGGCCCGCTCGAGTAGGCCGCCGAGACGCTCGCTGTCATGGACGTTCATCTGACAGCCGAAAGTCTCGATGCGGTACGTTCTGGCCATGGCTACCCCCGGGGGCCTTCGCTCGTCGCCTGACGGCTCGCAGGCTTCCTTCACCCTCCGGCCGACTGGCTGGCGAGCAGCTCGCGCGCGCTGGCGGTCGCCGCCCCGCTTGCACTCCCGGTCATCAGACGGGCTATCTCGCGCACCCGTTCGTCCGGGTCCAGGCGCTCGACCACCGTTCGCGTCCGGCCGCGGCGCACCGTCTTCGAGACGCGGTGGTGCGTGCCTGCCGCCGCGGCGATCTGCGGCGCGTGTGTGACGCACAGAACCTGAAACGTCGCGCCGAGGTCGCGCAGGCGCGCCCCGACCCGTCCCGCCGCGGCGCCTCCGATGCCGGCGTCCACCTCGTCGAAGAGCAGCGTCTTCCCTGGGGCGTCCGTCGACGCCAGCGTCTTCAGCGCCAGCATGACCCTTGCGAGCTCCCCGCCGGAGGCCACGTTGGCCAGGGGGCGGAGCGCCTCGCCCGGGTTCGCGCAGAGGAAGAGCTCCACCGCATCCGTGCCCTGCTCGGTCCAGCCGCTCTCGGGCAGGCCGGTCTCCACGCGCACCTCGACGCGCCCGTTCGGCATCGCGAGCTCGGCCAGCTCGGCAACGAGCCGGGCGCCCAGCGTGCGCGCGTGGCGGACGCGGGCGGCCGACAGCCGGCGCGCCGCCTCCAGGTAGGCGTCGCGCGCAGTCCGGACGCGCTCGTCGAGGAGCGCCCTCCGGGTCTTCGCGTCGTCGGTCGCCGAGAGTTCGGCCGCGAGTGCGGCGCGTCGCGCGAAGACCTGGTCCAGCCCCGGACCGTACTTCTTCTTCAGGCGCTCCAGCTCGGCCAGGCGCGCCTCGACGTCCGCCAGGCGGTCCGGCGAGACCTCGACGGAGCTGCCGTAGGAGCGCAGTTGCGCCGCGAGGTCATCGAGCAACGGATCGACCGCATCGCGTGCCGCGGCGTAGGGCTCGAACCGCGCGGGATCGAGGCGCGCCAGCTCCGCCACACCTTGCCAGACGCGCGCGAGCAGGGCCACCGCCGCATCATCCCGCTCGTAGAGCGTGGCGTAGGCCTCGTGGCACAGGTGCCGGAGTCGCTCGGCGTTCGCCAGGCGGGTACGCTCCGCGGACAGGCGCTCGTCCTCCCCCGGTGCCGGCGCGGCCCGCTCGATCTCCTCGTGCTGGAAGCGCGTCAGCTCCGCGCGGTCCTGCCTGTCGCGCTCGCTGCGCTCGGCATCGTCTCGCTCGTCGCAGGCCGTCCGCCACGCCCGGAACCTCGCGCGCACGTCGGCCGCCCTGGCGCCGAGCCGACCGTAGGCGTCGAGGAAGTCCGCGTGGCTGCGCGGATCGAGCAGCGCCTGATGGGCATGCTGCCCGTGAATGTCGACGAACCGGCGACCCAGCTCCCGGAGATCGGTCGCGGCGGCCAGCGCCCGGTCGATGAACATGCGCCCGCGGCCCCGATCCACTATCTCCCTCCGAATCACGGACGCTCCGTCGGCCGGGAGGTCGACGGTAGCTTCCACCACGGCCCGCTCCGCTCCGGTCCTCACCAGGTCGCTCGACGCGCGTCCGCCGACGAGGACGCCGAGCGCACCGACGATAATCGACTTGCCGGCGCCGGTCTCTCCGGTCAGCACGTTGAATCCGGGCGCGAACTCGATCTCGATCTCCTCCACTATCGCCAGATTCCGGATCCGCAGGGTGTGAATCATGGCCGATCCGCCCGCGGCGGCACGTTCGGAAGCCGCACGCGGCGGGCATGCAGGATAGGGAGTCCAGTGTATCACAGCGTTTGACAGGGCAGTCCGGCGCGTGGTACGCTCCTGGAGCCTGCGCCTTTCCCAGCGGCGCGCCAGTGTCCACGTACATCGTCGTCCAAGGAACATGGAGGTGCGTATCTTCGGATACCCTGCCTTTGCGATCCTGCAGGCGCCAGGCGCGAGCGATCCGGGAAGCGGCTTCGGCAGCGGTCTGCTCGGCCTCATCGCCGAGTCGTCGCTCCTCTCGCAGGGCGTGCTCCTCTCGCTCCTGCTTCTCTCGATCCTCTCCTGGGCGATCAGCGTCTTCAAGCTGTGGCAGTTCAGGCAGATCGAAGGCCAGACGGAGACGTTCATCGACGTCTTCCGGAAGAGCGGGAGGTTCTCCGAGGTGCAGGCGGCCTGCAAGTCCCTCGCCGCCAGCCCGCTCACCGGCGTGTTCCAGGCCGGGTACGTCGAGCTCAACGCCCAGCTCAGGCGCTCGCGCGACGACGACGGGTCCGGCGGGTACCGGGATACGGCGACCCGCCCGGCCCTGCGCAGTCTCGATGCCCTCGATCGCGCCCTGCTCCGGGCCGCCAGCGTCGAGATGATTCGCCTGGAGCGGCATGTGCCGGTCCTGGCCACGACGGCGAGCATCGCACCGTTCATCGGGCTCTTCGGGACGGTCTGGGGGATCATCATCGCCTTCCAGGGGATTGGCGAGACCGGCTCGACGAGCCTCGCGGTCGTCGCGCCCGGCATTGCGGACGCGCTCGTCGCGACCGCGGCGGGCCTCTTCGCGGCGATTCCGGCGGTCTACTTCTACAACCACCTGACGCAGAAGACGAAGGTCGTCGCGTCGGCGATCGACGACTTCGCGCTCGAGTTTCTGAACATCGCCGAACGCAACTTCTCGCCCTGAGGGGCGCGAGCAGGCGCAATGCCGACCGTCCGAACGGGTGGGGACCAGTCGAGGAGCGGGGCGCGCCGCCGTGGCCGGCGGCCGGTGGCTACCTCCCTGTCCGAGATCAACGTCGTGCCGCTGGTGGACGTGATGCTCGTGATGCTCGTCATCTTCATGGTGACGGCACCGATGATGCAGAGGGGGCTTCCGGTCAATCTTCCGGAGTCGCGGCGCGCCGAACCGCTGGCCGCCGAGCAGCTCTTCGTGACGGTGCCCCTGGCGTACCGGTCCGAGGGCGTCGTGCAGGTGGGCGATGACCGCGTGCCGGTGGAGGCCCTGGCGGAGCGGCTGCGCGCCGACCTGGCGGACAGGACGGAGAAGTCGGTTTTCCTGCGGGGCGACGGTGCGATCACCTACGCCGAGCTGGTGCAGGTCGTGGACGTCATCAAGGAGGGCGGCGTGCAGGAACTGGGACTCGTCCTCGCGGAGCCGACCGGACGGTAGGAGCCCGCAGCATGTTGCGCCCGCGCCGACTCCCACCGTGCCCGCCGGGGCGGTCTGCGGTCTGCGCCGCGGAACGTGAGATGCAGCATGTTGCAGCCCGCGCCGAATCCCGGCGGCCCCGACGGGTTGGCCGGGGATGCGGGGGGTGGCCCG
>JAPOVI010000353.1 GCA_026708265.1 Acidobacteriota bacterium
GACGTCATCGGCGGCTCGCGCATGGAGCGGCGCATCTTCTGGTTCGAGAACGTCAGCGACGCCGAGATCGCGTTCGTCGAGCACCGCATCGAGATCGAGCCGGAGGCCGTGGTCACCGGCTTCAACATGGATTTCGCGGACCTGAGCGGCGACGGGCGCATCGATATCGCGATCCGGGACGAGCGCAACGGGCTCTCGTGGCTCGAGCAACCTGCGGATCCGGCCGACGAGTGGCGCCCGCACACGATCGGCGGCCTCGCGCCCGACCGCCTGGTCGGCTTCGTGCTGACCGACATCAACGGCGACGGCCGCCTCGACGCCTTCTCGGGTGCCTACAGCCAGGACCCGCGAGACTCCGACGCCCCCGAGCTCGCCCCGAACCACCGGGCGGGCCGGCTCGCCTGGTTCGAGCACCCCGGCGACCCGGCCGGGACGTGGATCCGCCACGACGTGTCGCGGCGCGTCCGCGGCATGTTCGACAAGTTCCTCGTCCACGACATGGACGGCGACGGTGACGTGGACCTCATCGGCACCCGCGGCAACTCCGTCCCCTACGACGGCGTCTTCTGGCTCGAGCAGGTGCGCACGCCGGAGCCCCTACCGGCCTTCGACCAGGCGCGCGAGAAGGAGAGCCGCCAGCTTCCGCTGCCCGAGGAGTCGGCGCCGTAAACGGTGCGGACTCCTGGCAGGCTTGGGCCGACCCTCCCAGGCGAGCGCATCGTGACTGATCCGGCACCCTCCGACTCGCAAGTGCCGGCAGGAGGGCCCGTCTGAAGCGAGCGGACAACGCATGTTCCACCCGACCCCACCGCGCGTAACGGCGCTCAAGGTGCGCAACTACAGGGCGCTTCGGGATGTCAACCTGAAGGACCTGACTCCGCTCACAGTCCTGTTGGGTCCGAACGGCAGCGGAAAATCGACCGTCTTCGACGTGTTCGCGTTCTTGTCGGAGTGCTTTTCGGACGGCATCCGCAAGGCGTGGGATCGGCGCGGGCGTTTCCGCGAGTTGCGCAGTCGCGACAGCGAGGGGCCCATCGTCGTCGAGCTGAAGTACCGGGAGCGGCCCCGGACGCCACCCATAACCTATCACCTGGAGCTGCACGAAGAGAACGGACGCCCGGTCGTCAGTCGGGAGTCTCTTCGCTGGACGCGAGGGAGCGGTTCGGGACGTCCGTTCTACTTCATGGACTACGCGCGCGGCGAAGGCATGGTGATTACGGGTGAAGCGCCTGAGCAGACGGGCACCCGCATCGCTCGGACGCTCGCGGGGCCGGATGTGCTCGCGGTCAACACCTTGGGCATGCTCGCGGAGAATCCGCGCGTAATCGCGTTGCGCGAGTTCGCGTCGGGTTGGCACCTGTCATACCTGTCGGCAGACGCGGCGCGAGGCAATCCCGAGGCAGGAGGAGAGGAGCGGCTCTCGTCCACGGGCGCCAACCTCGCCAATGTCATCCAGTACTTGCACGAAGAGCATCCGGAACGACTGCAGGCCATCTTCAATGTGCTTCGCCGGCGGGTGCCGCGGGTAGACCGCGCCGAGGCTACCGCGCTGGCGGACGGCAGGCTGGTGCTTCGCATCAGGGACGCACCGTTCAGCACGCCTGTTCTGTCGAGGTTCGCTTCCGACGGGACCTTGAAGATGCTCGCCTATCTCACGCTGCTCCACGACCCCACGCCGCCTCGACTGATCGGCGTCGAGGAGCCGGAGAACTTCCTGCACCCGCGGCTGCTGCCCGAGCTCGCCGAGGAGTGCAGAGCGGCCAGTGAGCGTACGCAACTGCTGGTAACCACACATTCACCGTTCTTTCTGAACGATGCTCGATCGAAGGAAGTGCGCGTCCTGTGGCGAGACGCTCGGGGGTATACGCGGGTGGAGAGGGTGTCGGACATAGCGGGGGTCGACGAGTTCCTGGAAGAGGGAGCATCGATCGGCGATCTGTGGATGGAGGGGCAGTTCGGGATTGGTGATCCGCTGGTGAACCAGGGCGAGCCCTCACGTCGACGGCCGGGGCCGCGCTGATGCACCTCGTGCTGTTGGTTGAGGAACAGTCGATGGAGGCGTTGCTGCAGACGCTGTTGCCCCGACTCCTTCCGGACGGCTGCAGCCACGACATTCATGCGTTCCGGTGCAAGACGGACCTGAAGCGCAAAGTGGCGGCACGGCTGCGCGCATATGCCAGATGGCTGCCCGACGACTGGCGAATACTCGTGCTCGTCGATCGCGATCGCGACGACTGCAGGGCACTCAAGGAAGAGCTCGAAGGGGCGGCTCGCGGTGCCGGGCTTCGCACTGCCTCCGGCGATGAGCGCTGGCAGGTGGCCAACAGGATCGTGATCGAGGAACTGGAGGCCTGGTACTTCGGTGACTGGCAGGCTGTGCTGCGAGCGTTCCCGAGAGTGTCACCGACCGTACCCGATCGCAGGGGATATCGCGATCCGGACGCCATCGCCGGCACGTGGGAGGCGTTCGAGCGCATCCTGCAGCGACATGGCTACTTCCGGGGCGGACTCCGGAAGACCGAGGCTGCGCGGGTGATCGCAGCGCAGATGGACCCCGCACAGAACCGCTCGAAGAGCTTCGCCGTGTTCCACCGTACCCTCATGGGAGCCGTCCCCGCCGCCGCGCAGTGACCCGGCATCCCCGCGAAGGTGCTCACGCCATGCCTGATCCGCTACAGGGAGTCCGCGTCCTCGACTTCGGCCGCTTCATCGCGGGGCCGTTCTGCGCCGCGCTCCTCGCCGACCTCGGGGCCGAGGTGATTCGGGTCGAGAAGGTCCGCGGGGGTGAGGACCGGTTCCTGATGCCGGTCACCGCGGACGGGGACGGGGCCTTCTACCTGCAAATGAACCGCGGCAAGCGGGGGATGACGCTGAATCCGCGGACCCGCGAGGGGCGCCAGGTGCTCGAGCGCCTGGTCGCCACCACCGACGTCGTGGTGGCGAACCTGCCGGACGCGGCGCTCGAGGCGCTCGGCCTGGACTACGACGCGCTGTCGGCCGTCAAGCCGGACGTCATCCTGACGAGCGTGTCCGCGTTCGGGGCCGGCGGGCCGTCGTCGCACCGGCTCGGCTTCGACGGGATCGGACAAGCGATGTCCGGCGTCATGTATCTCTCGGGGCGGCCCGGAGAACCGACGAAGGCCTATGCGCCCTACGTCGACTTCACGACGGCCCTGGCGGCGACGGTCGGTACCCTGGCCGCGCTCCTCGTGCGCCGCGACACCGGCCAGGGGCAGCACGTCCGCGGGTCGCTCCTCGCCTCGGCGCTGACCGTCGCCAACGGGATCCTGATGGAGCAGGCGATGATCCGGCCGGACCGGGTCGCGACCGGCAACCGCAGCCAGACGCAGGCCCCGTCGGACGCCTTCCGGACCCGCGACGGCTGGGTCCTGGTGCAGTGCATCGGTCAGCCCCTCTTCGAGCGCTGGACCGCGCTCATCGGCGAGCCGCACTGGCTCGACGACCCCCGCTTCGCGGACGACCGGCTGCGCGGCGACAACGGCGAGGCGGTCAGCGAGCGGATGGCGGCGTGGTGCGGCGAGCGGACGACGGCGGAGGCCCTCGCCGCGCTCGACGCGGCGCGCATCCCGGCCGGGCCCGTGCTCGCTCCGCAGCAGGTTCTCGACGACGCCCACGTGCAGGCCATCGCCTTCCTCCGCTCCGTCGCCTCGCCGGGCACGAACGAGCCGGCGCCGGTCGCGGAGACGCCGTTCACGCTGTCGGCGACGCCGGGCCGCATCCGGGGCCGGGCGCCGGCGCTAGGCGAGCACACCGACGCCATCCTGACGGAGCTCGGCTACTCGCCCGCCGCCATCGCCGCGCTGCACGAGCGGCGGGCGGTCTGAGCGCGCGTACCAGGCCCGTATACTTCACGGCGATGTCCTCCGTCGTCGATGCCGTGCCCCCCGTCCTCGTCGTCTCCAGCTCCCTCAATCCGGCCAGCCGGTCGCACCTCCTGGCCCTCGCGGCCGCCGAGGCGCTCGATGGCATCGGTGCGCGGCGCGACCTCCTCGACCTGCGGGAGCGGGATCTGCCGATGTGCGACGGCAAGGCCTGCTACGACCACCCGGCGATCGGGCCGCTGACGGAGCGGGTTGCCGGAGCGGCGGCCATTCTGATCGCATCGCCGGTATACAACTACGACCTGAACGCGGCGGTGAAGAACCTTCTGGAGCTGACCGGCAGCGCCTGGGAGGCAAAGGCGGTCGGCTTCCTCTGCGCCGCCGGCGGCCAGCGAAGCTACATGTCCCCGATCGGCTTCGCCAACAGCCTGATGTTCGACTATCGCTGCCACATCATCCCGCGCTACGTCTACGCGACAAAGGACGACTTCACTCCGGGGCGCGAGCCGTCGGACGAGCTCGCCGGGCGCATCCGGCAACTCGTCCGGGCGGCGGTCGATCTCGCCTCGGCGCTCCGCTGGATCGCGGGACGGAACCAGGAGGAGGCGTGACCACCGCAACGATTGCGACGGAAGCGCCGGCCGGACCGAGCCGGTCGGCCGACTTCGACCTGACGCCCGAGCAGCGGCAGGTGCGCCGCGCCGTCCGGGAGTTCGCGGAGCGGGAGATCCTGCCGTTCGTCGAGGAGCACGAGCGCGCGGAGCGCTATCCCGCGGAGTTGATCCGCAAGCTGATTCCCCTGGGGTACCTGACCCCGGTGCTGCCCGAGGCTTACGGCGGCGGCGGCTCGGACGTAGTGACCTACGGGATCATCTGCGAGGAGCTGGCGCGCGTCGACTGGGTCGTCGCGTCGGTCGTCTCGGTGACGAACTCGCTCGTCGCCGGATCGATCGTCCGCTTCGGGACCGAAGCGCAGCGCGAGCGCTGGCTGCCCGCCATCTGCGACGGGTCGGTCCTGACCTCGGCCTGCCTGACGGAGCCGGGCGGCGGGAGCGACCTGGCCGCGGTCCGCACGCGGGCGGTCCGCACCTCCGGCGGGTGGTCGCTCAGCGGGTCGAAGGTCTTCATCTCCCACGCCGCGCACGCCGGCCTCCTGCTGGTCGCGGCGACCGTGGATCCCGACGCCCGCCACCGCGGGGTGACGGTGTTCCTGGTCGACCCGCGGGCCGACGGGGTGGAGATATCCGACCTGCCGATGCGCACGCTCAAGCGCGACAACCTGGCGACCATCCACTTCGAGCGCGTCGCGGTGCCGGATGACGCGGTGCTCGGCGAGGTCGGGGGCGGCTTCCCCATCCTGGGCGGGGCGCTCGACATGGGCCGCTTCTCGGTGGCGGCGCGGTGCGTGGGGCAGGCGCAGCGCGCCATCGACCTGACGCTGCCCTACGCGCGGGATCGGGAGGCGTTCGGGCAGCGCATCGGCGAGTTCCAGATGGTGCAGCAGAAGATCGCCGACATGATCTGCCGGACGGAGTCGGCGCGCGCGCTGGTCTACCGCCTCGGCCGCATGAAGGACGCGGGGGTGGCGCGCTGCTCGATGGAGGCCTCGATGGCGAAGCTGACCGCGAGCGAGGCGGCGACCGCCAACGCGCTCGACGCCATCCAGATCCACGGCGGCTACGGGTTCTCCGCCGAGTACGAGGTGGGCCGCCTGCTGCTCGAGGCGAAGTCCCTCGAGGTGGGGGAGGGCGTCAGCGAGCTGCACCGGAAGCTCATCGCCGAGTTCGCGCTCGGCCTGCGCCGGCAATGAGCCAATGACGCACGACTCCGCCCCCGCGCCCGCCGGCGCGCCGGAGGCAGCCGGGGCCGACGGAGCCGCCGGGGTGGACGCGCGGCTCGTGCGGGAGTCGCGGTCCGGCAACCGGAGCGCGCGCCGCGCCCTCATCGACCGGCATCAGGATGCGGTCTACAACCTTGCGCTCCGCATGCTCGGTGCGCCGGACGCTGCCGCGGACGTCACCGGCGAGACGTTCGTGAAGGCGTTCCGGAGGCTGTCCGCCTTCCCGCCGAATCAACGCCTGACGCCGTGGCTGCTGCGCATCGCCCACAACACGGCGGTCGAGGCGTTGCGCCGCGCCGACCGGCGCGAGGGGCCCGCGCCGCCGGTCCCGCAGCCGGCGCCACCGGCCGCCGACCCTGGCCGGGATGGTTTCGGTTGCGCCGCGGACGCCGAGCCCCTCGCGGAAGCCTTCGAGCGCTTGCCGATGCGCTACCGAGCCGCCATCGTGCTCCGCTACCAGGTCGGCCTCTCCTTCGCCGAGGTGGGTGACGTGATGGGCGTTCCGGAGCAGACGGCCCGCGCGCGCGTCGAGGGTGCGCGCCGTGCGCTCGCCGAGCGCCTGCGGGAACGCCCGGGAGCCTGACGGAACGCCCGCGCGCCTGACGGAACGCCCGCGCGCCGCGCCCCGTAGACACACGAGGGGGCGTCATACCCGGTGGCAGGCGACGGGGACTCTACCGCGCAGCGCTGGCTGGAAGCCGAGCTGGCGGGTCGTGCCGACGAGGCCGACCGGCTGTTCGGCGCCCTGGCCGGCGAACTGACGGCGGCTCGCGCGCCGGCGCGCCTGGCCGATCGGGTGGCGCTGGCCGTCGGGGCCGCCGATGCGGGGGCCGGCGCCCCGTCGGGCCCCAGATGGCGGGCGGCGGCGCTGGTCGCCGTCCTGGTCCTCGGCGCCGTTGCGACCGTGTGGGCGCTGCTGGCGTTGCTGCCGTTCCTCGGGTCGGGGGCAGTGGCGCTGCTGAACTTCTCCGCCGAGGGGTTCGTCTGGGTTGTACGAGCGGTCGAAGGGGGCCTCGATGGGTGGGCCATCCTTCGTCGGGTCGGCCGGGGGCTCGGCGAGGCCGTCTCGGCGCCCGGGGTGACGGGAGGCCTCGTCGTAGTCGAGTTCGTGGGGGTGGCGGCGCTCTACGCGCTGCACCGCCTGCTCAGGATCGGCCGGGAACCGAGGTCGAAGGAGGAGAAGCAGTGGTGATTCCCTTCCGCCAGCAAGAGGGGCTGCGCCCGCGGGCCGTCGCCCTCGGGTGGCTGATGACCGCCGCCGGAGCGGTAGCGGTCGCGGTGCCGCAGGTCGCCTCCGCCTCCGGCGTCCAGCCGCAGATCGAGCGCGCGGCGGACCTCGCCGAGGCGGTCCGGGGCCGGTTCGACGTGACGACGCTCTCCGACGGGGTGCGGCTCTTCCCGCTGGCGCCGGTCGAGGGCGTCGGGGTCGTCGAGCTCAGCGGCGGCGTCGTCGCCGTCGACGGCCGGCCGGTCTCGGGTCAGGAGCTGCGCGATGTCCTCGGCGAGGATGCCGATCTCCTGTTGCGGCTGTCGTACCTTGGCGCGGCCGAGCGGGCGGCGCTGTTCAGCGAGCCTGAAGCGGCGACGGGCACAGGTGCGGACGCGCCGTCGCAGCCGGAGCCGGCAGGGGAGGCGGAGGCGGCGGCGGAGCCGGCCGAGCCCGTCTCCGAGCCTCCGCTCGCCGCGCCGGCCGCGCCCGCTCCGGCAGCCCCGCCGGCCGCGCCCGTAGCGCCGGAGGCCCCGGTCGCGCCGCCGGCGCCCGCTCCCCCCGACCGGCCCGCTCGGCGCATCGTCGCCCGGGACATGGTGCGCTTCTTCGGGACGATCACGGTGGCCGACGACGAGCGGGTGGAGGGCGACATCGTGGTGTTCGGCGGCCGGGTGACGATGAACGGCGAGGCGCGCGGCGACATCGTCGTCATCGGCGGGGCCCTGGACGTGAACGGCTACGTCGCGCGGGATGTCGTGGTGGTCGGCGGCTCGGCCCGCTTCGGCCCCGAGGCCTCGCTTCGCAGCGAGGTCACGGTCGTGGGCGGGCCCGTCTCCCGGGCGCCGACGGCGGAGTTCCGGCGCGGCATCAACCACATCGGGTTCGGAGGTGCCTTCGGCGGCGGCGACTGGTTCGACCGCGGCTTCCGTCCCTACTACGTCGCCGATCTGGCCGGCACGGTGGTGCGCTTCATACTGCTCGCGCTGCTCGCGTCGCTCATCGTGTTCGTGGGGGCCGGCCCGGTCGAGCGCGTGGCGCGCCGCTGCCGCAGCGAGCCGGTCAAGGCGGGGCTCGTGGGGTTCCTGGCCCAGATGCTGCTCGTGCCCGTGCTGCTGGCGGGCGTCTTCCTGCTGGTCGTCTCCGTCATCGGGATTCCGTTCCTGCTCCTGCTTCCCTTCCTCGGACTGGCGCTGTTCGTCGTGATGCTGGTCGGCTTCACCGGGGTCGTCCACGGGGTCGGCGCGTGGGTCGGCGAGCGTTTCGGCCGGGCCGGGCCCGCCCCCTACCTGACGGTCTGGGGCGGGATGGCCATCCTGCTGATCCCCGCGATGGCGAGCGACGCGATGCGCGCGGCGGGCAACTTCTTCACCTTCTTTGCGGTGCTGTTCACCCTCACCGGCCTGCTGGTCGAGTACCTGGCGTGGACGGCCGGGTTCGGGGCGATCATCCTGAACCGCTTCGGCTCCCCCGCCTCGCCGGGAGGAATCCCGGGCGGGCCGCCCGGCGTGCCGCTGCCCCCGACCGCCCCGGCTCCGCCGATGGCGCCGGCTCCGCCGCTCCAGGACCCGCTGGCGACGTCGGCCCCGGTCACGGTGCCTTCCCCGCAACCGTCCGTGCCGGCCCCTGCATCTCCGGCGCCGCCTCGGGCGACACCGCCGCCCAGAGCGGCCGTGCCCGCGCCGCCGGGAGCGAGTTCGCCGCCGGGCGGGGTCTCGCCGACGACAGGAGGCGCGGCGACGGGAGCGGGCTCGCCGGCGGGAGCGAACGCGCCGGCGGGGGCGGGCGCGCCAGCCGCGACGCCGTCCCGGCCGGGTGCACGTACGCTGCCGCCCGGCTCCGCGCCGGGCGGAGACGTGCCGCTCGATCGCAACTGACGGCCGGTCCGTCGACGAACCGGCCCGTCGCCGAACCGGCCGGCCGGGGCGCGTGCGGTATGCTGACCCGATCACGGGAGGCACTCGCGATGCCGCACTCGCGCGTCGGACGCCGGACGTTCCTGCGGGCCGTGCCGGCCGGGCTTGCGGCCGGCGCGGCCCCGCGACTCGCGGCGGGCCAGCCCGCGACGGGTTCCCTTTCCGACGCGCTCGCCGGCGCCGGCTCCCTTGCCGACCTCGACTTCACGACGGCCGAGCACGAGCTGATGCGGGCCGCCGTCGCCCGCAACCGCCGCCGCTACCGCCAACTGCGCGCGGTCGCCATCGGCCCCGAGGTCGAGCCCGCGTTCCACTTCGACCCGTCGCACGTCGCCGGCCGGCCCCCGGGGCGTGCCACGCCGCACGCGGCGCAGCCGTTCGCGCGCGCGACCGACGGCGAGGTGCCGTCCGACCTGGAAGGGCTGGCGTTCGCTCCGCTGACCGTCCTGGCCACGCTGCTCGAGCGGCGGCGGGTCACCGCGACCGCGCTCGCGGACATGTACCTCGCGCGGCTGGCGCGGTACGCCGACCGCCTGCAGTGCGTCGTCACCCTGACGTCCGATCTGGCGCGGGCGCAAGCGGCGGAAGCGGACCGCGAGATAGCGGCCGGCCGCTACCGTGGGCCGCTGCACGGCGTGCCGTGGGGGGCGAAGGACCTGCTGGCGACGGCCGGCATACGAACCACGTGGGGCGCCCGGCCCTTCGCCGACCAGGTGCTCGACCAGGACGCGACCGTCGTCGAGCGGTTGCGCGAGGCCGGCGCGGTGCTGGTGGCCAAGCTGTCGACGGGCGCGCTCGCCCGCGGCGGCGTCTGGTTCGGCGGCTCGACCCGCAACCCGTGGGACGTCACCCGGAGCTCCAGCGGATCGTCGGCCGGACCGGGCGCCGCGACGGCGGCCGGGCTGGTCGGGTTCTCGATCGGCAGCGAGACGCTCGGCTCCATCATCTCGCCGTCGGCGGCTTGCGGCGTGACCGGCCTTCGGCCCACCTACGGCCGGGTGAGCCGCCACGGGGCCATGGCGCTGAGCTGGACCATGGACAAGATCGGGCCGATGTGCCGCTCGGCCGAGGACTGCGCCCTGGTGCTCAACGCGATCTACGGGCCCGACGGGCGGGACGGTACCGTCATCGACGCCCCGTTCCGGTGGGATCCGGATCTCGATCTCGGACGCGTGCGCATCGGCCACGTTGCCGCGGAGCTCGCCGCGCCGCCCCGAGACGCCACGGGCGAGCACCGGGCGGTGCTCGCGGCCGCGCTCGATGTCCTTCGCGACGCTGGGGCGACGCTCGTCCCGGTCGAGTTGCCCGACTTCCCGGCCGACGCGCTGCGCATCATCCTGGAAGCCGAGTCCGCCGCGGCCTTCGACGACCTCACGCGGAGCGGCGGCGTCGACGACCTGACTCGTCAGACGGCCGACGCGTGGCCCAACAGCTTCCGCGCCTCCCGCTACATCCCGGCCGTGGAGTACCTCCGGGCCCAGCGGGCGCGGACGCTGCTCATCGAGCGGCTGGAAGACCTGCTGGCGGGCGTCGACGTGTTCGTCAGCCCCACCCGCAGCGCCGGACTGGCGATGACGAACCTCACCGGCCACCCGGCCGTCGCGGTGAAGGCGGGCTTCGCCGCCGGTCTCCCGGTTGCGCTGATGATCACGGGCCGCCTCTACGACGAGGCAACGGTGCTCGGGGTGGCCCACGCCTACGAGAGACTCGCCCCGTGGAGCGCGATGCACCCCGATCTGGAGGACGGGCCCGCCTGAGGGCGCGCCCTCGGGCTACTCCAAGCGCGCCGATTCGATCGCCGCCTCGAACGAGTCCGCCCAGCGGAGGACCGTCCGGTCGGGACCGGTCAGCTTGAAGAAGTAGGGACCGTTCGGGGTCTCGACGACCGCGGCCAGCAGCCGGAAATCGGGCTTGTAGTAGCGCATGCGGGAGCCGGGACGGACCTCTGCCGCGAACGTTCCCGGCACGTCGAGGAGGGTCACGGGGAGGTCGCCGACCTGGAAGCTGGTGGTGGTGGCGACCTCGGCGGACGGCGTGCCGTCCGGCTGCAGCATCTGGTTGGTCCAGCGCTCCAGGTTGGCCTCGACCGTCCCCCCGCCGCCCCCGAAGTAGAAGACCACGAGCTCGGCGTCCTCGACGTCGCCCGCGAGCCGCGGCAGGAGGTACTGGGCGACGCGCAGGGTCGACGACGGCGGCTGCTCCTGCCATTCCGCCGGCGCCTCGAAGCGCAGGGTCCCCTGAGCCGCCCCGGCCGCTCCGGCGGAGAGGCACGCGGCGAGGGCGACGGCCAGCGCCGCGCGCACGCGGACGTCAAGCAGCGCGACAGGTCCGGTCACTGTCCCGGTCGTGATCGTATTGCGCGGCCGGGCGTCGCGCAACGCCCGGGAAGATTGCCGGTCGGGGGACCGGAGGCGGGGTGCCCGCTCGAACCGGCGCCCCCCGGTCGTCGGCTACAATCACGGTCCGCATGGTGGCGACGGCTCGCTGTGAGGTCCGGACGACGGGGCAGGGTGACGTGCGCGACATCTCCGCCGAGGTGGCCGCCGCCGTGGCGCGCTCCGGCCTTTCGTCCGGCGTGGTGACCGTGGCGGTCGTCGGTTCCACGGCGTCCATCACGACCATCGAGCACGAGCCCGGCGCCGTCGCGGACCTCGGGACGGCCCTGGAGCGGCTGGCGCCGCGTGACGGCGAGTACCGCCACCACGAGCGCTGGGGCGACGACAACGGCTCGAGCCACGTTCGCGCCGCCATCCTTGGACCATCGGTCACCCTTCCGTTCACGGACGGCCAGGTGGATCTCGGCACCTGGCAGCAGATCGTCCTGGCCGAGTTCGACACCCGGCCGCGCACGCGGAGCGTCGTGGTCCGGATGCTGGGGGACTGAGCCGTTGCCCGGCGCGCTGACCTACACGAAGACGACGCTCGACAACGGGCTCGACGTCATCGTCCACGAGGAGCACGCCTGCCCGATCGTTGCCGTCAACCTCTGGTACCACGTCGGATCCAAGAACGAACGCCCCGGGCGGACGGGGTTCGCGCACCTGTTCGAGCACCTGATGTTCGAGGGGTCCGAGCACCACGACGCGGGCTACTTCCGGCCCCTCGAGGAGGCCGGCGGCACGCTCAACGGGTCGACCAACGCCGACCGGACGAACTACTGGGCGACCGTGCCCCGCGAAGCGGTCGAGCGCGCGCTCTGGCTCGAGTCGGACCGAATGGGGTACCTGCTGCCGGCCCTGTCCGCCGAGAAGCTGGCCACGCAGCGCGACGTGGTGCTGAACGAACGCCGCCAGAACTACGAGAACCGGCCCTACGGCATGGTGTCGATGACCCTCTCGGCGGCTCACTTCCCCCTGCCCCACCCGTACCACTGGCCGACGATCGGAGTCCCGGCGGATCTGCACGCGGTGGAGCTCGAGGACGTCCGGGAGTTCTTCGGCGCGTACTACCATCCGGGCAACGCGTCGCTCGCCATCGCCGGCGACATCGACACGGACGAGGCCCTTGCGCTCGCCGGCCGTCACTTCGGAGAGATCTCCACGCGACCGCCGCCGCCGCCGGCGGCGATTCCCGCGGGTCCGCTCCGCGCCTCCGACTCGCGGCCCCGGTCGCTCTACCTGGAGGACAGGGTCGAGCTGGTGCGCATCTATCTCACGTGGCGCACCACCGCGCTGTTCGAGGGCGGAGACGCGGAGCTGGACGTGCTGGCCGATCTGCTGGCCGGAGGGCTCTCCTCGCGCCTCCACCGCGCTCTGGTCCGCGATCGACGGCTGGCGGTCGATGTCGGGGCCTGGCAGGACTCGCGCGAGATCGCGGGCGTGTTCGCGATCTCGGTGACGGTGGCGCCGACGGCCCGCCCGGCCGACGTGGAGGCGGTCGTGACGGACGAGTTGGCTCGCCTGGCGGACAGAGGACCCGACGCGGACGAGCTGGCCCGCGTGGTCCGCTGCGCGGAGAGCGCGATGGCCTCGCTCCTGCAGCGGGTGGGCGGCTTCGGCGGAAGGTCGGACCAGTTGAATCGTTACAACGTGTTCGCGGGGACACCCGGCTACCTCGCCGGCGACCTGGCCCGCTACCGGCGCGTCGACCGGAGCGGGGTGCAAGCAGCGGCCGCCCGGCTCGCGCCGGAGCGCCGGATCGCGCTCTCGGTCGTGCCGCTCGGCGCGAACGACGCCGCGCTCCCGGGCGCGGAGCGGGCGGAGGCCTCGTGACCGCCGCGGACCGTTCGGCGCTGCCGGGCCTCGGCGCGCCGACCCCGTTCGAGTTCCCCCCGATCGCGACCGAGACCCTCCCGAACGGGATTCGCCTCTGGACGATCGACCGGCCGCGCTCGGAGCTGGTCACCGTCCTCCTGCTGCTGCGGCACGGCTCGGCCGCCGACCCGCCGGGTCGTGCCGGGCTGGCCGCGCTGACCGGAGACCTCCTCGACGAGGGCAGCCGCGAGCGAGACGGGATCGAGCTGCACCGGGCCCTGCTGCGCATCGGGGGAGCGTTCGCGGCCGAAGTGTCCAGCGACGGCACGTTCGTGTCGGTCACGGCCCTCGCACGCTTCGCGCACCAGGCGATCGCCCACCTCATCGAGGTGGCGGCGCGGCCGCGCTTCGATCCGGACGATGTCGAGCGGGTGCGGGGCCTCCGTTTGAACCGGCTGGCGCAGAT
The DNA here is from genome assembly GCA_026708265.1 of Acidobacteriota bacterium. GTDB lineage: Bacteria > Acidobacteriota > Vicinamibacteria > Vicinamibacterales > UBA8438 > JAGWAJ01. Next base: position 13,465 of record JAPOVI010000353.1, read on the forward strand.
GGAGCGGATCGCAGGTTCCGTCGCCGACCGCGCCTGGCTGGCAGGGCTCTACGGCTCGCACCCCTACGCCCACTCGCCGATCGGCAGCGCGCCGTCGCTCGAGGGCGCCGGCGCGGCGGACGTCACCGCATTCCACGAGCGGCATTTCGGCGCCGGAGGGTGGACGGTGATCGTCGTGGGGTCCGACGCGGCACGACTGCGGCCGGTGGTGTCCGAGCAGCTCGCCGCGCTGCCCGGAGGCGGCGGAGCCCTCGCGCCTCCGCCACCCGACCCCGCGCCCTCGGGCCGGCGCCTCCTGCTGGTCCCGCGCCCTGGCGCCGTGCAGTCGGAGATTCGGCTCGGGCACCTCGGCGCGGCCCGCACCTCGCCCGACCATCACGCCCTCCTGGTCCTCAACATGGTGCTCGGCGGACAGTTCGTCAGCCGGCTCAACCTCAACCTGCGGGAGAGGAAGGGGTACACCTACGGCGCACGCACGGTGCTGGACCTGCGCCGCGGCCGCGGGCCCTTCGTGCTGCGCGCGGCGGTGGAGACGTCCGCCACCGCGGATGCCGTCCGCGAGGCGACGGCGGAGATCGCGGCGATCCGCGGCGACCGCCCGGTTTCGGACGCCGAGCTGGACGGGGCCCGCGCTGGGCTGACGCGCGGCTTCGCGCGCCGCTTCGAGACGGCCGGGCAGCTTGCCGTGGCCGCGATGCGGCTGGCCCTGTTCGACCTCCCTGCCGACGACTACACGACCTTCGTCCCGCGCGTTGCGGCCCTCGATGCACGCGCGGTCGCCGGCGCGGCCGGGCGTCTCCTGCACCCCGAGCGACTTGTGGCGGTCGTCGTGGGCGACCCAGACAAGCTGTCGTCCTCGCTCGCCGACGCCGGCTTCGGCGAGCCGGTCGGGCCGTGACGACGAGCCCCTCCCGCGGCGCCGGCCGGCGCCGCAGGCCGGCGCCGCCGCGCCGTCGTCTGAACGGGGGAGCGGCGGTGGTCGTCACAATGAGGTAGAGTCGGAGTTCGGCCGCGTACCGCGGCCCCCCCGATTCGTTGTCCATGTCGTTCTTCCGCGTCGGCCTGAGCCTCGTCGGCATCATCGGCGTTCTCGCGGCCACCCTCGCCGGGGCGACCATCTGGCTGCTGCTCACGGAGCCGATGACCGTGGCCGACGCCATGACCGAGCAGGACTTCACGCCGCTGGTCCGCGAGCTGGCGGGCATCCTCTACGCCGCGCTCCGCAGCCTGCTGCGATTCCTCTGAGGGCGGGGCGGCGGCGGCCTCCCGATGCGGCGTCGCCGGTTCTGCGGCGCAGACTCCCGGACGCCGGCGGCCACCGCTACACGCGGCGGGCGATGAAGCGGACCAGCGCGTAGCCGTCGATCCAACTGAACGGCGCGATCCCCGTGCTGTAGTGGCCGCACGGCAGGACGCACACCTCCGGGTCCAGCCCGCGGTCGCGGAAGTCCGCCACGAGCTCCCGGGACAGCCGCACCGGGAACGAATGGTCGTAGCGTGCATAGACGAGGAGGACGTCCGTCCCCCGCATCCGCTCGACGTAGGGCGCGGGACTGATGGGCATCCAGAGATCGCGCAGCAGGGGAAGATCGATCGAGCCGTCGAGCCCTTCGCGGACGTGTGCCGTCGAGAGCCCCTCCCAGACCACATCGGCGAAGTACGGCGAGATGTGGTTCAGGGCTGCTGCCGTGATGCGCGGATCGTGCGCGGCCGTCAGCAGCGCGAGGCACGACCCGAGGCTCGTCCCCAGGATGCCGATGCGGTCGTACCCGCGCGCCCGAAGCCAGTCGACGGCGCGCCGCGCGTCGAGGACCGCCTGCCGGCAGACCTGCAGCGTGCGGCCGACGTTGGCGCTCACGATGTAGTCGGCGCGGTGCAGCTCGGGCGGCATGCGCGCGTCGTGGTAGGGCAGGCTCAGGCGCAGGGCGCTGACGCCGAAGCGCGCGATCAGCCGGGCGAGAGCGACGTGGGCGCCCGCGTCCGCGTTCCACTGGCCCATGTTTAACAGGATTGCCGACCATTTTGTCGATTTGGGCGGTATTTGGAGAG
>JAPOVI010000056.1 GCA_026708265.1 Acidobacteriota bacterium
CCCGCGTCTGACCCCACACGAGTTCCAGGGCCTCGGCCGTGAACGCCTGTCCCGTCTCCGCCGTGTGCTGCCCGAGCAGGGCCAGTACCTCGTCCCGCGAGAAGTCCCCCAGCCGCAAGGACTCCGCCTTGACGTTGAAGGCGCTGCCCCCGGCGATGATCGCGTTCGCCGAGCCGGAATGAATCCGGTAGTCCCGCACGTCCCGCACCCCGCACAAGACCACGCTCTGCGGAAAGCCGCGCGGACGCTGGTGGTACCCGGTCCGCAACTGCCGCAGCACGGCCAGCAGCGAGTCGCCGATCAGCATGTCGATCTCGTCGATCAACAGCACCAGCGGCGTCTCGTCGGTCTCGGCCCAGCGCGTCAACGTCTCCAGCAGCACGTCGTGCGGCGCGTATCGCGCCAGCAGATCCCGAAAGACGCCGTCCAGGAACTCGTCGCCCAGGGTCATCCGCGCCTGGGACGCCAGCCGGCCCAGCACCGTGCGCATGGCCTGTCCGACGTCCTCACGGGCCGTCTGCCCGACCTCGACGTTGACGTACACGCACCGGTAGCCGTCGGCGTTCAGCCGGTCCCGCAGCGCCAGCAGGGCCGACGTCTTCCCCGTCTGGCGGGGTGCGTGCAGCACGAAGTACTTTTCGTCCCCGACCAGCGCGAGCACGTCGTCCAGATCGAGCCGGTCCAGCGGCGGAATGCAGTAGTGCCGGTCGGGCTTCACGGGACCGGCCGTGGTGAAGAAGCGCCTGCCGTCGCGTGGCTCGGGCCGCGAGGCATCCATGTTCGCGGAACGTATCACGGGTTCACGGTCCCGTTGCGTTTCGGAAGGGCGCTCGAACGACAGTAGCGGTCACGGCGCGCCGGCCTGCTCGCAGGCCAGCTCGAACACCCGTGCCGTCATCCACCGCTTGAAGCGATGCCGCAGTACGGTCACCTGATGCTGCTCGCCTCCTGCCGTCAGCGTCACGGCCATGTGGCTGCCCCGGCTCCGGGTCACGCGGTAGCCGTAGTGACGGGCGAGCCGCCGGGCGACTTTGGCGCCCGAGAGGTCGCGACGCAGCTTCATACCGCGATGGCCTCCTCCCGGACCAGGTGCAGGCGGATCACGCGCGGCGCCCCGTCCTCATCGAAGTGACAGAGCACGGCATCTCTCGCCATCTCCTTCAGATCGTCCCAGCCCTCTCCCTGCGTGTAGATGCTGTATCCGAGCGCCCTGGCGTCGTACCCGCCTTCGACCGCTTCCGTGACCTCGAAGATGATCTCCGCTGGCCGCGCCCGCGACTCCGCCGATGGATTGTCAGTCACTGCCCGCTCCCGTTGCGCTCGTCTTCATCGCGTCGAGGCCGGTTCGCCGTGGCGCAGAATCTCCGCCAGCAGCCCGTCCGTCTCCTTCTCCAGCGCCAGAATATCAGCCCGGATCTCCGCCAGCGTCCGCATCGGCTTCGGCCTGTAGAAGTACCGCGTAAAGCTGATCTCGTAGCCGGTCTTCACGCTGTCGGCCCGGTACCACGCGTCGGCCACGTACGGCAGCACCTCCCGCCGCAGGAACGCCTCGATGCCACCTTCCTCCTGCAGCGGGATCTGCTCCGTGTCGCGCAGGTCGCTGTCCGGCTCGTACTCCACCACCGCGGCCCGACCATCGACGGTGGTCGCGAACAGCCCGCGCAGCGGGTCAGCCTCCGTGCCCCGCTTGTGAATCTTCCTGATGATCGCCGGCGCGTCCTCGCTCCGCCTGCCGTTCTCCTTCAGCTCCTTGATCTCGGCCGCCTTGCAGACGCGGTTCGGGTCGGCGCCCTCGATGCGCAGGGGCCGCTCGACGGTCACCTTCCAGTAGCCGAAGGCGGCGTTGTCGAAGATCTTGCTCTGCTCGGTCTCCTCGAAAGCGAGAAACGTTTCGCAGACGCGGGCGATGTCCTCCTGGCCGAGCTCGCAGCTCTTCTTGCCCAGGTTCTTGCGGAGCGGCCGGAACCACTTCGTGGCGTCGACCAACTGCACCTTGCCGCGGCGGTGCTCGGGCTTGCGGTTGGTGAGCACCCAGACGTAGGTGGCGATGCCGGTGTTGTAGAACATGTTCAGAGGGAGGGCGACGATCGCCTCCAGCCAGTCGTTCTCGACGATCCAGCGGCGAATGTTGCTCTCGCCCTGCCCGGCGTCGCCTGTAAACAGCGAGCTGCCGTTGTGGACCTCGGCGATACGGCTGCCGAGCGGCGTGTCCTGCTTCATCTTCGAGAGCTTGTTGGCGAGGAAGAGCATCTGACCGTCGCTGGAGCGGGTGACGAGGGAGTACTCGGCGTCGCCCTTGTGATCGATGACGAAGCGCGGGTCGCGCATTTCCTTCTTGCCGCCCATGCGCTCGAGGTCTGTCTTCCAGCTCTTGCCGTAGGGCGGGTTCGAGAGCATGAAGTCGAACTCCCGGGACGGGAAGGCGTCGTTCGCGAGCGTGGAATGCTCCGGGCCACCCACGATGTGGTCGGCCGCCTCGCCCTCGCCCTTCAGCAGCAGGTCGGCCTTGCAGATGGCGTAGGTCTCGGCATTGATCTCCTGGCCGTACAGGTGCGTGGAGACGTCCTTGCCGTGCTCGGTTGCGAGCTGCCGCAGCGTCTCCTCGGCAACGGTCAGCATGCCGCCGGTGCCACACGCGCCGTCGTAGAGGAGATACGTGCTGGACTTGATCCGGTCGGCGACGGGCAGGAAGACGAGCTTCGCCATCAGCCGCACGGCGTCGCGCGGCGTCCAGTGCTCCCCCGCCTCCTCGTTGTTCTCCTCGTTGAAGCGGCGGACCAGCTCCTCGAAGATCGAGCCCATGCCGTGGTTGTCGAGGCCGGGATGCCGGACGGAGCCGTTGGCGCTCATCACCGGTTCCGGGCTCAGGTTGACGTCCGGCGAGGTGAGTTTCTCGATCAGCGTGCCCAGCGCGTCGGCCTTCGAGAGCCGCGGAATCTGGTTGCGGAACTCGAAGTTGTCGAGGATGTCCTGCACGTTGGGAGAGAACCCGTCGAGGTAGGCCTGGAAGTCGGCCGTGAGCTGCTGGCGGCTGGCGCGGGCTCGCAGGTCGCGCAGCGTGAACTTCGAGGTGTTGTAGAAGGCCTGTCCCGCCGCCTGCCGCAGGGCCGACTTCTGCTCGACGACGCCGGCCTCGTCGAGCAGGGCCTTCATCTCGAGCACGTTCTCCTTGCTGTCCTCCAGGACCGCGTCCAGCCGGCGCAGGACGGTCATCGGGAGGATGACGTCTCGGTACTTGCCGCGGACGTACAGGTCACGGAGAACGTCGTCGGCAATGCCCCAGATGTAGTTCGCGATCCAGTTCAGGTCGGCGTTGCTCGTCGTCATCGTGGTTTTGCGTCGCTGGGGCGGTGGCCCGCTGCCTCGGACGCGCCCTTGGCCGGCACTTGCGCGCGGCGAGGGAGGCGGTGTGCGTCTCTATCCGGCGTCGTGTCAGCGGTCGCGCCGGCCAGCACCCTGTCCGGCATCGAGGCGGGCCAGCAGGTCGGCCTCGTCACGGCAGGCCGAAGCGGCAGCAACGAGCGCGGCGGGATCCTCTCCCGCAATCCGGACCGCCAGTCGCTCGGACACGGCCAGCCCGCGGTTCTCCAGGATCGAACGCACCATCTCCACGCACGCCTCCGCCCGCCCGGCCGCCCGGCCTTCCGCGCGCGCCTCGCGACGCTGCGCGCCGAGCCACGGATCGTCGTCCGGACCGGTCCCCGCAGCCGCCCCCAGCGCTCGGCCCACGCGCTCCAGCACCGCGCGCGTCGCTTCCGAGAGGACAGGCTCGTTCAGCGCCGCGTGGATCTCCGCCGCCGTCCAGCCCGGCAGAGCGACGCTCGCGGCCACCGCGCCATAGCCCTCCGGGGCCAGACGGTGAATCGTCAGGCCCGGCCCGCGCCGCGGTGAACCGCCGTCCGGCACCTCGACCCACACCTCGGGGAAGCCCCACGCCTCGTAGAGGCTCAGCTTGCCGCGATGCACGTCGGTCGCGTAGTCCACCTCCAGCAACACGTCCGGCAGGTGGTCCGTCCCCACCTCGACGGCTGCGCCGCGCGGCCGCGTCTCGACCGGGTCGAGATAGACCATCTGATCCGCCTGCAGTATGCGCCGCCGCTCCCCCTGCGCGTCGCGCAGCAGCAGGTCCGCGGTGCCGAGCGTCAGGATGGGCGCCCCCCGGACCGCCGCTATCCGCGTCAGCAACCCGGCGAGCTGCTGGCCCGGCCCCTCGTGATAGACGGTGGTCGGCTCACACGCTACCCACGCCGTCTCGGTCGCGGCGTCCCAGTACTCGATGCGACCCTCGTAGTCGCCGATGGCGTCGCGGGTGATCCGGACGGGGCGGCAGCCGGGAAACTCGGGGGTGGATTCCGGCGCGTCGCGCCGAGCAGGTGCCGCCGGCCGGGCAGGAGCCACGGCGGCAGCGGAGCGAGTCTGCGCGGACGTACGGTGGACCATCGGGCATCGTACCACGCAAGCGCCTCACGCCTCCGCGGCTCGGGCGGCCTCGTCGAACACTCCCCATTGCCGAGCGGAACCTGCCCCGCCCTGCAGGCTGCCCTCCCGCAGCAGGTCCTGCGTCCGGCGACGCTCCCCTGCCTCGTCAGCGGACGGACTCGCCGCGTAGATCAGGACGTTGATGTCGACGAACCGCATTCCGGTCGTACAGGGCCTCCCGGCTGACGTTGTCGGCGGCGCTGAATCCGCTGCGCGTCGCGCAGATGTCTTCGAAGACCTCGTTCAGCAGCCGCTCGCGACGATTGCGCTCGTTCTCCGGATCCGGCCCCGACCGCCATGTCCGCCGGCCCGACGTCTCATCATCCACGGACTCCACCGGGACCTACGGGGCGACCAGCCCCTGGAACTCGATGCGGATGTCGGGCCGCACGCGGAGGAGGCCGAGCAGGACGACGGGGGGCTCCACGCCGTAGTCCGTCATGTCGAGGCCGAGCTCGCCCGCGATCTCGACGCCGGCTCCGGACGGGGTCAGCGAGATGGGGAAGGTCACCGGCATCGTGACAGCCTGGATAGTGAGCTCGCCGCTGGCCTGCGCGCCGCCGCCGGACGGCTCGTAGCTCCCGAGCCGGAAGGTGATCTCCGCGAAGTCGGCCGGCCTCATCGCGTCCAGGAGATGCTCGGTCATCTCCTCGTCGGGGCACTCGAAGTCGGCCACCGGGACGGTGAGCGTCGCCGATTGCACGCCGTCGGCGAAGCCGGGCGCCGCCGCGGACGACCCGGGCGTCACCTCCGCCGTCCCGCGCACCGAGCACGTCCAGCCCCGCACGGTCGACGTGCCGGAGACGGTGAAGTCGACGCCGGGCTGTTGCGCGGCGGCCGGCGACCCGGCCAGCAGCGCGAGACCGGCGGCGACCGCGGTGATGAACCGGAGTACGAAACGCGTTCGAGAAGCGACCGGCATCCTTGACATCCTCCGGCTACAGCCCGAAACCGAAGCGGTTGTCGCGCATCATGATGGGGTTGCGCGCCTCCATCACGAAGCGGGACGTGATCTGATCGGTCGACGTCGTCCGGGTCTGCCGCATGGCGAGCAGGAACTCCGCGAGGATCATGTCGATGACCTTGGCGACGCCGTCCTCTCCGAAAGCGCCCAGGCCCCACACGTAGGGACGGCCGATGCCGACCGCGTCGGCGCCCAGCGCCAGAGCCTTGAAGATGTCCGTGCCGCGGCGGACGCCGCTGTCGATGAACACCGGCACCCGGCCCCGGACCGCGCCGACGACCTCGGGCAGCGAGTCGATCGACGACCACATGCTGTTGACTGCCCGGCCGCCGTGGTTGGACACGAAGATGCCGTCGGCGCCGTGCTCGATCGCCTGCTCGGCGCCCTCGGCGGTCATGATGCCCTTCAGGATGACCTTCATGTCGCTGGCATCCTTGAGGCGCTTGACGTAGTCCCAGGTGTAGGGATAGCGGGGCCCCTCCGGGCCCTCCAGCCCCGCCCGCATCGGCCGCCGGTAGTCCGGGTGGTGCTGGTGGCAGGTCTGGCAGAGCACGGACGAGTACCCCTCGCCCGCCAGCGAACGCCGCTGCAGCTCGCGGTTGCTGCCGCCCAGCAGGTCGATGGTCCACACCAGGGCGGGGCAGCCCGCGCTGGCGACGCGGTCGATGACCCGCTTGTTCACGTTCCAGTCGGGCACGGTGTAGATCTGGAACCAGTGCGGCTCGCCGCGGGCCTCGGCGATCTCGGCGTAGGACTGCGAGCTCTGGTGCGACTGCATCTGCAGAACGCCCCGCGGCCGCGCCCCGCGCGCCGCTCCGGCCTCCCCCTGCGTGTGGTAAGCCGCGAGGCTCGCGACCGGACAGAGGAACAGGGGCGATTCCCAGCGGCGGCCGTAGAGTTCGATCGACGTGTCGAACTCCCCCAGCGGCTCCCCGCCGAGGCGCCGGGGGCGCAGCATCAGGCGCTGGAACCCTTCCCGGTTCGCCTTCCGGGTCTCGTAGTCGTCGACCCCCATGTGCAGGTAGTCCCAGTGCTGGGCCAGGTTGTTGGCGTGTGCGACGCGCTCGAAGTCCCAGACGTTGATGGCTTCGTCCAGCGACTCGATGGTCTGGCCCGTCAACTGATCCTCGATGGCGTTCTGGGGCGGCAGCACGGGGTCCTGACCGGCGCTGAAGCTCGGCTGCACCAACGGCGGCATCTCGGCCCCGCAGTCGGGGCAGTGGGGCAGCCCCGCTCCGGTCGTGGCGCGGCGCTCCGCCTCGTGCGCGAGCGCGCGCTGCCAGGTGGCCGGCAGGCCCGACGCGGCCAGGCCGAGCAACGGGCTGGCCGCCAGCAGCTTGAAGAACTCCCGCCGACTCGCCCCGGGGTCGGGGGCGCCTGCCTGTGGTCTTCGTCCAGTCATCCTCGGCTCTCCTCTGTGCGCCCGACCGCCGTCGGCCGTCGGTTCGAGAGTGTAGCCCAACAGCCACCGAACCCACGAATCGAGTTGGACCACTATGATCTGCCGATCAGGGCGCCGTGATCGAGGTGCGCGCGCCCCGCGGCGCCTGCGAGGCAGCGGCGGCGTCGGGCGTCCCGGATTCGGCCGCCACGCAGAGAGGGAGACCGGATGAGCACGCAACCGGAGGTCTGGCTGCGCGGACCCGTGGAGGGCTTCGAGCCGCTGCTGATGCCGGCGGTGCACTCGCTGCTCCAGGCGCGAGAGGACGTCGAGGGCCTGGTGGCCTCCGTGCCGGCGAAGCACGTGTGGGAGCGTCCGGGCGGCGCGGCGTCGGTCGCGTTCCACGTCGGCCACCTCGGAGGGGCGCTCGATCGCCTGCTGACCTACGCGCGGGGTGAAAGGCTGTCCGACGACCAGAAGGCCGCGGCGCGCGCCGAGGGCGAGCCGGGTCAGCCGGCCCGGTCGCTGGAGGATGTCGCGGCCGGCACCCGGGCGTCGATCGAGCGGGCGCTCGACCAGTTGCGGGCCACCTCGCGCGAGGATCTGCTCGTTCCGAAGAAGGTGGGGCGGGCGGGCCTGCCGAGCACCACCCTGGGCCTGATCTTCCACGCTGCCGAGCACTGCACGCGGCACGCGGGGCAGGCGATCTCGACCGCGAGGATCCTGCGGGGTGCGGACGAATCCTGACGCCGGAAGCGTCGCTCCGGCCGCGGCCGGATGGGAGGCATCGTGAAGCGAAGCATGACGGCGTTCGCCCGTCGCGGAAGGGACGTGTTGCCGCCCGGGCAACGGCGGCTGCGGGACCGGGTCCGCGCGGCGGGCTTCTGGGCGGCCAGTCTGGTCGCGGGCGCGCTGCTGGCCTCGAACCTCACCGGCGCACAGGGCGGGTTCCGCCTGCTCGAGGCGACGATCGACGACGCGCACGCGGCGTTCGCGTCCGGCGAGCTGACGTGCCGCGCGCTGGTGCAGGGCTACCTCGACCGCATCGCTGCCTACGACCAGACCGGCCCGTCGCTGAACGCGGTCCAGACCATCAACCGGGACGCGCTGGCGCAGGCCGACGAGCTGGACGCGGCCTACGGCGAGGGAGGCATCACGGGTCCGCTCCACTGCGTGCCGGTCCTCCTCAAGGACCAGGTGGAGACGCGCGAGATGCCGACCACCTACGGGTCGGCGCTGTTCGACGGCTTCGTCTCCGGCCGCGACGCGACCATCGTCGTGCGGCTGGAGGAAGCGGGCGCGATCATCCTCGCCAAGACGAACATGGGCGAGTTCGCCTCGCGCTATGTCGGCTCGGCCTTCGGCATCATCCGCAACGCCTACGATCCGGCCCGCAACCCGAGCGGCTCGTCCGGGGGCACCGGGACCGGCGTCGCGGCCAACTTCGGACTGGTCGGGATCGGAGAGGACACCGGCGGATCCATCCGCGGGCCCGCCGCCGTGCACTCGCTGGTCGGGCTGCGGCCCACCGTGCCGCTGGTCAGCCGCTTCGGGATGATGCCCGCGAACCCGTCGAGCGACACACTCGGGCCGATGACGCGCACCGTGCGCGACGCGGCGCTCGTCCTCGACGCGATCGCCGGCTACGACCCGAACGATCCCGTTACCGCCTATGCCGCGGGCCGCGGGCCCGACTCCTACGCGGCGGCGCTCGACGCGGCCGACCTGCGGGGAGCGCGCATCGGCGTGATCCGCTACGCGATGGACCCGCGGACCGACCCCGAGACCGACGGCTACCGGCAGGTGCGGGCGGTGATCGATAGGGCGCTCGACGACCTCCGCTCGCACGGCGCCGTCGTGGTCGATCCCGTGGCGGTCGCCGACCTCGAGCTGGCCCAGCAGACCTACGTCGCCAACAACTTCGAGACCGAGGCGGCGACGAACGCCTACCTGGCAGAGCACCGGGGGACGCCGGTCCGGAGCCTGCGGAGCATCCTCCTCTCCGGCGTCGTCACCCCCTGGCGCGCAGCCGGACTCCTGGACGTGGTGGGCCGATCGACGGGAGACGCGGCGTACTTGCCCATCCTCCAGGCCCGCGAGCGGCTGCGGCGGAACGTCCTGACCGCGATGGCCGACCACGAGCTGGACGCGCTGGCATATGCCACCTTCGACCACCCGCCGGCGCTCATCGCACCGGACGTCCTGACCAACCCACGGACGGTCGACGCCTACGCGCTGGGCAACAACCGCTACCTGAGCCCGGTCATCGGCTTCCCGGCCCTGACCGTGCCGGCCGGCCTCACCGCCGATGGGTTGCCGGTGGGACTCGAGCTCCTCGGACGACCGTTCGACGAGGCCGGGCTGCTCGGCCTCGGCTACGCCTACGAGCAGGCGACCGGCCGGCGGGAGCCCCCGCCCACCACCCCGGCCCTCGCCCCGTAGCCGTGCGGCGCGCGCGGCGGCGTGCCTTCACGCCCCTTGCCGGGCAAGGCCACCGACCGACCCGCATCCCCGGGGGGAAACGGCCGACCGCCCCATCGGGCGGCCGGGCGGCGCCATGGGGGCGCGGGCGCGGCTCCCGTCGCGGGGCGCTGCTACTGGCCGTTCACGATGCGCAGGAAGTCGACGTGGCTTCCGACCAGCCCGTGCACGCCGACGTGGCGGGCGACGTCGAGGTCCAGCCGCTCGATGTTCGCGGCCAGCGCGCGCATGTTCGCGTTCGCGGCCGGCGGGTCGAGGTCGGGACGCGGCGGCGAGTACAGATCCGCGTTGATCAGGATGCGCTCGGCCGGCAGGTGCGCGATCAGCATCGTGCCGGTGTGGCCGAGGTCCTCGACGGCGTAGAGGTGCATCTCGCGCTCGCCGTCCGTCAGGGTGTAGCGGTCGCTCACGAGCTCCATCGCCGGGACGCGGTTGGGCGCGAACCACGGCATGAGCGACGAGAGGATGTCGGGCTCGAGCGAGCGCGTGCCGGGGTGGAAGAAGACGTTGCGGTAGAAGTCGCCGTTCGCCTCGTGGGTGATGACGGTGGCGCTCTGCGCGACGTAGGTCCGGAGGCCGCCCGAGTGGTCGGCATGGTGGTGCGTGTTGACGACGTAGCGGATCGGCTTGTCCGGGACGCGGCGCCGGAGCTCGGCGATCACGGAGAGTGACCGGGCCTCGTTCTGCGGAGCCTCGACCACGGCGATGAAGTCGTTGAACTCGACGGCCACACTGTGGTGCGTGCCCCCCGACACGCGCCAGACGCCCGACGCCATCTGGGTCGAGCGGACGACGACGGGCGGAACCTCCGCCTCCGCGACGGCGTCCGGAACCTCCACCGCTTCGGGCTCGACGTTGGCGCGGAACTCGCTGACCGTTATCTCCATCGAGTTGTGGCCGGGCTGGAGAGCCGGGTCACCCTGGTGCGAATGCAGCACGGTGGGGAACATCACGCCGTCGAAGTCGCGGTACTCCGTGTAGCGGTGGTCGTAGATCATGTCGCCGAGGACCGGGTGCGGCACCCAGGTGAGCACGCGCTCGACCAGGTTGTCCTCGTTGATCGTGCCGTTGACGCGGTAGCGGCCCATCGCGGTGAACGTGACGATGGTGAGCGGGCGCCCCTCCAGCATCAGCTCGACCGCCGAGGCGTCGTCGGCCGCCGCGGCCGCCTGCAGGAACCCGTGCGGCGACATCCAGATGTCGAGCTGCCGCACCTCGGCGTCCTGGGGCCGCGGAACGGCGTTGCCGCCGATCAGCATCCAACTGTGCTCGCCGCTCGTCAGCAGCGTGCGCGTCTGCTCACCCACGAGCGGCGCGCCGCCGCCGCGCGGCGGGTAGTCGCCCTGGCGCCGGGTGTGGGTCTCGACCGACGAGGCTCGGTCGTAGTCGATCGTGCGCGAGTACGCGCTGACCTCGAAGCGCGGCCAGTCGTCGGCCGGGGTGAAGTTCTGCCCCACGTTGGCCACCCACCCGGTTCCGGAATACTCGATCGAGCTCAGGCTCGCCGGGTCGCCCATGGCCTCTGCGGCAGCCTGCAAAACGGCGTCGACGTCCTGGGCCGCACCGGGCGCCGCCGCGAGGGCGGTGACGGCAACGAGAACAGCAAGCGTTCGTAGCATGGGTTCCTCCCGGCGCTCGGGTAACGCCAAAACGGCAGGATGATAGCCCGCCGTCCGCGGCGCCGACAAGGCGCCCCCGGTCCCGGGAGGCGCAGGTTTTGCGGGTGTGCGGGACACCCATCCGCGAGGCACCGGGGCCTCCCGGTATGCTCTTCGTGGCGTCCTACCGCGTTGCGGAATCGAACATGACGGCGATCTCGCTCCTCGACCTGTCTCCCATCCCGGAGGGCGGCGACGCCGCCCTCGCCCTGCGCAACTCGGCCGACCTGGCGCGCCACGCCGAGCGCTGGGGCTACAAGCGCTTCTGGCTGGCCGAGCACCACAACATGCCCGGCATCGCGAGCGCCGCCACCGCCGTGGTCATCGGCCACGTGGCGGCTGCGACGTCGACCATCCGGGTCGGGGCCGGCGGCATCATGCTTCCGAACCACGCGCCGCTCGTCATCGCGGAGCAGTTCGGGACCCTCGCCACGCTCTTCCCCGGCCGGATCGACCTTGGGCTCGGCCGCGCCCCGGGCACGGACCAGACCACGAGCCGCGCCCTGCGCCGCAACCTCGACGGCGACGTCAACGCGTTCCCGCGCGACGTGGTGGAGCTGCAGCACTACTTCCAGCCCCCCGAGCCGGGGCAACGCGTCCACGCGGTGCCGGGGGCCGGCATCGACGTCCCGATCTGGATCCTGGGATCCAGCCTCTTCGGCGCGCAGCTCGCCGCCATGCTCGGGCTCCCCTACGCCTTCGCCTCGCACTTCGCGCCGGCCGCCCTGATGGACGCCCTGTCGATCTACCGCGCCCGCTTCGAGCCGTCCGCGCAGTGCCCGAAGCCGTACGTCATGGTCGGCTTCAACGTCGTCGCCGCCGACACGGAACCGGAGGCGCGACTGCTCTACACGTCGATCCAGCAGTCGATCCTCCGGTTGCGCAGCGGCGCGCCGGGCAAGCTCCCGCCCCCGGCGGCGGACATCGAGGAACGCCTCACCCCGGTCGACCGGCAGATGCTGAAGCAGATGCAGGCGTGCTCGGTGGTCGGCTCGCCGGAGATGGTGAGGGCCGGGGTGGCGGAGTTCGTCGAGCGGACCGGCGCCGACGAGGTGATGATCGTCACCCACGTCTTCGACCACGCGGCGCGGCTGCGCTCCCTGGAGATCACGGCCGAGCAGGTCATCGCCCATCCCATCGGCGCCTGACGCTGCCGAGCGCCTCTCCGGTGGCGGCAGGAGCGTTGGCGCCGCGCCGGGGTGACACTCCCTCCATCCTTGCGAGGACGATGAGCTCGACACCGGCAGACCGGGAGCGCCGGGCCGCGCCGGATGACATTCCGTCCATCCACCGCACGCTTCGCCGCCGGGGCGGCGAACCGGCCACCACCTACAGCAGGTAGCGCGCCACGGCGGCCTCGTCCCACTCCATCCCGAGGCCGGGCCCGCGCGCCGTGACCCGGCCGTCCACCGGCCGGGGCGGCTCGGTCAGCACGGCGCCGGCGAGATCGAGGAACTCGAGGTAGTGCGCCAGCGGCGTCACCGGCAGGAGGTGCGCGCTGGCCTCGATGAAGAGGTGGCTCGAAACCGGCACCGCGGCCGCCTCGGCCTGCCCCATGGCGCGCAGCCACCCGGTGACGCCTCCCATCTTCATCACGTCGGGCATGCAGAGGTCGCACGCCCCCGCGGCAAGGGCCCGCGCCATGTCGTGGCCGAACCACCAGTTCTCGCCCGTCTGGATCGGTACGGGAGATCTCTCGCGCACGCGGGCGTGGCCAGCCAGGTCCTCGGCCGGGACCGGCTCCTCCACCCACGCCAGGTCGAAGTCGGTCAGGGCCTGGATGCGGCGCAGAGCCTCGGGCGCGGTCAGCGACTGGTTGAAGTCGACCATGAGCGCTACGTACGTGCCGATGACCCGTCGCACGCCGGTGAGGTTCTTCACGTCCCAGGCGAGATCGCCCACCCCGATCTTGACCTTGATGCCGCGGAACCCCTGCTCCACGCTCCCTTCCAGCGCCGCGGCGTCGGCCACGGGATCGACCACGCCGTAGCTGTCGTACGCCGGAACGGAGGTGGCCTGCCCGCCCAGCAACTCCACGACCGGCCGGTCGAGCGCCCGGCCCCGGAGGTCCCAGAGCGCCATGTCGAGACCGGAGAGCACCATGCCTACCAGGCCCTGCCGACCGAGCAGCCGGAACCGCGCGGCGAGCTCCTCGGCCAGCACGGCCGGCGCGGCCGGGCGACCGCGCACGACCTCGTCGAGATCGTCGACGAGCGCCTTCAGGGCGCGGAGGGTCAGGGTCGTGTAGCCGAAGATGTAGGCCCGGCCCGCCGCCCCCTGCTCGGACGCGACGTCGATCAGCAGCAGCGGCGACACCGGGATGTCGCCGGACGCGGTGCGGAGCGGCCGGGCCAGCGGCGCGGCCACGGCACGCGCCGTCAACGACCGGACGGTCAGCGCGGGGTCCGACATCGGCCATCTCCTTCCGGGCGACGGGCGGCGACGCAGCCAGCGCGGGCCGGCGCTTCTCCGGCATCCGGGAGCCGTCACCCCGTGGACGTCACGGGCGCGGCGGCTCTGGCGCTGGCCTGAGTGTCCGAGAAAAGGGGCCGGCGGATCAAACGGTTCTCCCGGGCGTCGGCGATGCGACCCCGCAGCGGATCCGCCAGGAGCGCCTCGTGCCCACGATGCCCAGGGCGGGCGCGGCGGGGACGCGGGCCGCGGCAGACTCGCCGACCATCCCGAAGCGTCGGTCCGCTCCGCGCCGCCGGCGGCCGAGGCGGGACGCGGGCGGCGGCGGGCTCGTTGACAGGCCGCAAGCGCGTGGTCACACTGCCATCAGGTGCCGAACGCTGGAAGGGGCCTGAGCGTCGCGAGGGCTGGGGCGCGGACCGTGACGGCCGCGGCGGTCGCTGCGTTCGTCGTCGCGGCGGGCGGCTCCGTGACCGCGCAGTCCGCGACCGCCGCCTGGACGGTCTCATCCGGCGACGTGCGCGTCCGCTGCCGGATGACGGTCGGTGGCAGCTTCGACGCCATCACCTCCGCGCTCTCGGGGACGCTTCGCGGCGGCCGTCGCGGCGCCGTCGCGTTCGAGGGCGAGCTCCGCGTCGATCTGGCCAGCCTCGAGACCGGCATCGGGCTGCGCGACGACCACCTGCGCGGGAGCTACCTCGAGGTCGAACGCGGGCCGACGTTCCGACATGCGGTGCTCTCCCGCATCGCGCTCCCTGCACCGCCACCCGAGGGTCACGGCCGCCATCAGACCACGTTCACGGGACGGCTGAGGCTCCACGGCGTCGAGCGGCAAGTCGAGGGCGAGGCCACGATGGAGCGGCGCGACGGACGGATGCGCGTCGAAGCGACGCTGTCGTTGAGCCTCGAGGCGTTCGACATTCCGCCGCCGCGCTACCTCGGCGTCGGCGTGCGCGACGAGGTCCGGATCACGGCCGCCTTCGAGGCGGCGCCGTCGGGGGCGACAAGGGCGAACGGCCCATGATGCGCACGACGTGGATCCGCCGCCGGGCCGCGGGCGTCGCCCTCGCGACCGCGGCCTGGATCGGAGGCCCGGCCGTCGATCGCGCATCCGCGGAGCCGACGTTCCTCTCGAAGCAGTACCCGCGCTGCACCGCGTGCCACTACTCGCCGTCGGGCGGCGGCCTGCTCACCCCGTACGGCCGCTCGCTGTCGCGCGAGGAGATCTCGACGTTCGGGCGGCAGGGTCCCGCGGCGCCGGCTGCGGCGACGACGCGGGGCGAGGAGGGCTTCCTCTATGGGGCGCTGCCCAACGACAGCCCCCTGCAGCTCGGCCTCGACGCGCGACCGTCGCACCTCGAAGTGGAGGCCGCCGGCCGCTCCCTCCCGGACCGCAGCTTCCTCATGAACCTCGACCTGCAGGCGGCGTGGCGCCAGGACCGCTGGACCGTCTACGGCACGGTGGGGCGCGCGCCGGAGCCCGGGGGCGGGGCCTTCGTCTCCTACGAGCACTGGGTGGCCTGGCAGGCCTCCGAGCGGGTGACCGTGCGCGGTGGACGCTACCTTCCCGCGTACGGCGTCCGGTTCGCCGACCACACCTCGTTCGCCCGCGCCGGGCGCGACCTCGCCGAGGACGATCAGATCTACGGCGTCGAGGTCGGCGTCTCGACGGACCGGGCGCTGCTGCAGGTGTCGGTGGGGCCGGGCCGCGCCGCCTCGCTCCTGGACGGCGACGGACGCGAGGCGCTCACCGCGAGCGGCCGGCTCCAGCTCGACCTCGGTCCCCGCACCGTCGTCGCTGCGTCGGTGCTGCACCGCGCGCGGTCGGACGCGGCGCCCCGCAGCACCGACACGGGGCTGTCGTTCGGCTACGCCCCCACGGAATGGCTCACGACCTGGACCCACGCCGACGTCCGGCTCCAGCGGCTGCAGACGAGCGGGCGCTCCTACATCTTCGCCCACCAGACGTCGCTCGAGGCCGTGCGCGGCGTGTGGTTGCGAGTTTCGCCGCAGACCCGGTGGACCGACACGGATCCAGGGGGCGAGGTGCGACGCATGGTCTACGGCCTCGACCTCTACCCGCGCACGCACTGGCACGTCAACCTGTCGTACTAC
>JAPOVI010000065.1 GCA_026708265.1 Acidobacteriota bacterium
GGCGTCGCGTTGTACAACAAGCCGGCTTTCCGTCCTTCGACGTATGCCGATAGAGCGGCCTCGAAGATCACGTCTTGGAGGAAGTTGGGCAGTGGCGCTGCTTCAAGCACGCTGCCGACCGCCTCGCGTACGAAGCTGTGCGGGCCGTCAGTACCCAGCGTGTACTCGGCGCGCACGGCGGTCTCTTCCCCCGAGACAAGATCCCTGACGACCACCTCGGTGCCGTGCTCGTTCTGAGTCACCCCGACAGCCTCGGTTCGGTAGCGAAGCTCGATGCGCTCGCTGGCGCGGACTGCGCCCAAGAGCACGTTCTCGACGTAGTCCTGGCAGGTCATGACCGGCATCGTGGGACTGGTGCTCCTCGGCACCGTGTGGAACGTGGGACTCGGAATGGCCGCGATCTGATGCCTGGCGAGGGCGTCGAACCACCGGTTGTACTCCGTCCAGTCCGGCCCCAGCCCGGTTTCTTCGATGGCCTCTTCCAAGCCGAGGAACCGCATGAGTTCCATGGTGTTGGTGTCCACGAACCTCGAGCGGGGATGCGTGTTGACCGCGTCCCGCTTCTCGACGACGACCGAGGAGATGCCGAATCTGGCGAGCAGCAGTGCGCCGGCCAGCCCGATCGGACCGCATCCGACGATGCACACGGGTGCTTCGATCACGAATCGCCTCCTTCGGGGCCGCAGTCCTTCGAGAGTTCCCGGCTGACCACGGCGCGGACCGCCGCCCGGATCAATGCGCCGGCGTGAAGGCCACGGGCATGCCGACGACCGCGTTGAACCAGATGCTCTTGAGCATCGTCGTCTCGCCGTCCGGGCGGATGTCGGGAAGGCGCGTTACCACCTCCTTCAGCAGTGCGCGCAGTTGGTAGCGCGCCAGCCGGGCGCCCAAGCAGAAATGCGGTCCCGAGCCGAATGCCAGATGCCGGTTCGCGTTGCTCCGGGTGATGTCGAACCGGTGCGGATCGTCGAACATCGCGGGATCGCGGTTCGCTGCGGGATAGGACAGGTACACCTTGTCGCCCTTCGAGATCTCCGTTTCGCCGATCACGGTGTCCGCCATAGCGGTTCGGCGGAACTTCACGACCGGCGGCGAATGGCGCAGCACCTCCTCGATGGCGTTTGGCAGGTGCCGGTCCACGTCCTGGCGCAGCAGGTCGTACTGATCCGGGTGCTCGTTCATAAGGCGCACGAAGTGCACGGCGGTGCTGCGCGTGGTTTCGTGTCCGGCGATCGACAGCGCCACGACGAACATCTGCAGGACGGCCTCGTCGAGCTTCTCACCGTCGACCTCGCCGTGCACCAGCCGGCTCAGCATCGAGCCGTCGGGATTCTGGCGCTTCTCCTCGGCGAGCTCGCCGGCGATCGCAAACAGCGCAAGCGGTGCCGAGTTGGCGCGGTCCGCGCGCGCCGGATTCTCCGTGTCCGCCGCCTGGTTTCCGAGCGTGAACACCGTCTCGCGCAACCGGTCGGGCACGCCCAGCAGCTTGCAGAACGTGTACACGGGCAGCTTGGCGGCGACGTCGAAGGCGAACTCGCAGTTCCCCTTCGCCGCCACCGAGTCGACGATCTCCCGGGCCACGGCGTCGATCTCCGGCTGCAGCGCCTCGAGTTCCCTGGGCGCGAACGGCGGCATGACCAGCTTCTTCACGGCCATGTGGGTCGCGGGCTGCATGCCCATGATGTTGGCGCGCTGCATGGCGAGCTGGGGCGGCTCCAGGTCCCAGATGATCGGGCCGCCCTCGTGGGAGGAGAACAGATCCTGGTCGCGCGAGACCTCCACGACGTCCTGGTAGCGCGTCAGCACCCAGAACCCGCGCGAGACGGACGCGCCGGGCATGGGGCTCTCGTAGTCCTCGCTCGGCGGGTTCCAGTGCACGGGATCCGTCCTCCGCCACATGTCGAAGAGCTCGTGCGGGGGTCCGCCGCACCGCGGTATGAGCATGGGGTCGAGGAGGTTGGTGTTCGGGGACATGTCTCATCTCCAACCGGTTCGCATTCCGCGAGTCTAACGCCTAACCGTTGCAGTCGGACAACGCTGGCGCCCGCACCGGGTCGCCGCCCGGCGGTGCGGTGACAATGTTGATGGCGCCGCCTATCGAATTGCGCCCGTACAGCGTGCCGTGCGGGCCGTGCAGCACCTCGACCCGAATGGCCAGCCACGGCCCACTCGACCATTCGGTATCCCGGAGTCGTTGTCGGGCGGCGCGGCCTCGTTCGGCAGAACCCGGGCCGGCGAAGAAACCGATGTGCGACTCCGTACTTGTACCTAGGCATAGGACCGGAATGACAGCCAGTCGGGCGGACACCTATAGTTCGGAACGCGGGTGAACGACAGGCGGAGGCCGTCGAATGCCGACGACGATTTCGCGGAACCAAGCCAGCCGGGTCGGGTCACGCAGCGTTTGGCGGCGGCGGGCAAACAGGGCTTCAAGCTTCACTCGGGCGGGTGCCCGGCCATGGGTTGCGGACCGCCGGTCGCCGGCCTTCGACCGGTCGGACGCGGGAGGGCGGAGGAGAAGGCCCGGCGCGCCCGGGTGGCGAGTCCGGTGCGTGTGCGGTCTGGCGCTGCTCGCGTTGGCTGCCGCCTGTGCATTCGCCGTTGCGAGTACGGCGACCCGGACGGGGGAAGAACGACGCGCCCTCCTCGCCGTGCCGCTGCCCGAGCGGGCGAGCCGCGCGACCTGGGCCGAGGAACGAGACGCTTTCGCTGCGCACCTCGCGCGGGCATTCCGTCTCGAGCCGTCCGTCGCGGGCGAGTTCGCAGGTTGGATCCTCGACGCGTCGACGCGTCAGGCGCTGCGACCCGAACTGCTGGCCAGCCTGGTCATGACCGAGAGTTCGTTTCGCAAGAACGCGCGCTCGGCGACAGGCGCGGTGGGCCCGGGCCAGGTCCGCCCCGACCTGTGGGGCGCCTGGTGCCGCGCGAACCTTGCGGACCCCGCGGAGAACATCGATTGCGCGGCGAGCATCCTTGCGCACTACGTCGAGGTCTGCGCGCAGAGCACAACGGCCGCCGAGGCGTGCGCGTTGCGTTCGTACAACGTCGGCTACCGCAACCGCAACAATCCCGTCTATGTCGCGGCTGCCGAGCGCTATCTCGCCAAGATCCAGCGGTATCTCGCGAACCTGCGAAACGCCTGATCAGCGTGCCTGAGCAGCTCCGCCGGACGCACGGGCAATACGCTGGATCCTGAAACCGGCGAATCCGTAGGCCACCGATACGAGAGGATTGACCAGGTTGAAGAAGCAGTACGGGAGATAGGCCAGGGTCGGCACGCCGAGCGTGGCCGCCATGTACGCGCCGCAGGTATTCCACGGGACGAGGGGAGAGGTGATCGTGCCCGTGTCCTCCAGCACACGCGCCAGGTTCTTCTCGTGCAGGCCGCGCCCGGCGTATTCGAGCCTGAACATGCGTCCGGGCAGGACGATGGCGATGTACTGGTCGCCGGTGAGCGTGTTCATGCCCACGCAGGTTCCCGCCGTGGTGGCGATCAGACCGCCCGTGGAGCGACTCAGCTTCACGAGACCGGTGACGAGCGCATCGAGGATGCCCGCCTTCTCCATGGCCGCGCCGAAGGCCATGGCCGCCAGGACCAGCCAGACGGTGGTCAGCATGGAACCCATGCCGCCGCGGGACAGTAGCGAGTCGAGGCCCGCGTTCCCGGTGCTCGCCGCGTAGCCGTCGAAGAGCACCGTCCAGACACCGCGCCACATGGCCAGGGCGCCGGACTGCCCCGCATCGCCGGCCATGGCGCGCACGCCGTCCGGCTGGAAGAAGAGAGCCAGACCGATGCCCGCCGCCGCGCCGCTCAGAATGGTGGCCACGGGCGGAACCTTGCGAGCGGCCAGGTACACGACGAGGACCACCGGCGCCGTCAGGAACGGGTTGATTTGGAAACTGGACCGCAGGAGCTCCAGCGTCGCATCCAGGCTGTCCTGCGATTGTGCGCGCGATTCGCCGAGACCGAGCAGCGCGAACGCCAGAAGCGCCAGCAGCAGGCTCGGCGCGGTGGTCCAGGTCATGTGCCGGATGTGCTCGAAAATATCGATGCCGGTGACGGCCGGCGCCAGGTTCGTGGTATCGGACAGCGGCGACATCTTGTCGCCGAAATAGGCGCCGCCGATGATCGCGCCGGCGGTGATCTCCACCGACAGGCCCATGCCGACGGCAATGCCGATCAGGCCGATGCCCAGAGTGCCGGCCACGGTCCAGGAACTGCCGACGGACAGGGCGGCAACGGCGCAGACCAGACAGGTCGCCAGGTAGAACACCGCCGGATCGAGGAGCAGCATGCCGTAGTAGATCATCGTCGGCACCGTGCCGCACAGCATCCAGGCGCCGATCAGGCTGCCCACGGAGAACAGGATCATTACCGCCGGCACCGCGGTGGCGATGCCGCTGACGATCGCCTGCTCGATGACCTTCCAACGGTGACCGTTCTTGACGCCGATGCCGACGGCGAGCGCGGCACCGCAGACCAGGGCGATCTGATTGGCGCCTTGGGAGGAGTCGCTGCCGAACAGCACCACGGACATGCCGAGCAGCAGCACGGTGGCGGCAACGCAGACGACGACATCGACGACGCCCGCCGGTCTGACGCTTTCCATGGCCGCCTCCTGTGGCAACGAACGGGAAACCCGGCTCGGGTCCTGAACGCCAAGGCCGCACACACACATCCGGATCCTCGCGGCGTGTTCGCGACCGGCCGGGGGACATCGGTTCCCGGTTCGTTCACGGTAACCCAGGGTCCGGGTTCACCGGCGCAGCATTAAGCATGCCCGAACAAGAGCCCGTGGAACAGACAGACTGCCGGGCGGATTGTCCGACCACGGCCGGCCGCTTTCGTTGTGGATTGCACCACGCTGATCTAGGATCGGGCAACGCCCCCGGAACACCATGCACGGAAAATGAACCTGAAAGGAACGTCGGCAGTGGTCACCGGCGGCGGCAACGGCATCGGCAGGGCGCTTTGCCTCGCTCTCGCCCGGGAGGGCGTGAACGTGGTCGTGGCCGATATCGAGGAGCAGGCGGCGCGCGCGGTGGCGCAGGAAGCCGCCGATACGGGGGTGCGCACGGTCGGTTTCGCGGTGGACGTCGCCGAAGAGGCCGGCATGGCCGCGCTCGCCGACGCGGCCTGGGACGCGTTCGGCTCCGTCGAGATCCTCGTCAACAACGCCGGGGTCATGCACACGCCCGGGCCGGTGCAGGCGACGACCGCCGCCGACCTCGCGTGGGTCTTCGCGGTCAACGTCGGCGGCGCGGTGAACGGCATCCGCGCGTTCGCGCCGAGATTCGCGGCGTCGAAACGCGACTGCCGGATCGTCAACACGGCGTCCGAGCACGCCCTCGGCACCCCCCACGTCGGCGGCGGCTTGTACACGGCCTCCAAGCATGCGCTGCTCGGGCTCTCCGACGTGCTGCGCCGTGAAGTGCCGGCGCACGTCAAGGTCTGCGTGCTCTGCCCCGGGATCGTCGCATCCACGCTGTGGCGCGCGTCGGAGCGGCGCCAGGCCGGCTTCGGCGGACCCCGGGCCGCCCCGGAGATGGCCGGCGCCTTCATGGGCGGGATCGGAATGCCCGCCGCCGAAGTGGCGAGCCGGGCGATCGACGGCATCCGGGAGGGACGCTTCTTCATCGTCACCCACCCGCATGCGGTGGAGATTGCGCGGACGCGGTGGACCGAGCTCGAAGCGGCGTTCGCGGTCCAGGCGCCACGCCGCGAGGGCGACGAGAAATTCGATCTCGAACCCGTCATGCGCCAGATCGCGCAATCCCGAACGGGCATCGAAGGAGGCAGCAGATGATCACCCTTTACCAGTTTTCCACCTCCCCGTTCGCCGAGAAGGTGCGCCGCGCGTTGAACTACAAGGGGCTCGACTTCGAGATCCGCGAAGTCGGGCGCGCCAAGGTCGCCCAGGGCGACTACGGGCACGTCAGCCCCACGGGCAAGTTCCCGGCGATCCAGGACGGGGACACGGCGGTCTGGGACTCCACCGACATCCTCTACCATCTCGAGGCCGCCCACGGCGGTCCGTCTCTGATTCCGGCCGTCGCCCGCGATGCGGCGCTGGCCCACGCCATCGAGGAGTGGGCCGACGAGAGTCTCTACTTCTACGAGATGACCATGCGCCTGACGTGGGAACACAACCTCGATGCCGCGCTCGACGAGTTCGCGCGAACGCTGCCCGCCGTCCCGAAGCCGCAACTCAAGACCTTGATCGTGGAGGCGACGACGCAGCTGACCCGGGCCCAGGGGGTCGGACGGAAGCCGAGGGACCAGGTGGTCGCCGACGTGGAGCGGCACTTCGACGCGCTGGACGCCTTGCTCGACGGCCGCAGCTGGCTGGTCGGCAACGCGCTGTCGATCGCGGATCTCGCCGTGGTCGCGCAGGTGAACGCGCTTCGCTATGCGGAAGAGGCCCAAGCGGCGCTTGCTCGGACGAATCAAGTATCCGGCTGGATTGACCGCGTGGACGAAGCGGCGCCGAAGTAGCCGGCGACCGCGCTTCGCGGGCGGGGGACGCTCGCCACCAACGGGTTCCATGATGGCGGGGTCCACGACGCGACCTGCCGAACGGAGTAGGTGCCGCTGCGGGCATGCAAGTCGCCAAGCTACCGGAGAAATCGACAGACTGTCCCACCGACGCCTTGCAAGTTTGCCGAGCACGGCCATATGCTACGAAATTGATCCAGGTCGCGAAGGAAAGGAGGTGTCCCGAGTGGTCGATGCCGTTGCAGGCTCGGCTGTTGGTTTCACGCCCCGCCGCAATCCCGAAGCCGCGCCCGCCGGGCTACTGCACCGTCCGGGTGTGCGCCGCGCCGGCGGTTTCGCGATGCTATCGTCCACGCCGGTTCGCCGGAGCTAGCTTCGATGGACGCGGGACGAGGTGCCGGTGCCGGACGCCGCTGGAAGGCGGGCCAATCGCGGTGGCGCATGCTGCTGCCGCCGCTCGTGGTTGCGCTGTCAGTGATCGCCGCCGCCGCATGGGTGGGCTCGGATGAGGGGAACATGCAGAGCGTTGCGCGGGACGGGGATCTCTGTCCGGTCGATGCGAACCGGATCAGCGGCGATGCGGTATTCCTGCTGGACTTGACGAAGCCCCTGGTCGGCATGCCTGCGCAAATGCCGGGGCGGAGGTTTCGCGACCTGACGCTCGAACTCGAGCGCGACACGGAGATACGGGTCTATCTGCTGGCCGGCTCGGCGGATGCCCCGCTGGCGCTTCTGGATCGCCTCTGCAAACCCTTCGACGCCGGTGACATCCAGATCGCCGCAGCGAAGGATCACGACGGCGCCATTCGCGACTGCGACAATCTTCCCGCGCAGATGGCGAGGGATCTGCGGCGGTCGGCCGGACGGTTCTGCGGTCTCCGAATGGACCTCGAGAAGCGCCTCGACACCTTGGTTGCGAAAGCGTCGCAGCAGACCTGGGTGGTGACACGCGCCTACCTGACCGAGGCCATCGACCAGATCCAGATGGCGTTCCGGGATCGCCGGGGGCCGCATCGGCTGCATGTGGTTTCGGACATGATGCAACATGCCGATTGGTATTCCCATCTGGATCTGGACTGGTCCCTCTGGGACTTCGACGACTTCGTCCAGCGGTCGGCGTCGCGCATTCCACCGTTCAGCCGGCATCGGGATCCCTCTGCCGTCGACGTCGATGTCCACTATCTGGTGCGCGACGGACTGACGACCCGACCCGATGCGGCGGATCGGCACCGGCGATTCTGGCGGGCGTACTTCGGTGGCGCGAGCGTGGCGTTCCACGATCAGCCGCCGATCCGCCAGTACGTATCCACGCCGGCCATGGATGCGGGGACCGACCGTGCAACCCCGCGTTTCGTTTCGGATTCCACCGAGGGCGTCGCGGGCCGGGCAGTGGTGCGGCGGCGCCCAGTCGAGCGAGGAGCAACCAGAGGAGCAACCAGATGAACACACCGAGGCGCTGTTTATGGCGCGTCCTGACCCTGTCGGCGCTCTTGGCCGGGTGCCAGCACACCGCGCCGCCCCCGGTCGCACCGGTCGAGTCGCGGCCGGCGGCGGGGGAGGTCTACGTGACGTTCGTTCGCGACATGATGGCCGAGTCGGCGCACCTCGACGCGCAGTCGGGCGATGGCGTGGAACATTCGGAAATGGCCGTGCGCGCGGTCAGTGCCTGGCGCGGCGCGGCGCAGGACGGCGGCGCGGCGCAGTCGGGGGATGGCTAGCGCACGGTGGCCGAACCCGTATTGACAGCCTTCGTGAACGACGCCGACAGCCGGCGCACGGTACGCGAAGCCGACCCGACCGCGCGGGTGCACCAGGGAACGGTACGCAACGCCGTCCGCGCCTGCCGCGGCGACCGTTCGACCGACATCATGATTGTCGACCTAGACGGCGAACAGAATCCCCTCGCCCACGTCGCCGCGCTGCTGGAGGTCTGCCGGCCCGAGAGCGTGATCCTGGCCGTCGGGTCCGACAACAACGTGTCGCTGGCCAACGACCTCTACCGCGGCGGGGTGTTTCTCTATCTGCCCAAACCCCTCGACGCGGCCAACCTGGGCAGCGCCATCCACGAGGTCGTCGCCGTCACCGAGGACCAGAGCCGGCCGCAGATCCAGGCGTCCAAGGTCGTGCTGGTCCACGGCAAGGGAATGGGGGTCAATACCGTCGTGGCGTTGTTGGCCCATCTTGCCGGCGACATGGGACGCTACGTCAGCTGCCTGGATCTCGACGCCAGTTTCGGATCGCTCTCGCTGGCTCTCGACACCGAGCCGGAACGCGGTTTGGCTCAGGTTCTGGAGGATGGGGACGGTGCGGACGAATTGGCGCTGGACCGTCTGCAGGCGGCGGTGACGAACCGAATCGGCCTGCTGGCCCATCCCATCGATCTGGCTGGCCAGAACCCCCTTCCGGAGGTAGGCGTCGTGAACCTGATCAGATCCTTGTCCAGCCACGCGCACCTGATCCTGATCTGCGGCGCGTCGCTTGCGCAGATCGCGACGATCAGCCACCTGATCACCTGCCACGTCATCGTTTTCGAACCGACCCCGGCCGGCGTATCGGTCGCGGCGCGTTGGCTGCGCATCCTCGGCGGCGCCGAGTCGGCGCTGGTCATGAACCACGCGCGTCCGCTGCCCAACCTGATCGGCCAGGATCAACTGCGCAACGCGTTCGCGGGGCGGCTGCCCGAGATCGCGATACCCTATGTTCGGAACATGGCAGAGTCCATGGCCCTTGGCGAGCCCGAACGCGCCTTGCCGCGCCGCGACCAGGATGCGCTCAACGGCCTGTTGCGTACCTTGCTCGGCGCCGGCGCATCGCAGTCGGAGCGGGCGGCGGAGTGATGCGCCCGGGCCGCGCCCTCACTTGGGAACGCGGAACAATTCGGGCAGCCGGACACCGGGTTCGACCGGCCCGATCCGTACCCGGTGCAGCAGCGCGCCGTCGCCCTGCGCAGTTTCGCTGACGCGGACCTCGCGGTCGGTCAGGCTGCGCATCGCGGCCGCAATGCTCTCCGCGACGGGCCGTTCGCCGAAGGCGCCGACCTGCAGGAAACGCACGCCGTTCTCGTCGACCGGCCAGGCATCGAGGTCGCCGAACGGCGCCGACGGTATTCCGGCGACAGCGGACGGATTCGAGATGCGGAAGCCGTGCGGCGCGAGTTCGTCGATCAACTCGGACACGGCATCCCGCCAGGGGATTGGACCTATTCGCACTCTGTGCAGCCCGGCGCCGTCGCCGTCGCGCACACCCGAAGTGACGACGGGCCAGTCCGTCAGCGACTCCAAGGCCGCCGCCGCCTCGTCGGCGCGGTGGCGCTTCAGGTAGGCGCCGAACTGGAGGAACGGCAGGTTGTCTTGCAGGACGACGTAGCCCGCCGGGGCCGACCGGGGGAGGTCGCTCGGCGATAGGTCGTCCGTGCCCGGTGGGGTCCGTTCCGCCATGTCCGTCGCGCCGGTCGGCGTCGCTTCCCGGTGATCGAGAGGCGGCGGATCCAAGGCGGCCGGTTCGGCCTGCTCGGGCGGCGGCGGATCGGTCGCGGTCGGGTCGACCGGCTCGGGCGGTTCTGGAACCCGCGGAGCGCGGTCGGACCCGGGGAGGTCGCTCGGCGGTAGGTCGTCCGTGGCCGGCGGGGTCCGTTCCGCCATGTCCGTCGCGCCGGTCGGCGTCGCTTCCCGGTGATCGAGAGGCGGCGGATCCAAGGCGGCCGGTTCGGCCTGCTCGGGCGGCGGCGGATCGGTCGCGGTCGGGTCGACCGGCTCGGGCGGTTCTGGAACCCGCGGAGCGCGGTCGGACCCGGGGAGGTCGCTCGGCGATAGGTCGTCCGTGCCCGGCGGGGTCCGTTCCGCCATGTCCGTCGCGCCGGTCGGCGACGCTTCCCCGTGATCGAGAGGCGCCGGATCCAGGACGGCCGGTTCGGCCTGCTCGGGCGGCGGCGGATCCGGCGCGGCCGGGTCGACCGGCTCGGGCGGTTCTGGAACCCGCGGAGCGCGGTCGGACCCGGGGAGGTCGCTCGGCGATAGGTCGTCCGTGCCCGGCGGGGTCCGTTCCGCCATGTCCGTCGCGCCGGTCGGCGACGCTTCCCCGTGATCGAGAGGCGCCGGATCCAGGACGGCCGGTTCGGCCTGCTCGGGCGGCGGCGGATCCGGCGCGGCGAGGTCGGCTGGCGCGGGCGGCAGAGGATCCGGCGCGGCCTGCTCGGGCGGTGCTGGAACCTGCGGAGCGCGGTCGGCGTCCGCGACCGGTCGCGGTTGTCCGCCTGCGGGGTCCGTTGCGGCGACGGGGGCGGAAACCGCTGCCGGTGCTTCGGGGGGTATCGCCGCCGGGTTTGACGCGCCCGCGTCTGCCTCGGGCAGCGGTTTCCCGGTCGGCTCGCCGCTCCGCAGCTGCTCGGCGCCGGCTGCCGGCAGCATGGCGAGAGCGCGGTCGAGGTTGCCTTGGAAGCGCGGCTCTTCGGGCGCGGTCAGCACCGCCCGTTCGATGGCCGCCACGGCCCCCCAGGCGTCGCCCGAAAGAATATGCGCGAGACCGAGGCCGTTGTAACCCCAGGCGACGTACGTGGGCGGGGCGCCTTCGCGGGGGTCCGTCAGGCGGACGAAGCTGTCCCGGGCCGCGTCGACTTGGCCAGCCGACAGGGCGGCGCGTCCATGGGCCAGCAACGCGGCGTGCCGTTCGGCGGGTTCGACGGCCCGCGCCAGCGCCAGGAGGTACCAGCGCGCCGCAAGGGCCGGATCCTGGCGCCGGAGCGAGACGTTGCCGAGACCCATGCGCGCGGCCACCGATTCCGGGTCGACCTCGAGCAGGCGGCGGTACAGTCGCCGCGCGGTCTCCACCTGGCCGGTCCGCAGCGCGGCGGTGGCCATCGAGAGCACGGCGTCTTCCATGTTCCGCTGGCTGATACCCTCGAGCTTCGGCGGGATGATCGCGCAGGCCGCCGCAAGAACGGGCAGCAGCAGAATCGTTGCGAGGCGAGACATGACCGAACCGGGTGCTGTTAATATCGCGAGCCTAACACTATGGTGCGGGCGACACATTGGCCCAATCGATTCGACATCGCCGCCGCTCGCCGTCGCAACGCCCTCGGACGGAACCGGGAACGCGGACTCCGGAGAGTCCCGCGGCCGCTGCGGTCGACCACTTCGAAGCCATCGTGCCGTGGTACCACGGTCGCGTTCTGGAAGCCCTCGATACGGAGCGCGCCGCCGTGCTCGACGATGCCGGACTCACCGAAGCGGTGGAGTCGATCCTGCGGCGGCTCGAATTGGTGCCGGATGCGCCGGCCATACGCGGCAGCCGCGCGCAGCTGGCTATCCGCCTGGTCGACGAGATGCGCGGCCTGGGGCCGCTCGGCCCTCTGCTTCGCGCCGACGACATCAGCGACATCCTGGTCAACGGGCTCGACTCCGTCTACGTCGAACGGCAGGGGCGGCTGAGCCGGGTCGACATCCGTTTCCGGGATGCAGACCACCTGACGCATATCGCCCGGCGCATGGCCTCGAACGTCGGGCGGCACGTCGACGAACTGAGTCCCATCTGCGATGCGCGCCTCGAGGACGGCTCCAGGGTCAACATCATCGTGCCGCCGCTGGCCATCGACGGCGCCGCCATCTCCATCCGCCGGTTCAGCGAGAGCGGCTTCACCGTCAAGGAGCTCGCCCAAGGCGGCACGATGCATCCCGCCATGGCCACGCTGTTGGAGGTGGCCGCCCTGGCTCGCCTCAACATCGTCGTTTCCGGTGGCACCGGCGCCGGAAAAACCACCATTCTCAACGCGTTGTCCGGGCACATCGATGCCGAAGAACGGGTAGTGACCCTGGAGGACGCGGCCGAGCTCAGACTGCGGCAGCCTCATGTGGTTCGCCTGGAGACCCGCGCCCCCTCCTCCGAGAACGCCGGCGAGGTCGCCATGCGCGACCTGATGAAGAACGCCCTGAGGATGCGCCCGGACCGGATCATCGTCGGCGAGGTGCGGGGACCCGAAGCCTTCGAGGCCCTGCAGGCGATGAACACGGGACATCCAGGCTCCATGTTCACGGTTCACGCCAACAATCCCCGCGACGCGCTCTCGCGCCTCGAGTACTTGGTGATGATGGGCACCGGGGACGTGCCGCTATCGGCGATCCGCAATCAGGTCGTCTCGGCCGTGGATATCATCGTCCAGGTCACGCGTTTCCGGGACGGCAAGCGCCGCATCGTGTCCATTACGGATGTGATCGGCTTGGAGGCAGACAAGCCCGTACTGGAGGAACTGTGGACCTACGAACCGGCCTCGAGCCGATTCGAGTGCCGCAGCGGCCGGCCGTCGTTCGCCGAGCACTTGGAGGAGCTGGGCTACGGCGCCATGTTGCAAGCCGGCATGGTGGAGACCACGCGCTCCTG
The DNA here is from genome assembly GCA_026708265.1 of Acidobacteriota bacterium. GTDB lineage: Bacteria > Acidobacteriota > Vicinamibacteria > Vicinamibacterales > UBA8438 > JAGWAJ01. The sequence continues at coordinate 12,869 of JAPOVI010000065.1, forward strand.
GCGAAAGTGAGACGGGACCGCCGCGCCCCGAAAACCAACAACAGAGGACAGTTCGTCCTGCCTATCCGTAGCGCGGCCCCGTAGCGCGGCGCTTCCTATCGGTGATCCCAGATCGCGCGCCGGCCCTGGGATCGCAAGTTCGAGCGTTCCGGTCCGCGACGCCGCGTGAACAGCGGCGACAGCGTATCGGCAGACGCGTGCTGCCCGTCCCCAGGCGTATTGGATGCGCCGTTGCCCTGTGCGTTGCGAACCACATCGAGAGCATTGCGCAGCGCCATCCAACCGAGTCCGAGATTGGTGGACTCGCGCTCCGTCACCAGAAGAACCAGGAGTTCGTACTCCGTCCCCTGAAGCACGGACATGAACGCGTAGGTGCTCTCCGTGGTGATCTGGATTTCCTCAACTGCATTCCTGTCGTTGCCCGCGTCCCCGTCCGGAGAGCCGGCCCGGTCGCCTGCGAAGTAGGTCACCCCTGCCGCTGCCAGCAGTTCCATCGACGAAGTGGTGAGAAGGGAATCGGACTTGGCATCGAGGGCCAGGGGCAGCCCTGTAGCAAGGTCGACCACGGCGCAACCCACCACGCCGGGCACTTCGTCGACCACTTCCTCGCAAACGTCCTGCAGTCTGAGTTGCGTCATTGCGAACCGCCTTAGCCTCGCGCCGGCTACGAATCGGTCGCTAAACATGCGCCACCCTATCGCCGGTGTCAAGAACAGGAACGAACGGGAGTTTCCGCCGTACTACGAAAAGAGGTAGGCCGGCTCGGTCGGCAAGACAGTCTGCCGCTGCGGGATTTTTTCGGGCGACTGTCGCCCTTTGGCGGTGCGCCGTGATCGCCCTTCGGGCTACGGTGTTCGCTGTCATGTTACGCGGGCGCCGGTCCCGATGCCGGGATGCCGGAGCGATTGAGACTGAACTGATGTCCCTCGTGCACAACAGAGAGGATCGAGCCGCCGCTCGTCCGCCGCTGCCGACCGTTGCGACGCTGGTATGCTGTTTGGCTCTCGTCGGCGCGGTCGGCCACGCCGCCGAGAGCGACCGCGGCTGGTTCGACGCCATCGCCGACTGGTTCTCCGGATCGGACGACTCCGACGATGTCGCGGATGCCACGCCGAGCGATGTGTATCGCACGAGTCTCGACGTGCTTGCCGAGATCCGGATTCTGCGCGAAGAACTCGGTGCCGACGACTTTCCTGCGGAAGCGGAGGCCCAGGACGATCGTGCGCCGCTCCACGTCTACGCCAAGTCCCTGGAGGTCATGGGCAAGGTGTCGCGCGTCCAGAGGCGGCTTGGCATGCCGGTGGCCAACGTCGGTCAGATACCCGTCAAGGTGATCGAACCGGGGGATGTCCTTGCCAGCCTATCCACGCTTCTTGACCAACTCCGCGAGATCAAGTCGCAGATGGTGATCGCGCGGGAGATCGACCCGGCCCCGCTGGAGACCGGCAAGACGACCTCGATGGTCTACAAGAACCTGGCCGACGCCTCGTTTCAGCTCGACGGATTGGTCGGCAGACCGCTGAACCCCAACGACGTGTATCTGAACACGATGCATCTTCTCGACGACTTGGCGTTGATCGCCGCCGAGCTTGGTGCACCGGTGAGGGAAGAAGCGCCCGCCGTCGAGGCTCGGAAAACCCCGAAGGACGTGGCCCAGCAGGTGCTGCGGGCGAGCTACAAGATGGTGAACCTGCAGACGCGGCTGGGCATGGACGCCTCGAGCGTGCCGACCCTGACGCTTGTGCGCGTAACGCCGTCGGAGGTGTTCGACGCGACCAACATGCTGCTTGCGGAGACGATGCGGGTGAAGCATCACCTGGGCATCAACACGCGGCGCGAGGAACGCGTGCCGTCCCGCAACAAGCAGCCCACCGACGTGTTCGCCCAGGTTCTGCTCGTCATCATGAACCTGGACGCGCTGATGGCCACCGTCCCGTGATGGCATCGAAACTCGACGGTGGCGAAGTTCCCATGTGCAGAAGGCCCAAGGAGGCTCCGTGCCGTTGACAACGTGGCAAGCGCTCGCGGGTTCTGCGAGAAGATGCGTCGTACTGTCCCTCGCGCTTGGTACTGCAGCGAGTGCCGGTTCCGCCGACGACGGAATCCCGCGTCGGCAGGTCGCCGACATGCTCTACGAGATGGCATTCGCCAATCGCAAGGTCTATACGCGGGACGTGGTCCAGCGCCTCACCCTCGAGGAAGACGTCACCACGGCGTCGGAGAACTATCTGGACGAGAAGGGTCTGCCGTTGCCGGCGCAGATCTTCCGGCTCGGCGCCGAGGAAATCCTCGACAACACCGACGACTTCTGGATCGCGCTGCGCTCCCTCGATCCCATCAACTTCGCGAACGGTCCCATAACGCCGGTCGAGGAGCAAGGCCTTCAATCCGTCGCCGACGATCCCACGAAGCCCTTCTACGCCG
>JAPOVI010000073.1 GCA_026708265.1 Acidobacteriota bacterium
TGTAGGCGCTCGGGGTCATCGGCGGCCCGGAGTTGAAGCCGAGCAGGCAGCGCTCCGAGATGCCGCGGTCCTCGGGGCCGTGCGCGTGGCGGGCCCGCAGCCGCCGCGTCAGCTCGCGCTGCGCCTCTACCATCGGCCGCACCGCCGGGATGCGCCCGTTCGGGGGATCCACCACCAGCGAGGTGCGCGCCTCGGCGAGCGAGTCGCCCCACTCGAACCAGATGCCCAGGCTGTAGCCGACCCGGAACTCGAGCGGCGCGTCGTCGCGCTCCGACTCCAGTCCTTCCCGCTGGACGGCGAGGTTCGCCTCCCACTCGGCCGCCTCTTCCGGCGTGAGCGTCTCCTTGCCGGCGAGCTCCTCGGGCCGTTCCATCGGCGTGGCGGTCGAGAAGTTCCAGACGCCCTGCAGGTCGGGCTGGCCGTCCGGGGTCCGCGGGATGTCCCCCTGGCCGGCGGCGATGGCGGGTGCCATTGCGACCATCGCGGCCGCGAGTCCGACGACGCCGACCAACGCGACGATTCGTTGACGCATGAGAACTACCTCCCTGAACCGAAGTGCCCGGGGCGCCCTTGCGGACGCCTTGGGAGTCTGCGTGGGCGCCGTGACTGCTGCGCGGACGCTCTGCGGCGCAGACTCCCGAACCGCTCGCTGCCGATTCACGGTCCGGTGACGCGCTGCGTGTCGAGGCGGCGCGCGCCGGCCAGGATGCCGCTCAGCCCGATGTTGCCTTCGTGGCAGGCGTACTCGAACAGCACGTCGTCGGTACGGCGCAACGGCATCCGTGCCGTCCACGGGCGCGTGAAGTTGTTCGGGTCCTCGACCGTGAACTCGTAGAGGACGGTGTCGGGGTCGAGGCGGCGCAGGCGCTCGACCAGCCGCGTGTCCCGGCTCGATCCGCCCAGGCTGGTCTCGCGCAGGAAGTTCCTGGTCTCGATGACCAGGGTGTCGCCCTCCCACCGGCCGCGCGAGTCGCCCGAGTACTGCCGCAGCACGCCGTGGGGGCTCCCGTCGAGCGGGACGATGCGCGCGTTGTGCACCATCTCGTTGAAGATCACGACGTGGTCGGGCGTCTGCAGGATGTGGACGTTGTTGTTGTAGGCGCTCGACACCATCGGCGGACCGGCGTTGAACCCCAGCAGGCAGCGGTCGGAGAGGCTGCGGTCGGTGTAGGAGTCGGCGAACCCGTTCTGGATGTTGAGACGCCGAACGCCTGCCGCATCGAGATACGACTGCCGGAACGGCACCCGTCCCGACGGGGGATCGACGATCAGCGACGTGCGCCGGTCGCGGGTGAGCTCGACGCCCCGCTCGTACCAGAACTCGTTGTAGCCGCCGACGCCGCCCTCCGCGCGCGACTGGTAGCGGACGCCGGGGGCGCGCACTTCGAGGTTCTGGTTGTCGCGGTTCAGCTCGGAGCGCCGCGCGGCCTCGTAGGCCGCCGCCTCCTCCTCGGTCAGGGTCTCGCGCCCCTTGAGCGCGGCGGACGCACCGGCGTCGATCACCGGGCGCTGGAGCGGCGTGAGGGTCCGGAACGTGAACACGCCCTCGATGTCGGGGTCGCCGTGCGGCGTGCGGAGCGGCCCCGGGTCCGCATCGGACTGGGCAAGGGCCGGCCCCGCCGTCAACGCCAGCGTCATGCAGGCGCAGAGCACTCCGGCCCGGACGAACGAACGCTGCATCGTCACCTCGCGAAAAGTCGAGAGCCGGGACCCCGCGCGCGGCGGGATCCCGGCTCGATGTGTGATTGCCCGTTGGAGCCGGCGGCGCCTACTGCTCCCCGGCCGCCCTGCGCTCATCCGCCCGATGGCCGGACAGGATGCCCTCCATCGAGTAGTTGCCTTCGTGGCAGGCGTACTCGTACAGCGGGATGTCGGTGCGCGCCATCGGCATCGACGCCGTCCAGTCGCTCGCCCAGGTTTCGGGGTCGGTCACCGTGAAGGTGTACTCCAGGGTGTCCTCGTCGACGCGGGTGAACCGCTCGACCAGGGTCATGTTCTCGGACGAGGCCATCCCGGACCCGCCCGAGGTCAGCGGAATCCAGGCCCGCTCGGCGTTGAAGTTGGCCGTCTCGACGACCAGGGTGTTGCCTTCCCAGCGCCCCCGCGAGTCGCCGGACCAGAGCCGGATGCTCGAGTCGAGCGGCGCCCGGCCGTCGAGCGGCACGATGCGCGGCGTGTGGACCATCTCGGTGAAGATGACCGCGTGGTCCGGGGTCTGGAAGAGCTGCATGTTCTGGTTGTAGGCGAGCGGCGTGATCGGCGGCCCGGCGTTGAAGCCGACGATGCAGCGGTCCGACGTGTTGCGATCGGTGTAGGTGTCGGCCGGGTGCGCCTCCATGTGGGCGCGCCGGGCGGCCGCCCGCTCGGCTCCGACCTCGGAGAGCTCGGGGAAGCGGCCGTTCGGCGGATAGATGATGAGCGACGTGCGCCGCGTCTCGATCGGCTTCGTCCCTCCATCCATCCAGAAGTTGTTGTAGGCGCCGACGTTGCCGCCCGCCTCGGTGCGGCGCGCCTCCGCCTCCCAGAGGTCGATGTCCCGCTGGACCGCCGCTGCTTCGGCCTCCGCGGCCTCTTCGACGGTCAGGAACGCCTTGTCGCCCAGATCCTCGGGCCGCTCCAGCGGCGTGATGGTGCGGAAGTCCCAGATGCCCTGCAGGTCCGGGTCGCCCCACGCCGTCCGCAGCGTCTGGGCCGCGGCCGGCGCCGCGGCCAGCGCGACGATCGCGGCCAGCGCACACGCGACTGCGAGATGTCGATGGTTCATCTCAGCCTCCTCGTCCTCTTGCTCGGTGTCCTCTGTTGCTCGTGCTCTCCCGGCGCCCGTCGGGGCGGCCGGCAGACAACCGCTAATCATGGACCCGGAAGGCAGCCCCGCGCAAGCGGGCGCGCCATCCGAGTGGATTCGGGCGGGCCGATCGCCGTCGCGGGCGAGGCCCGCACCACGCGGATCGCCGCCCGCTCTCAGGGGGCGTCCGCGACCGCCTCCGCCACGCCGGAGTCGATCCAGTCGGTCAGGATCTTCCGGTGCGCGATGCGCCACCGGCCGTCCACCCGCCGCAGCACGTCCTCGTAGCGGCCCTGGAAGACGATGCGCGCCGGGTCGGCGGTGCTCACGACGGTGACGTAGGAGCGCATGGTCGCGTCGTCGCCGGCGCCGTCGATCACGAACGTCGTCGGGATGTGGCGTGCGCCCCCTGCGGTGGGTTCGCGGTCCGCGCCCAGCCCGCGCAGTTGCTCGCCGGTGATGTTATAGCCCTGTGCGGCCATCTCCATCACGCCGTCCTCGGTGAAGACCTCCGCCCAGAGGGCGGAGTCCCCGAGATCGATGGCGTGGCTGTAGCGCCCGGCCAGGTCCCGGATCTCGGCTCGGTCCTCCGCCGTGAGCGCTCCCGGCTCCGCGGCCCCGACCCCGCCTCCGGCCGTGACCAGCGCGGCCGTGACCAGCGCGGCCAGCAGAACGACGCCGAGTGCCGGCATGACGTGCGATCTCGCGAGCATGCTGAACCTCCTGTGTCCCTTGCGCGTCCGCCCCGCTCGATGCGGATCCCCGGCCGACGCCCCCCGGGCGCCGCGAGCGCGGCCCCTGGTCAGGGAGTGACGGCCGGCTCCCGCACGATGTCCGGCGGGCTCGGGGCGGCCCCCAGGCTGCGCAGCAGCGTTGCCGTCGTGTCCGACCTGATGAAGTTCCCGCCGGTGTGGATGCCCTCCGCGATGACGAGGGGCGTCCAGTCGCGGTAGTTCTTCGCGTCGATCGCGGCGCCCCGGTCGACGAGGAACTGCACGATCGAGTCGGCGCGTTCCCGCCAGGCGGCGCCGTGCAGGGCGGTGTCGCCGGCCTCGTTGGCGGCGTTGACGTCGGCCCCGAGCTCGACCAGGAGCGTCACGGCCCGGAGCGCCTCCGCCTCCGTCGAGCGCGTGATGCCCGGCTCGTGCTCGACGCCGGCCGCCGCCATGAGGGGCGTCGTGCCGGCGAAGGTCGGGATGAACGGATCCGCGCCGTGATCGAGCAGCTCGCGCATGACGGCCACGTCGTTCGCCTTCGCCGCGATGAGGAACGCCGTCGCGCCCCGCATGTTCCCCAGGTGGCCCTTCACCTGGATGCCGAAGCCGGGCGTGCGGTCCGTCTGCCGGTCGGGGGCGGCGTCGTGGGCGAGGAGCAGCCGCACCATGCGCAGCCGGTCGGGCTCGTGGAGGCCGCCGAAGGGGCTCCACTGGTTGCCTTCGGCGACGCCGTTCGACAGGTCGTTGAGCTCCGTGTCCCACTTCCCGGCCGCCCAGTGGAGCGGCGTGAAGCCGGGGCCGAGGTCCGGATCCGCCCCGTGCTCGAGGAGGAGCTCCGCGTAGTCGAGGTGCCGGCGGATGACGGCGACTACCAGCGCGGTCGTGCCGTCGTGCGCGGCCGCGTTGACGTCGGCCCCGGCCGCGAGCAGCGTCTGCGTGACGTCGGCGTAGCCCTCGCGGGCCGCCATCAGCAGCGCCGTGTAGCCGGTCGTCGTGCGCGCGTCCACCTCGGCGCCGTGCGCGAGCAGCGTCCGGACCACCGCGTCGTGCCCCTCCCACGCGGCCCACATCAGTGCGGTCTGGCCGTGGGAGCGTTCCGCACCGTTCACGTCCGCGCCGGTGGCGAGGAGCGCCATCACGGCGGCGACGACGCCGCTCCGCGCGCAGGTCATCAGCGGCGTCTCGCCGGTCGCCTGCGCGGCGCGCGGGTCCGCGCCGGCCTCGAGCAGGCGATTCACCAGCCGCGCGTTCGCGTTCGTGCAGGCGAGGACGAGCGGCGTGATGGAGTACTGGTCCGCGGCATCGAGGTCCGCCCCGGCCGCGATCAGCGTCTCGGCCAGCTCGTGGTCGTCCCGCTGCACGGCCCAGTGGAGCGCGGTCACGCCGCCCGCGGGGCTGGCGTCGACCGGGGCGCCCTCGGCCAGGAGCGCCCGCACCGCGGTCACGTCGCCGGCGCGGGCGGCCTGCACGACTCGCAGGTCGGGGCCCGCGGCGACCGCGATGCTCGCGGCAGCCAGCACGAGGATGGCCGCGCCGGCGCCGATTCGAGTGGTCTTGCGCATCGTCTGGTCCTCCGGGTCCGGCTCTCGGCTCGTCGTCCCGCGCGCAGTCCGGCGCGAACGCACGACCCCGCGGTCGCGTTGGGAGCCCGCGCGCGAGACCCTCGCGTCGCCGGTTCCGCGGCGCAGACTCCTACACGCCGGTGAGGAACGGCAGCTTGCCGGTCGCGTCGCCCAGCCGCTCGGCCGGCACGCCCATCTTCTCCAGCAGCGTAAGGTGCATGTTGGCCAGCGGCGTGCCCTCCGGCAGCCGCACGTGACGCCCGCCGCGGAGCGTCCCGGCGCCCCCGCCCGCCACCACGATCGGCAGGTCCAGCGGGTCGTGGGCGTTGCTGTTGCCCATGCCCGCGCCGTAGACGACCATCGACTGGTCGAGCAGCGAGCCGTCGCCGTCCGCGGTCGCGGCCAGCTTCTCCAGGAAGCGGCCGAAGACCTGCATGTGGAACGTGTTGATCTTGGCCAGCTTGACGAGCTGCTCCTCCCGCTGCCGGTGGTGCGAGACCGGGTGGTGCGGCTCCGCGACCCCGATCTCGGGGTAGGTGCGCACGCTCTTCTCGCGGCCGACCAGGAACGTGCAGACCCGCGTCAGGTCGGCCTGGTAGGCGACCAGCATCAGGTCGAACATCAGGTTGGCGTACTCCTCGAAGTCGCCCGGGATGCCGGCCGGTTGCGCCACCTCCGGCAGCCCGCGGTCGCTCTGCGACTCGGCGATCTGGATGCGCCGCTCGATGTCGCGCACGGAGTCGAGATAGCCGGCCAGCTTGGAGCGGTCGCCGCGGCCGAGCTGCCGCTGGAGGTCGACGATCTCGTGGTTCACCGAATCGAGGATGCTCCTGTCGGCCGCGAGGGCCCGGAGCCGTGCCTCCCGGCCCGTGCTCCCGACCGCCCCGAACAGGTGCTCGAACACCGCTCGCGGATTGGTCTGCATGGGGAGCGGCGTGTTGGCGTCGCGCCACGCGATGGTCGCGCTGTAGGCGCAGCCGTAGCCGTCCTCGCACTGCCCGACCAGCTCGTTGGCCTCCAGCGACAGCTCCAGCGACGCGAGCTGCGTGTCCTCGCGGAGCTCGTGCGCCGCGAGCTGGTCCATCGACACGCCGACCTCGAGCGTGGAGTTCGTGCCCGAAGCCTTCACCGCGTGCGCCCCGGTCAGGTAGGCCGCCTGGCAGCGCGAGTGATCGCCGTCGCCCTCGTCCAGCCGCTGCTTGGCCTCGCGGTTGGCCATGCCGCTCAGGACCAGCACGCGGTCGCGGACCGGGGCCAGAGGCGAGAGGACGGGGGTGAGCTCGAAAGCTCCCTCCGTCGCCGGGCGCCAGCGGGCCATGCTCATCCCGTTCGGGATGTACACCGCGCCGAGCCGCTTCACGGGGCGGGCAGCCGTGTTCCGGATGGCCGCGAACGCCGGCACCATGCCGTCGAGGAGCGGGAGCGCGATGCTCGCCCCGAGACCCCGCAGCACCGTCCGCCGCGAGAGGAACTTCTTCGTGATCACCATCGGAGACTCCTCGGTCGAAGGGCGAAGATCCGCGGCCGTACGCACATCGAGCCGCTCGCGGGGCGAAACCCACGCGCGGCTCCTCGCTCGATCACGGGACGGGCATCCACCATGCTTCGGCGACCCCGCCCCATCCTAGGAGCTTGCGCCGCGAAAAGCAACGCCGTGCTGTTCCGCGGCGCAAGCTCCTGGGGCGGTGGGGCTGGGGCCGCGCGCAACGCCTCACTGCGCGCGACGCTCTCCTTCCGAGCCGCCGGTCTCGGCGCGCGCCGCCCGCATGCGGAACGGCGCGCTCTCGACGATGCCGAGAATCAGCGACGACCAGCGGTAGCTGTCGGGCTCCGCCGCGCGCAGGATGGCGCGGACCGCCGGCATGTCGTCGTGGCCGACGGGACGGCCGAGGGCGTAGGTCAGCAGCTTCTCCGTGAAGGTGCGGACGAACTCCGCCCGGCGCTCGACGAGCGCCGCCCGGAACTCCGCCGGGCCGTCGAACGCCGTCCCGTCCGGCAGCGCGCCCGACGCGTCGATGGGCGTCATCCCGTCCATCGTGCGCCAGCGCCCGATGCCGTCGAAGTTCTCGAGGGCGAAGCCCAGCGGATCCATGCGCCGGTGGCAGGTCGCGCAGGCCGCGTTCCGCCGGTGCGCGGCCATCAGCTCGCGCATCGAGGCCGGTTCCTCTCCGCCCGCGGCTTCCTCGAGCGCCGGCACGTTCGGCGGCGGCGGGGGTGGCGGCGCGCCGAGGATGTTGTCCAGCAGGTACTTGCCGCGCACCACCGGCGACGTGCGCGTCGAGTACGACGTGACGGTCAGAATGCTCCCGTGCCCCAGCAGGCCGGCGCGGTTGGGATCCGGCATCGGCACGCGGCGGAAGTGCGCCCCGTAGACGTGGGGGACGCCGTAGAAGCGCGCCAGGCGCTCGTTCAGGAAGGTGTGGCGCGCGGTCAGCAACTCCTCGAGCGGCCGGTCCTCGCGCATCTGGCTCTCCAGGAAGAGCTCCGTCTCGCGCTCGAACGCCTCCCGCAGGTTGTCGTCGAAGTCGGGGTAGGCGCTCGCGTCCGGGTCGACCGCCCGCAGGTTGCGGATGTGCAGCCACTGGCCGCCGAAGTTGCGGGCCAGGGCCGCGGCGCGCGGATCCGCAAGCATGCGGCGAACCTGTGCCTCGAGGACGTCCGGTTCCCGGAGCGTCCCGGCGACGGCCGCGTCGAGCAGGGCGTCGTCCGGGATGCTGCTCCAGAGGAAGAACGACAGGCGCGAGGCGAGGTCGAGGTCGCCGATCGGGTAGGCGCCGCCCGCGGCGATTCCTTCCGGGTCGCGCTCGATGCGGAACAGGAACCGCGGCGACACCAGCAGCCGCGCCAGCGCCTCCTGGATGCCGCGCTCGAAGTCGCCCTCCCGGCGGCCGGCGCGGTAGAAGCCGAGCAGCGTCTCGATGTCGCCGTCGCTCGCCGGCCGCCGGTAGGCGCGCCGGGCGAGCGCCTGCAGGATTCGCCTCGCGCACGGCTCCTCGTCCACGGCGCCGGCGGGGCGGCAGATGAAGATGCGGCGCCGGCTGGGCGTGTCGCCGGGGCCCGTCGGGTCGAACGGCCCCTCCAGTCGAATGGTGTCGACGTCCATCCGCGGCGCCTCGTAGGTGGAGCTGGTGTGGCGCGGCGGCAGGAGCGTCGGCGCCATCCCCTCCGTCAGCACGCTCTTGCGGACGAACGCCACGCCGAGGTCGTGCATGCCCGCCGGGGCCGGGAACCGCAGCTCCAGGGCGTCGTCGGCCGTCAGGTGGTAGGGCGCCGTGCGGTAGATGCCGGAGCGGGCGCAGTGCGGTTCGTCGGAGGCGACGCACTCGCCGCCGATCGTGAACCGCGAGACGATCGCGCCGTCGAGCAGCACGTCGATCTCCTCGCGCGTGTCGATGGCGCGGATGCGCGAGTTGGTGAAGTTGCGGCCGAGCCGGATCTTCACCACGTAGTCGCCGTCGAGCGGGAAGTAGTGGCGGATGAGCGCCCCGCCGCGCGTGCCGTAGGGCAGGTCCTCGCTCATGCGCTCGTCCTGCCGCAGTCCGCGCGAGAGGTCGAACGTCTCGACCGCCGGCCCGACGGTCGGGTCGCCGACCGCGAGCTGGCTGATGCGCCGCGCCGCGAAGAGGTAGCGGCCGAGGAGCGTCGGCGACATCGACAGCACGTCGGCGATGTTGTCGAAGCCGTGGTCCGACTCGTCGGCCGGGAGCAGCGCCGCCGCGTCGATCTCGAGGTCCAGAAGGTCGCGCACCGCGTTGCCGTACTCGAACCGGTTCAGGCGGTGGTCGGCGATGCGGCCGGGCCTCGGGTGCGCCGCGGCCTCCCGGTCGAGCTCGCCCTCCAGCCACCCGACGAACGCGTCGAGCGCTGCCGGTTCGGGGCGGCGGCGCTCGGGCGGGGGCATGGCGCCGCTCCTCAGCTTGCGCGCCACCTTCTCCCAGGTCTCGGCGTCGCCGGCGACGTGACCGATGTCGCGGCCCTCGAGGACGAGGCCCGCCGTCCGCAGCCGCTCGTTGTGGCAGGCCAGGCAGTAGGTGTCGAGGAAGGCGCGCGCGTCCGGACCGTCCGGGGCGGCCGGTGCGGCGGTGGAGTGGGGCGGGGCGGGTTGCTGGGCGCCCGGAGCAGTCGCCTCGATGCCCACGGCAAAGCCCGGCATCGCGATGGCGACGAACAGGCCGCCGATGCACGCCTGCGATGCGACGCGTGACAGCCTGGACATTCTGCCTCCTCCACCCTCCGGCGGGTCGTTTCCCGTAGCGTAGGGGTGCGATCGAACTCCGTCAAGGACCGGCCCTCACTCCAGGGACGAGGGGGACAGCGTGTCGAAGCGCAACACGTCGGCGAGCGGCTCGCGCCATCCGTTGGAGGCGCCGACCGACAGACGGCTGACCCGAAACGCAGTTCGGGATCTGCGGGGGATGGGTAAGGCCACGTTCGCCGCGCTCGGAGGCGGTGAACGGTGGCTGCGAGAGGAGCGCGGAGCATGGGGCGAGCCCGCCCGGCCCCATCAGCCGGGTACTCGCTCCGTCGGGCTCCTTGCACGCGTCCGGACGCGCGGCTAGAGTCGGACGGAGACTGGGGCGCATCATCAGGAGGTCGCTGCATGGGCGAGTCGACACGCACGCAGGCGGGCATCAGCCGGCGTCGGTTCCTCAAGCAGGGCGCCACGGCGGGAGTCGGCGCCACCGCGCTGGCCGGTGTCGGCGCCCCGTCCGGCGAGGTTCGGGCCCAGGACTTCTGGGACCTCCGGGCGGACTTCGTCACCATCGGTGCCGGCACCGCAGGCCTCGCGGCGGCGGTCTCCGCCCTCGATCACGGTGCGTCCGTGATCATGATCGAGGAGAACGTCGACATCGGCGGGCACGGCATGTGCTCCGGGGGGCAGGTCCACCTGGGCGGTGGCACCAGCAACCAGCGCAAGCACGGGGTCGAGGACTCCGCCGACCAAGTCTTCATCGACTGGATCCGGCACGACCACATGCAGAGCCGCTACAGCGACCGCGACCTCGTCCGCGCGTTCGCCGACGAGAACGCACCGACGTACGAGTTCCTGATCGAGAACGGCGTCGAGTTCCAGGACCACCTGACCGGTCCGACGCAGGCGTCGCGCGTGCGCCGGCAGCAGCGCACGGTCCAGTGGCCGGTGGCGAGCGAGCGCGTGACCCACCACCCGACCCGCGTCGGCTCCGGTCTCGTCCGGGCGCTGGAGAAGAGCGCGCGGGCGAAGGGGGCCGAGGTGCTGCTGCGCCACAAGATGACCAGCATCGTCCGCGAGGGGCCGTCCGCGGGGCGCGTGCTCGGCATCACGGCGACCCACGACGGCCGCACCGTGAACATCGCGGCGAACAAGGGCGTCCTGGTCGCGACCGGCGGCAGCACGAGCAACGTCACCCTGCGCCGCACCTTCGATCCGCGGCTGACCGAGGAGTACCAGGTAGCGGGCGAGCCGTGGTCGCGGCAGAGCGGGGACGGCGAGCTGGCCGCGATGGCCGTCGGGGCCTCGCTCTGGGGCACTGCCAACCAGACGGTCGAGGAGGGCATCGCGATCTCGAAGACGCGCCACATCGGCTGCCAGTGGGGCTACAACAGTCTGATCTGGCAGCCCGACGCCCGCATCTTCGACCTCGCGCGCGCCTCCGGCCTGACCGTCGCCGACTGGCACGACGTCATCCTCGTCAACCAGACCGGCCGGCGCTTCTGGAACGAGGTCGACTCGCGCTACGACTTCTTCGCGGCGGCCATGGCCTGGAACGGGGACGAGGGCAAGCTGAACGGGGGCGGGCCGATCTGGGCCATCTTCGACCAGGACGCGGTGGAGCGCGAGGAATGGGATCCGCGGCCACCCAACGTCGACCTCGACGGCTGGTTCTTCCAGGCGGACACGCTCGCCGAGCTCGCCGCGGCAATAACGAACCCGTACCAGACGAAGCCGATCCCGCCGGCCGCGCTCGAGGAGACGGTCGCGCGCTACAACACGTTCGTCGACCTCGGCGAGGACGAGGACTTCGGCAAGCCGGCGCCGCGCTACAAGATCCAGCGGCCGCCGTTCTACGCCGCCTGGTCGACGCCGATCCTGCACGATTCGCTCACCGGCCTCCGCACGAACACGAAGGCGCAGGTCGTCGACACGCGCGGGCAGGTCATCCCCGGCCTCTACTGCGCCGGCGAGTCGCAGGGCGGCTTCGCGCAGCACGGGCTCGGCCGTTGTCTGGTCTTCGGCCGCATCGCGGGCCGCGACGCGGCGCTGAACGGCGGCGTGGCCTGAGGGCAGGGTCGCTCGGGACGGGTCCCCGTGACCGATCAGCCGCCGGAGCGACCGCAGAAGCCGCCCCCGGTGAGCGAACCGCGGCCGGAGTCGCAGCGCGCCTCGCCTTCCCGCCCGGCCGCGGAGTCGCCATCGGTGCCTGCCTGTCACGTGCCGAATGGGGATCCGGGACCGCCGCCTGCGTCCGCGCCGCATCGGACGAGCGTCGCCGTCTGGGGCGTATCGTCGCCCGTCGTCGCGGGCGGCCCCTTCCGGGCGACCGTGGGCGTAAAGTGCGCCTCCGGCTGCTGCCTGAGCGGGATGCCGGTCGCCGTGCGGGACGCCGCCGGCGCCGCCGCCGGCGGGGGGCGGTTGGGGGGCGCGCCGTCACCCGGGACCCGCGCGCTCTACGCCTCCGAGGTGTCGCTGGTCGCGCCCGAGGACGAGGGGGTCCACGCCTGGACCGCGGACTTCGCCGGCGGCGCCTGCTCCCACGGAGATGAGGCGGCGCGATGCCGGGCCGGCACGGAGGCCGGAGGCCGGCCGGAAGGGGCGGACGCGCAGCCGCCGAACGCCGCGCCCGAGGTCGCGCACGCCGCGTCGTCGGCGACGTTCGGTTTCCGCACCGTCGGTCCGCCGGACCACCGGGTGACGGTGACGGTGCGCGAGCGGGAGACGGAGGCCCCCATTGCGCGGGCCGAGGTACGCATCGGTCCGTACCGCGGGGCAACCGGCGTCGACGGCCGCGTGGCGCTGGAGGTGACGGCCGGCGAGCACGCGGTGTCGGTTCGGAAGGCCGGCTTCCGGCCGCACGCCGATCGCGTGGCGGTGACCACCGACGTTGCCCTCCGGGTCGACGCCGACCGCGCTCCCGACCCGGACCTGGACGACGACCACGTCTGGATGTGAGGGTGCGACGCGCCCGGCAACCCGTGGCGTCAGTCCGCCCCGCGGCCGTCCGCGCCCTGCCACTCGCGCCGGAAGCCGGCCATGAAGCCCTCCATCGCGCCCTCGAGCCGCGCCATGCGCTCCCGGAGGTCTCCGACCGCGGTCTCGAGCCGCAGCAGGCGAGTGTCGAGCGTATTCAGGCGGGCATCGATATGCCGGACGCCGGCGACGCCGACCGCGAGGATGGTGACGATGACGCCGACGAACCCCAGGATTTCGACCATTGCGTTCCCCCCTCAAGACTACCGGTCCGGATGCACTTCTGTCGCCGTCCAGGTGCACCTCTGCAATGGCGATACCGCTCTCGCCGGTAAAGGCGCAGGGCAGGGAGGTAGTGCCGTCCGTCGCGGACGACTGCGAGCACGACGACGGGTGCGGGTGGGAGTCGTGCTACGATCAGGCTTCGCTTCCTGGATCGCGAGCAGGCCTTCTCCACCCGGATGCCCGCTCGGAGTGGCGGGTGTCGCCGGTACCCACCTCCGGCCCTTCCCTTCTCTCTCCAGATTCTGCGCCGAGAACGCCGGCCCGGTCGCCGGGCGGGCAAGGCAGGCAACGCTCCGTACCCGGGTGAGTGCGGAGGTCGGAGTACGCACCACCATGAAGTTCGAAGAGCTGGGCCTGCGCCCGGAGCTCCTGCGCGCCGTCGACGGCGCGGGCTACGTAACTCCCACGCCCATCCAGACGCGCGTCGTTCCGGCCGCGCTCGACGGGCAGGATCTGATCGCGTGCGCGCAGACCGGGACCGGAAAGACGGCCGCCTTTCTGCTGCCGATCCTGCAGCGCCTGGCCGGCGGCCGGCCGTCGCGCGGCCCGCGCGCGCTGGTCGTCACGCCGACGCGCGAGCTCGCTGCGCAGATCGGCGAGGCCACCCTGCAATACGGCCGGCACCTGCGCGTGCGCAGCACCGTGATCTACGGCGGGGTCGGCATGGAGCCGCAGAGGCGGCGTCTGCGCGGCGGCCTGGATCTGCTGGTCGCGACGCCCGGACGGTTGCTCGACCACCTTGGCCGACGGCACGTTGAGCTCGACGGCGTCGAGATCGTCGTCCTCGACGAGGCCGACCGCATGCTCGACATGGGCTTCCTGCCGGACATGCGGCGCATCCTGGCCGCGCTGCCCGCGACGCGGCAGAGCCTGTTCTTCTCGGCCACGATGCCGGACGAGATCGAGGAGCTCATCCGCCGGACGACCGGGAGCCCGACCGTCGTCGAGGTAGCCCGCCGGGCGACGCCGGTCGATGCCGTCAAGCAGGTCGTGCACCCGGTTGCCGAGGGCAGCAAGAAGGACCTGCTGGCGGCGCTGCTCGAGCGCCCCGACGTGCAGCAGGCTCTCGTCTTCACCCGCACCCGGGCCCGCGCGAATCGCCTGGCTCGGCGCCTGGAGAAGTCCGGCCGTCAGGTCGCCGCCGTGCACGGCAGCAAGAGCCAGAGCGCTCGCACGCGGGCGCTCGCCGGCTTCCGCGACGGCCGGATCGATACGCTCATCGCGACCGACGTCGCCGCGCGCGGCATCGACGTGCACGGCATCAGCCACGTGATCAACTTCGATGTTCCGTACGTGCCCGAAGACTACGTGCATCGCATCGGCCGCACGGCGCGGGCCGGCTCGAGCGGGAATGCCGTCACCCTGGTGACGCCCGCGGAGCGATCGCAACTTGCCGCCATCGAGCGGCTCGTCGGGGCGTCGATCCCGTGCGAGACGGTGGCCGGATTCCCCGTGCCGCTCGACGCCGGGACCCCGCCCGGCCGGCGGCCGACCCGGCCCCCGGACGGAGCCGGTCGCGGTCGGGACGGAGCCCGCGCGTCGCGCAAGGCCGGGCAGGCGCGCAAGGACGGTCGGGGGCACAGCGCCGGACGGACCCGCAAGGCAGGCCCGGAGCGCGACGCGCGTCCGGGGCGCAGTGCCGGCCAGGCGGCCGGTCCCGTCCCGGAGCGCAGCGCGGGGCAGGCACGCCACCGAGGGCCGGGGCGCAAGGCAGGTCCCGGGCGGAGCGCGGGCTCGGGGCGCAACGCAGGTCCCGGGCGGAGCGCGGGCTCGGGGCGCAAGGCAGGTCCCGGGCGGAGCGCGGGCTCGGGGCGCAAGGCGGGCCCGCAGCGCAACACGGGCCAGGCGGCCGGTCCGTCCGGCAAGTGGCCGCGCCGGCGCCGCCGCCCGGTCTCGGCGGCCTGATCGCGATTCCGCGCGTCACCCCCCGAGGTGGATCTCGGCGATCGCGATCCCGCTCTCACCGGCGACCGCGTAGAGGAGGAAGGTGCGGCCGCTCGCCGCGTCCTCGAAGATGGCCGGGTCGCGAAGCTGGTTGACGTGGCCGTAGGCAGTGCTGCGGACCGAGGGCTCGAGCGGCGCGTCGGCCCCTTCCCAGTCGAGCTCCGGCCGCAGCACCTCGACGCCCGGCGTCTCCTCCCACGACATCCAGTCGCCGGCCAGGTCGATGCGGCTCAGCTTGATGCGCTCGGGCGCCTCGCCGACCTCCGTCCAGAAGACCAGCAGGCTGTCGCCCCGCTTGAGCAGCGCCGCGTGCCGCATGTCGGGGTTGAACAGCAGCGGCCCCTCCGCGAAGCCGCCGAGCGGATTGCGGGAGCGGTAGAACTGTCCCGGCATCGACATCGCGTAGGTGTAGCCGTCGTGCGCGAACGCCCGCATGTAGCTCCGTCCCAGCCGCTCCGGCCGCGCCGCGAAGCGGATACCGTCGGTCGAGGTCGCCACGCGCGTCACCTGGGTGCTGACGCCGTCCAGGCCGTGGAAGTACATGACGATGCGCCGGTTGGCGTCGTCGACGTGGACGTCGGGCGAAGCGATGTGCGGGGTCGTCGCCTCGAACAGCCCGTCGTGCGACATCGGTACCCCGCGCCGCTCCTGCGAGGCGCGCAGCCGCGCCGCCACGTCCGGCTCCACCTCCGGCGGCTCGGTCAGGAAGTGCGAGTCCGCGATCTGCAGGCTGCCGGGCGGATGGACGGTCCACGGACCGAGCGGATCGTCCGCGTAGGCGAGGCGGATGTAGTGGCCCTTGTGGTCCACGAAGTA
>JAPOVI010000009.1 GCA_026708265.1 Acidobacteriota bacterium
GGTGCCCTCGTCGACGCGGGTGATCCGCTCGACCAGGGTCATGTTCTCCGTCGACGTCACGCCGGACGCGCCCGAGCCGAGCGGGATCCAGCCGCGCTTCGTGCTGAAGTTGGCGGTCTCGATCACGAGCGTGTTGCCTTCCCAGCGTCCGCGCGAGTCGCCGGACCAGAGCCGGATGCTCGGATCGAGCGCCGGCAGTCCGTCGAGCGGCACCATGCGCGGGGTGTGGACCATCTCCGTGTAGATCACGACGAGGTCCGGGGTCTGGAAGAGCTGCATGTTCTGGTTGTAGGCGAGCGGCGTGATCGGCGGGCCGGCGTTGAACCCGACGATGCAGCGGTCCGACGTGTTGCGGTCGGTGTAGGAGTCGGCGGGGTGCTCCTCCAGGTAGGCCCGGCGGGCTTCGGCGCGTGCCGCTCCGACCTCGGAGAGCTCCGGGAAACGGCCGTTCGGGGGGTAGACGATGAGCGACGTGCGCCGCGTCTCGATCGGCCGCGTGCCCCGGTCCATCCAGAAGTTGTTGTAGCCGCCGACGTTGCCCCCGGCCTCGGTGCGGCGCGCCTCCGCCTCCCAGAGGTCGATGTTCCGCTGGATCGTCTCCTGCTCGGCCTGCGCGGCCTCCTCGACGGTCAGGAACGCCTTGTCGCCCAGATCCTCGGGCCGCTCCAGCGGCGTGATGGTGCGGAAGTCCCAGATGCCCTGCAGGTCGGGCGCCCCCCACGGCGTCCGGAGCGTCTGGGCCCCGGCGGTGCCGGCCGACAGTGCGATGACGGCCAGGATTGCGATCGTCGCCGCGCAAGCTCGATAGCTCATCTCATCCTCCTTGCCTCGATTGCCCGGTTCTCGCGACGGCGAGCAGCGCGTCGCGCCCTCGCAATCATGAACCCGGACCGCCGGGCGCGCAAGACTCCGTGCGGCTCACGCGGGCAGCCACGGCCGACCCCTGCGCAGCATGGCTCCGACCACGGCCAGCCACACGACGAAGACGATGCCGGTGACGCGGTGCATCAGGGTTGCGGCATCGAGCCAGATGAACTGCATTGCGAGCCCGAGGAGCACCGTCGACGCGGCCACCCGCCGCAGTTCGGGTCCGGCGGCCCACTGGCGCCAGCCCGCGGCGATCAGCGCCACCCCGGCCACCGCGAATCCGATCGCGCCGCTGAGCTGCCGGAGGGTAGCGGTAGCCGCGAGAAGGCGTGCCGCCTCATCCGCGGGAGCGGCCGCGGCCTGGCCGTCGGGAGCGACGGCGGCGAGGACGACCGCGGCGGCGCCGGAGTACGCGGTGAGCAGCCCCGATCCCGCGAGCAGGCAGGAGAGGACGGTCGCCGGTCGGCGGCCGCGCCCCGTCCCGGCTCGGCCCGGCAACAGAAACCACGCGGCCGCGATCAAGGTGACGCCCGAAGCGAACCGCCCGGCACCTCCGGCGCCGTAGAGGCCTCGGCTCTCGGCGATGGCGGCGAGCGATGCCGCGGGCGTCGGGAGGTCCGTGTCGGCCCCCACCCGCCCCACAACCGCCACGACCGTGGCGATCGCAGTGAGGATGAAGAGCGACCCGGCATTCGCCACGGCGGCGTCGGGCGGGCGGCCCGCCGCTCCGTCCGTCGGCTCGCCCGGCGCCGCGCCCGCCGCCTCGCCGCTCCCGCTCGGCACCCGTTCCTGCTCAGTCATCGGTGGAGGGCAGCGTCAGCGCGATCAGCTCGGCGTCGGCGCCGCCGCTGCCGACGGCCACCACGAGGTACTGCCGTCCGTCGTGGAGGTAGGTGATCGGGTTCCCGCCCGGGATGCCCGGCAATCGCACCGAGCCGAGGTGCTCGCCCGTGTCCTTGTCGTAGGCGCTGATCGTGCGAGCGCTGGCCGCCATCAGGCGGGCGGCATCTGCGCCGGCGTCGCCCGTCGACTCGATCGCGCCGGCGGCCTCCGCGAAGCCGCGCCCGCCGTGGTTCATGATCAGCAGCGTTGGTGTGACCAGCGGCCCGGAGCTCAGCCCGCCCCCGCCGCCCAGCGGCGGCAGGTTCAGGTGGCGCAGCTCCGGGTGGTAGCGCGGCCCGTCGCCGTGGGGCGTCATCCAGGCGTGATCGCCGGTGTTGAGGTCGATCGCCGTCACCCGCTTGTAGGGCGGCTTGAAGAGCGGCAGGCCGCGCGGCCCCGAGAGGCCCACGCCCCACGGGTCGGTGAAGTAGCCGACCGTGGCCGGCGGCGCGAACGGGACCACCTCGACCACGATGAGCGTGGTCGACGACGAGACGAAGAGCCGCCCGGTCTCGACGTCCACGGCCGAGCCCTGCCAGTTCGCGCCGCCGCCGGCGCCGGGGACCTGGATGAACGGCACCTCGGCCCCGCGCACGACGGGCGGCGAGAAGATCGGTCCGAAGCGCGCCCGCGAGTTGACGATCTCGAGCGCCTCGGCCCGCAGCTCCGGCGTGAAGTCGATCAGGTCGTCCGGCGAGATCCCCTGCCCGTCGAACGGGGCGGGCTTCGTCGGGAACGGTTGCGTCGGGGAGTACCACTCTCCCGGTACGTTCCCCCGGGGGACGGGCCGTTCCTCAATCGGCCAGACCGGTTCGCCCGTTGCGCGGTCGAAGACGTAGGTGAATCCCTGCTTGCTCACCTGCGCGATCGCCTTGACGGGCCGGCCGTCGACGGTGATGTCGAGCAGGTTCGGGCCGGTGGGGAAGTCCCAGTCCCAGAGCCCGTGGTGAATGGCCTGGAAGTGCCACATCCGCTCGCCGGTCTCCGCGTCGACCGCGACGATGCTCTCGGCGAACAGGTTGTTCCCGGGCCGCATCCCGCCGTACCAGTCGTTCGAAGGGGTCCCGGTCGGGAGGTAGACGTAGCCGAGCTCCTCGTCGACCGCCATGTACGACCAGACGTTGGAATGACCGCTGTAGCGCCACGACTCGTTCTGCCACGAATCGGCGCCGAACTCGTCGCCCTGCGGGATCGTGTGGAAGATCCACTTCATCTCGCCCGTGCGGGCGTCGTAGGCCCGCACGTCCCCCGGCGAGGCCTCGCGCAGCGTGATCCGGCCGTCGGCCACGATGCTGCCGACGATCACGCTGTCGCCGGCGATGGCGACCGGCGAGGAGTAGGTCATCCGGGAGGCGTCGATCTCGCGGTCGAACCCCTGCGTGAGGTCGACGTACCCGCCGGTGCCGAAGTCCGGATAGCGGGCGCCGGTCCGGGCGTCGAGGGCGACGAGGCGCAGGTCGTGGCTGGCGATGAAGATCCGGGCGTCGTCGCTCTCGTCGTCCTCCCAGTACGACACCCCGCGGTGGTGCCACCCCATGTTGGGCGGCCGGTCGAGGTCGTCGTAGATGCGCGGGTCGTAGGTCCAGACGGTCTCGCCGGTACCCGCGTCGAGCGCCGCGACCTGTCCGAGCGCGGTGCTCACGTAGACGAGCCCGCCGGCCATCAGCGGGACCGCCTTGAACTGTCCGGGTCGGATCCGGTCGTCGCGGGTGGCCACGGCCCGCGACAGGGACGTCCAGCGCCAGGCGATCCGCAGGTCCGCGAAATTGTCCGCCGTGATCCGGTCGAGGGGCGAGTACTTGGTGTTGGCCGCGTCCCGCCCGATCGCGTGCCACTCGCCGTCCGGCACGTTCTGGGCGGCCGCGGGAGCCATCGGGACAGCGATCGCCGCCGCGAGGGCGATCGCCGCGAGGGCGCCCGGTCGGGCGACGAGGAGCGTCCGGCGGCGCGAGGCTTCGCGCGCCACGAGGCGGCGTGCAGGCGTGTGTGTCATCGGGGTGTTCCTCCCGGCCGTCGGTCGCCACCCCGCCCGCCGGGGGGCACGGACCGCCATCATAGCGCGGCGGCAGCCCGCGACCGCGTCTTGACGCCGTCTCGACCCACCGGCTACGGTACGTTCGCGCTGGTGCTCCGGCCTCCCGGAGCGGCAAGAGGGAACCCGGTGAGAATCCGGGGCTGCCCCGCAGCGGTGAACGGGAACGACCGCCGTCATGGCACTGGCTCCCGGAGAGCTGGGAAGCGACGGTCAGTAGGACATCGGCAACCGCCGAGGAGTCTGCGCCGCAGGATCCTGCACTAGGAGAGGATCGCGGCGCGCAGACTCTCGACGCGCCCGTGAGGGCGCGCGAACGCCCGCAAGCCCGAAGACCTGCCGGCGACGTGTCAATCGACCTGGGCCTTCGCGGGGAGGCTGGGGCAGCAACGGGCCCGGATCTCCTTCCTCCGTCGGCGTACCTCCAGGTCGTGGTCGAGGGACCAGGAGTCTGCGCCGCAGAACCTCCCACTGGAGTCTCGGCGGAAGCGCGGACTCCCAACGCGCCCGTGGGGGCGCGCAGGCGGCGTGCGACGCGCGCCGTCCGAAGGAGGAGTCGATGAAGCCCCGAGCCATTTCGATTCTCGTGCTGCTCGCGCTGAGCGTGGCGGCACGGCTGACGCCCTACCTGCTCTCGCGTCTGGGTATGCCGATCGATCCCGCCGGCACCGCCTATCCGTGGAACTTCTCGCCCATCCTGCCCCTCTGCATCTTCGGCGGGGCCTTCTACGCCCAGCCGCGGCTTGCCTACGCCATCCCCTTCGCGACGCTCCTGCTCGGCGACCTTGGGATCTGGGCCCTCACCGGGCGCCTCGACTGGGCCTTCTATCCGTTTCAGCCCGTGGTCTACCTGTCGTTCGCATTCGTGGCGACGACCGGCTTCGCGCTGCGGGGCGCGCGGACGTGGCGCGGGGTGGCGGCGGCGGGCCTGGTCTCGTCCACCGGCTTCTTCGTTCTCACGAACTTCGGCGTATGGGCGTTCGGCGACGGCTCCATCTACCCGCACACGCTCGCCGGCCTCGTCGACTGCTA
Organism: Acidobacteriota bacterium; assembly: GCA_026708265.1. Taxonomy (GTDB): domain Bacteria; phylum Acidobacteriota; class Vicinamibacteria; order Vicinamibacterales; family UBA8438; genus JAGWAJ01. The sequence continues at coordinate 4,814 of JAPOVI010000009.1, forward strand.
CGTCCGGGCGCTGCCGTTCTTCCGCAACACCCTGATCAGCATGGCGGTGTTCCTGCCGCTCCTGTTCAGCCGCATCGCCCTCGCGCGGCCGGCACCCGTCCCGGCAGTGGCGATTCTGGCGCCGCCGGTGGGCGGCGGCTCGCGATGACCCACCGCATTGTCTCCCTGATTGCGAGCGCCACGGAGATCGTCTGCGCGCTCGGCTTCGAGCGGCAGCTCGTGGGCCGTTCCCACGAGTGCGACTACCCGCCCTCCGTCGCCGGGCTCCCGGCCTGCTCGGCTTCGAAGGTCGCGATCGGGGCGGCCAGCCGGGACATCGACGATCAGGTCCGGGGGATCGTGGCCGACGGGCTGTCGGTCTACCGGGTCGACTCCGCGATCCTGGACGGTCTGGCCCCGACGGTCATCGTCACGCAGACGCAGTGCGAGGTCTGCGCGGTCAGCCTGAAGGACGTCGAGGCGGCGGTGTGCGAGCTCGTCGGCTCGCGGCCGCGCGTCGTATCGCTCGAGCCGATGTCGCTGGGCGACATCTGGAACGACATCCGGGCCGTGGCCGCGGCCCTGGGCGACCTGCTGCGGGGAGACGACCTCGTGGCGCGACTCGTCGACCGGCTTGCCGCGGTTCGGGCCGCCGCGCGCTCCGCGCCGACCCGCCCGTCGCTGGCCTGCATCGAGTGGATCGATCCGTTGATGAGCGCCGGCAACTGGACCCCCGAGCTGGTCGAGCGCGCCGGCGGCGTGGATCCGTTCGGAGAGGCGGGGAAGCACTCCGGCTACCTGCGAATCGACGATCTCGCGGCCGCCGATCCTGAAGTTGTCGTGATCGCACCGTGCGGTTTCGACATCGAGCGCTCGCGCCGCGAGATGACGCCGCTCGCGACGCACCCGGTCTGGCGGCAGCTCTCCGCCGTGCGGGCCGGGCGCGTCGCCATCGCGGACGGCAACCAGTACTTCAATCGGCCGGGGCCCCGCGTCGTCGAGACGGCGGAGATCCTGGCCGAGATCCTTCATCCCGAACGTTGCGACTTCGGTCACCGGGGGCGGGGCTGGATCCCGTGGGCGAACGATGGCGGCGATTGATCCGGACGCCGCCGTCGGGCTCTGCCTGCGGTGCCGGCACGTCCACGTCGTGCGCTCGCGTACGGGCGGGCGCTTCTACCGGTGCGGGCGCTCGGCGACCGATGCCGGCTATCCGAAGTACCCGCGTCTCCCCGTGCGGAGCTGCGACGGGTACGAGCCTCGCGGAGCGCCCGCGACCGACCAGCCGCCGCGCGGCGGGGCGGACGGGGCAGCCGGGCCGGAGCCGGCGCTTGGGGAGTGAACCGGGTCGTCCACCTCGCCGTGACGCCGAGCGACCTGGCAGGGTGACCACGAGACGAGCCGAGCGCGTGGCCGCGTGCGACGCTGTGCAACCGGTAACACAACCAGGCGGCCGGTGTCACCCTGGCGACACGCGATTCCGCGCTCGACTGCGTCGTCGAGGCGAACGGGGCCATCCGGACGCGGCCGCCCTCCTGTGTGCGGCGCCCCGGGACGCGGCCGATGCCGAGCCCCGGGTGCGACTGCCCGGCGCACGACCACCGCTCTCGTAGACATCGGCGGCAGAGATGCCCACGACCGCTGCTTGGGGAACCGGCCCGACGGGCGGTAGACTGAGGCAGGCTGGACGGCGTCGGTCGGCTTTGCGGCGACGGTGGACGCCTACCGGCCGTGGGGGAGCACGATGCCGAGCAGGATGGCGGCGTGGGCGGCCGGGCTCGGGATTGCCTTGAGCGGGCTTGGAGCGGCCCATCCGGCCGTCGCTGCGACGCCGGTCCAGGAACGGGAGCCTCACGGCGAGCGGGCTTCCGACCCGGCGGGAGAACTGTCCGTGCGGGCCGCCCCGTGGAGCGCCGCCCGGACTCGCGCCACGCTCCGCCGCTACTGCCTGACCTGCCACAACGCGCGGCTGCAGACGGCCGGTCTGGCCCTGGACGCGCTGGACGCCGATCGCGTCGGCGACCGCCCTGACGTGTGGGAGAGGGTCGTCGAGAAGCTGCGGACCGGCGCCATGCCGCCGGCCGGACGGCCGCGGCCCGACCGGGTCACCTACGCGGCGATGGCGGCCGCGCTGGAGACGGACCTCGACCGCGCCGCGGAGGCGGACCCCAATCCCGGCCGCAAGGCCGCCCACCGGCTCAACCGCCGCGAGTACGCGAACGCCGTGCGCGACCTGCTCGGCCTCGAGGTCGACGGCGCCGAGCTCCTGCCGCCGGACGACGTCGATCAAGGCTTCGACAACATGGCCGACGCGCTCTCGGTGTCGCCGGCCCTGCTCGACCGCTACATCTTCGCGGCGCGCCGGATCGCCCGCCTCGCGGTCGGCGATCCGGCCGTCGGACCGGCGACGGAGACCTACGGCTTGCCCAGCATGCGCTTCCAGGACCAGCGCATGAGCGAGGAGCTGCCGTTCGGGTCGCGCGGCGGCCTCGCCGTCCTTCACGACTTCCCGGCCGACGGCGAGTACGAGATCCGCATCCGCCTGCGGCGGCAGCTCTACGACTACGTCAGGGGACTTCAGTACCGGCAGCGGCTCGAGGTCCGGCTCGACGGCGCCCGCGTGGCGGAGTTCACGGTGGGCGGAGCGCCGGGGACCCCGCCCCCGCGGACGTTCGCGGGGGCCGTGGCCGGCGACTCGGCGTGGGAGGAGTACACGCTTCACGCCGACGAGCGTCTCGCCGTGCGCGTCCCCGTGCGGGCGGGGTCGCGGACGATCGGCGTGGCCTTCGTGCAGGGGCGGACGGCGCGCGACGGCGTGCTGCAGCCGCGCGCGACGGGGAAAGTGCTTGCCATCGCGGAGCGGTGGAGCTCGCCGTCGGAGGCGCCCGAGGCCGCCGTCGAGCACGTGAGCATCGCCGGCCCGTTCCTCGCCGCCGGCGCCGGCGAGACCCCGACCCGACGACACCTCTTCGTGTGCCGCCCGACCGCCGTCAACGAGGAAGCCGAGTGCGCTCGCGAGGTGCTGGCCCGGGTTGCGCGCCGGGCCTTCCGGCGGCCGCTCGCCGACGCCGACGTCGAGACGCTGCTGGCTTTCTTCGAGGCTGGGCGCGCCGACGGTGGCTTCGACGCCGGGATCCGCCGGGGGTTGGAGAGCATCCTCGTCGATCCCGAGTTCCTGTTCCGGTTGGAGCGGGAGCCGGAAGGGCCCGCGGGCGCCATCCATCCGATCGGCGACCTGGAGCTGGCGTCGCGGCTCTCCTTCTTCCTCTGGAGCAGCCTCCCGGACGACGAGCTGCTCTCCGCCGCCGCCGCGGGGATGCTGCGCGACCCCGCCGTGCTCGAGGCGCAGGTCCGGCGCATGCTCGCCGATTCGCGCGCCGCGGCGCTCGTGGACGGCTTCGTCATGCAGTGGCTCGCCCTGCGCACGCTGCCCGCCGTCGTCCCCACGCCGGAGCTCTACCCGGAGTTCGACGACAACCTGCGCGAGGCCTTCGCGCGCGAGACCGAGCTCTTCGTGGGGAGCCAGATCCGCGAGGACCGCAGCCTGCTCGACCTGCTGCGCGCCGACTACACCTTCGTCAACGAGCGGCTGGCCCGGCACTACGGCATTCCGAAGGTGTACGGCAACCGCTTCCGGCGGGTGAGGTTCGCGGACGGCGCCCGCGGGGGCCTGCTCGGTCACGGCAGCATCCTCACCGTCACCTCCTATCCGACCCGCACCTCACCGGTCCTGCGCGGGCACTGGTTGCTCGAGCACGTGCTGGGGGCGCCGCCTCCGCCCCCGCCCCCCGACGTGCCGGCGCTTCCGGACCGGGGCGAGGCGGGACGTCCCGCGTCGGTGCGCGAGCGGCTGGAGCGGCACCGCGAGAACGCGGTCTGCGCGAGTTGCCACGCGCCCATGGATCCCCTCGGCTTCGGCCTCGAGCACTTCGACGCGATCGGCCGCTGGCGCGCGGCCGGCGAAGCGGGCGGCCCGATTGACGCTTCGGGCGTCCTTCCGGACGGCACGGCGTTTCGCGGGCTCTCCGGGCTGCGGGAGGTCCTGCTGGAGCGCCGCGAGCAGTTCGTCCGCACCGTTGCGGAGAAGCTCACGACCTACGCTCTCGGCCGCGGCCTCGAGCACTACGACATGCCGGCCGTCCGCCGGATCGTGCGGGAAGCCGCGGACGACGACTACCGCTGGTCGTCGCTCGTGCTGGGCATCGTCCGCAGCCTTCCGTTCCAGATGCGGAGCTCCGAATCATGATCATCAGCAAGCGGGTCATTCCCCGGCGCACCGTGCTGCGCGGCCTCGGCGCCGCCGTGGCCCTGCCCATGCTCGACGGCATGGTGCCGGCCCTGACCGCCCTCGGCCGGACCGCCGCCCGGCCGGTCGCGAGACTGGGCATCGTCTACGTGCCGAACGGGATCGTCATGGACCAGTGGACGCCGGCCATGGATGGCGCGGCCTTCGCCATGCCCCCGATCCTGCGCCCGCTGGAGCGGTTCCGGCGTCACGTCACCGTGGTGTCGGGCCTGAGCAACAAGGGGCCGGACGACATCCACGAGACCGGCGCGACGAGCTTCCTGACCGGCGTGCCCCCGAAGCGCACGCAGGGCGCCCGGCTCGGCGCGGGCGTGTCGATGGACCAGGTGGCGGCGCGGGAGACGGGCCGCTACACCCAGCTTGCCTCTCTGGAGCTGGCCCTCGAGTCGGGCGACGACGTCGGCACGTGCGGCGGCGGCTACACCTGCGCCTACACGAACACCATCTGCTGGCGTAGCGCCACGACTCCGCTACCCATGGAGACCAACCCGCGGGCGGTCTTCGAGCGCCTCCTGGGCGACGCCGGCGGGACGGATCCGGCGGCCCGGCTGGCTCGCATCGAGCAGAACCGGAGCCTCCTCGACGCGGTGACCGGCAAGCTGGCGCGGCTGCGCCACGACCTCGGGCCGGGCGACCGGCGGAGGCTGGGCGAGTACCTCGATGCGGTACGCGACATCGAGCGCCGCATCCAGAAGGCGGAAGCGCAGGTGGACGAGCCGCTTCCGGACATCGCGCCGCCCGCGGGCGTTCCCGCTTCGTTCGAGGAGCACGCGAAGCTGATGTTCGACCTGCAGGTGCTCGCGTATCAGACCGACCTGACGCGAGTCATCAGCTTCATGGTGAGCCGCGAGTACAGCGGCCGCACCTATCCCGAGATCGGCGTCCCCGAGGCGCACCACCCGACCTCGCACCACCAGGACGACCCCGACAAGCTGGCGAAGCTCACCCGCGTCAACACCTACCACACGACGCTGCTCGCCCACTACCTCGACCGCCTGCAGGCGACGCCGGACGGGGACGGTACGCTTCTGGATCACCTGTCGCTGGTCTACGGGGGAGGCCTCAGCGACGGGAACCGGCACTCGTCGGAGAACCTGCCGATCCTGGTGGTCGGCGGCGGGGCGGGTCGGCTCCGGGGCGGACGCCACGTGCGCTGCCCCGATCCGACTCCGATGTCGAACCTGCACGTCACGCTGCTCGACAAGCTGGGCGTGCCGGTCGAGCGGTTCGGCTCGAGCACGGGCGACCTGGACACGGTCTGGTCGCGGGAGGAGATCCCGCTCGTCTGACGCGACCGCGCGAGGCGCCTGCGCCCGTGGAGTGGCGGCGACGGAGAGAGGCATGCGTATCGGAGGGTGCGTATTCGTTGCCATCGCGTTGGTGACGCCCTTCTCCGGGCCGGTCGGCGCGCAGTCGGCCGACCTCCGGCTCGTCGCCGCCGTGCGGGCCGGCGACCGGCCCGCCGTGCGCACCCTGCTGGCGGACGGGGTCGACGTGAACGCGGTGCAGCCGGACGGCGCGACCGCGCTCCACTGGGCCGCGTACCGCGACGATTCGGAGATGGCAGCGCTGCTTCTCGATGCCGGGGCGGCGGCCGGGGCCGCCAACGATCTCGGCGCGACCCCGCTCTACCTGGCTTGCGAGAACGGCAACGCCGCGCTCGTGCGCGCGCTGCTGGCCGCGGGGGGCGACGCCCGGGCCGTGCTTCCGAGCGGCGAGACCGTGCTCATGACCGCGGCCCGGACCGGCAGCGCGGATGCCGTTGCGGCGCTGGTGGCGCACGGTGCCGACGTCAACGCCCGCGAGTCGCTGGAAGGCCAGACCGCGCTGATGTGGGCCGTTGCGCAGCGGCACTCGCGCGTGGTCGCGGTCCTGATCGCCGCCGGCGCGGACGTGCGGGCACGCTCCCGAGTCCGGCCCGTCGTCGTCGCAAGGTCGGCCCGCACGGGCCGGGCGGGTGCGGTATCCATCGTCGAGGAGGGCGGGTTCTCGCCGCTCCTGTTCGCGGCCCGCTCCGGGGACGGAAGCTCGGCCCGGCGGCTGCTGGCCGCGGGGGCCGATCCCGACGACACGGCGCCGGGCGGCGCGAGCGCACTCGTCGTGGCCGCCCACAGCGGCCATCGAGCGCTGGCCGGCCTGCTGCTGGCGGCAGGCGCCGACCCGAACGCGGCCGGGGAGGGGTACACGCCGCTGCACGCCGCCATCCTGCGGGGCGACGCCGAGCTGGTCGACGCGTTGCTCGCCTACGGCGCCGATCCCGACGCCCCCCTTGCGCGCGGCACGCGCTATGCCCGTCAGGGCAAGCTCTTCGCGCTGGACATGGAGTGGGTCGGGGCTACGCCGTTCTTCCTCGCCGCCAAGTTCGGGCGCGGCGACATCATGCGGCGGCTGGCCCAGGGTGGGGCGGATCCGAGGGTCGGCCTCGACGGCGGGGTGACTCCGCTCATGGTCGCGGCCGGGTTGCTCACCCGGGGCTTCGGCCGGGCCGGCAAGGACCGCCTGGGGCGCGAGATGGACTCGGCGGAGATGGAGCTCGCGCTGCGGCAGGATCCGGATCGGCGCCGCGGGATGGGCAGCGGCCTCGACGCGGTCGCCGTAGCGGTCGAACTGGGCGCGGACGTCAACGCCGCCAGCGAAACCGGGGACACGGCCCTCCACGCCGCGGCGTACCACGGCTTCGACAGCGTCGTGGAGTATCTCGTCAGCCGCGGCGCGGATCTCCACGCGAGGAACGCCCGCGGCGAAACTCCCCTCGCGCGGGCGCTCAATGCCCGCGCCCCCGCGCGCCTGACCCGCAGCCTGACGGACTACTCCGCCACGCGCACGGCCGAACTGTTGCGCCGACTGGGGGCCAGGGAGTAGGCCGTCGTCGCCTGACGGCTCCGCTTGGCGCCCAGCCAGGCCGGCAGGAGTCCGCGCAGTTCTACGGCGCAGACTTCTGGGGCGTGGCGCGATGGGCGACTCGCCGGCCGCGCTTCGCGCCCCAGCGGGTCACCGCTACTGGTCGGTGGACGTGGCCTCGTTCGCCTCGAGCGCCACGATGAAGTCGATGTCGATCGCCCCCTTGCGGAGCTCGATGGCGGCCTGGTACTCGTCGGAATGCCAGAAGTCGAGCAGCGCCTGCATCGAGCGGAAGCGCTCGATCGTCACGCCGCCATCGTCATAGGGCCACGCGCCCTCCAGGACTTCCAGCCCGTCGCCCACGTCGGCCCGCGCCAGTATCTCGACGCCCGCGGCCTGCGCGCCCGGCCCGGCCGCCTCGCCGTACGCGGCCAGCGGCTCCGGGTCGAGGACCTTCGAGCTGACGATCAGGTAGGCCGCCTTCTCGCCGGCGACCGCCGAGGCGTGGGCCGCGGTGTCCCCGAGCTCCGCCGCCGCGTAGCCGAGCGCGAAGACGGCGACGAGTGCCAGGGCGTAGAGCGAGCGCGTGCGGGTCTGCTTCTGCATCGGTTGTCCTCCCGGGTCGGGCCGGCTCTCAGTCGAGCACCGTCCCGTGCCCGTGCTCGTGGATCGCCTGCCGCTCGTTGTTGTCTTCCGGCGACGCCCGCCGGTAGGGTCCCGTGATCGCCTGCGCGGCCTCGTCCGCCTTGAAGCGCTCGTAGAGCCCCTGCGCGCGGCCCGCGGCTTCGACGTCTCCGGCGCCGCGGTGGGCCAGCATCAGGTTGTAGTGGGCCTGGAGATCCTCGGGGTCGATCCGCAGGACCTCCTGGAACGTCGCGATCGCCTCCTCGAAGCGCCGGTCGAGGAACTGGATGCGGCCGATCTGGCCCAGCACCACCCGGTCCCTCGGGTACTGCTCGCGGGCGATCTCGAGGTGCGCCAGCGCCTCCTCATACGCGCCGAGCGTCTTGCGCGCGGTCCCCAGGAAGAAGTGGGCGCGCGCGAGGCGCGGCTCCAGCGCGATGGCCCGTTCGAGGTACGGGATCGCTCCGGTCACGTCGCCTTCCTGCAGCAGCGCGCGGGCGACGTTGACGGGACCGTCCGGGTACTCCGGGTCGACCTCGATCACGCGCTCGAAGGCGCCGACCGCGCCCTTCAGATCGCCCTGCAGCAACAAGCCGATCCCGTAGTCGTTCCAGCGCTCGCGGAGCGGCGGCCCGCCGGTCGCGGGTCGGGCTCCAGGCACGGCTGCCTCCACCTCTGCCGCCGGCGGGAGGGGCGGAAGCGGCTCGTCGGCGTCGATGACGGCCAGCGCCGCCTCGGCCTCGGCCATCACCGTCGTCGGGATGTCGGGGATCGCCTTGACGGCGCCCGAGACATCGGAGGTGTCGCCGGTGAACGTCCACCGCCCGTCATCGTAGGCGGCGCCGACGGCCGCAGCGGGCGTCGACGGATCGCGCTCGCCGGCGTAGGCCCACTGCGTGTTCCACCAGGCGAACTTGCGGTAGTTGACCTTCGCGCGCAGGAAGATGCGGTCGCCGGCGTCGTCGGGCACCTGCAGGCGGTAGTGGACGGTGTCGGCGGCGCCGGGAGGAATCAGCCGGACGTAGGCGACCGAGCGGGTCATCCAGGCGTTCCGCTTGTTGATCGGGTTGCCGCGCTCGTCGAGCTGCAGGCTGCGGTAGAAGTGGGCGCCCGGGTCGACCGGGCCGGACCCGCCGTCCGCCACCGCTCCGCTGTGCAGCAGCACGCGGCCCCGGTCGTCGACCGCCTCGAACTCCACCCAGACGTCGAAGGCGTCGACAGTTCCACCAGGGAAGAAGTGGCCTACCTTGCGCGTCCGGACCACCACCTCGACGCGCACGGACTCGCCCCGCCGCACCGCGACCTCCTGCAGGTCGAGGGGCGCCAGCACCTCCGCCGGCGGCGCCCCGGTGGAGATCCCGGCGGCACCGAAGCGCATCGACTCCTCGCCGACCGCGAAGGTGCTCGACAGGCGCGGCTCGGCCGTGCCGCGCGCCTCGGAGAGCTCGGGGGGCGGCGCCTCGGCGACGCGCGTGATGCCGAAGACGTCCACCGAGACCTGCCCGTCGCGCAGGAAGTCCTGCACCAGCTCGAGCTGCTCCTCGTCGCCGTTGACGAACGGCAGCGCCGTGTTGGCGCCGGGGAAGCGGTGCGAGCGGACCAGGCCGTCGCGCGCCGCCGGATCGTCGGAGGGGACGAGCGGCATGTGGCAGTCGCGGCAGGTCTGGGGCGCCGGCGGATAGTAGAACGACCGCGCTCCCTGGCCGGAGACGCCGGACGCCTGCCAGTTGTCGTACTCGTTGAACCCGCGGATCCAGCGGTACTCGTTCACCGGGACGTCGAGGTGCACCTTGTGGCACGACGAGCAGAACTCGGCGCTCTGCTCGGTGTGGAAAGGCTTCAGGAACGTCTTCCGATGCGGGCCCGGGGCGAGGTGGGTGGCCGTGTCGTGCAGCCACTGGAGCACGGGATTCTCGCTCGCCGCCAGGTCGTGCATCGGCGGGTACTCGATCACGAAGTCGCCCTGGCCCATCGTGCTGCCGACGTGGACGATGGAGTGGCAGGAGGTGCAGCCCAGGCCCGCCTGCGCCTCCGGCGTGTGGATCTGCTCCCGAATGGGCCGGTCGAAGCGCCCGTTGAAGAAGACCGCGTGATCGTGGCAGCCGGCGCACCACTTGGACGGCTCGGTGCCGACCACGTCCTGCATGTACTCGATCGACTTGCGGTACCACTGGTTGTTGAAGGAAGAGAAATGATGCGCCGACGCGTCCCACTGCTCGTAGATGTCCTTGTGGCAGCGCCCGCAGGTTTCGCTGGTCAGGAAGAAGTCGGCGGGAATGGTGCCGTCGACGTTGGTGTTCGCCGACGAGGGGAAGAAGGGACTGTCCGGCCCCGCCCCTTCCTCCAGCATCGTTGCAGGCGGTGCGGTCGGGTTGACGATGCGGTGGTCCCGGAGCCACTCGGCCTCCGTCGCGCTGCGCACGAACGGCGCCGCCACGGCGGCCAGCAGTGCGACGGCGAGGCCGGCCCGCAGCGCCTGGGCCGCGGTGCCGTTCGCGTCCCAGGCGTCGCGCGCGCCTGCCGCATCGGCCGCCCTCGCTGCATGGCCCGCGCCTGCCGCAGC
>JAPOVI010000050.1 GCA_026708265.1 Acidobacteriota bacterium
TGGCGGCTGCGGTGATCGTGATGCCCCGCTCCTGCTCCTGGGCCATCCAGTCCATTACCGCCGTGCCGTCGTGCACCTCGCCCAGCTTGTACGTGATTCCGGTGTAGAAGAGGATGCGCTCGGTCGTCGTCGTCTTCCCGGCATCGATGTGCGCCATGATGCCGATGTTGCGCGTCCGATCGAGCGGAACCGCTCTGGACATGTCTCGTGTCGCCCGCGGGCGCTCCCGTCGCTTCGGCGCTGCGCCCGCCGCATCAAAGGTGGTCACTGTCAATCCGTACTTGCCTCGCCTCCGGCGCCGCAGTCTCGCTACGTCACCAGACGGCCTATGGTCGCCCGCGATCCGGGCGCCCCTGCCTGCGCCTCCGGCCCGGAGGCGCAGGCAATCTACCAGCGATAATGAGCGAACGCGCGATTGGCCTCGGCCATGCGGTGCGTGTCCTCCCGCTTCTTGACCGATCCGCCGCGCAGGTTCGAAGCGTCGATCAGCTCGTTGGCCAGCTTCTCCCGCATCGTCTTGCCGTCGCCGCGCGACCTCGCGTACGTGGTGAGCCAGCGAATGCTCAACGAGAGCCGCCGGTTCTGGCTGACCTCGATCGGCACCTGGTAGTTGGAGCCGCCGACCCGCCGCGACTTCACCTCGAGGCTCGGTTTCGTATTGTCGACCGCCTTCTTGAAGATCTTGAGGGGGTCGTCGCCCGTTCGATCCTTGATGATGTCGAGACTGCCGTACACGATGCCCTCGGCCACGCTCCGCTTGCCGCTCTTCATGATCATGCGGACGAACTTGGTGACGAGCGTGCTGCCGTACACCGGATCGGTGGGCACCTCCCGCTTCGGGACCTCGCGTCGCCGTGGCATCGCTCTTCTCCCCGGGAGTCCGCGCCGTTCCACGGCGCAGACCCCTCGCCGGCCGTTACGCCTTAGGACGCTTCGCGCCGTACTTCGAACGCGACTGCTTCCGCTCCGCGACGCCCACCGTGTCCAGGGTGCCGCGCACGACGTGATAGCGCACGCCGGGCAGGTCCTTGACGCGCCCGCCCCGAATCAGAACCAGCGAGTGCTCCTGCAGGTTGTGCCCTTCGCCGGGAATGTAGCTCGTGACCTCGATGCTGTTCGTCAACCGCACGCGGGCCACCTTCCGGAGCGCCGAGTTGGGCTTCTTGGGCGTCTGCGTGAAGACCCGGACGCAGACGCCCCGCTTCTGGGGGCAGCTCTGCAAGGCCGGGCTCTTGGTCTTGTTGACCGCCTGCACACGACCCTTGCGTACCAGTTGGCTGATCGTCGGCACGGACACTCCCTGCGCGGCACGGCCGCGAAGATCGCTGGCCCAGGCCTGGAAGCCGCCGTCCTCCGCGACGGCGACTTGGCACCTGGGCCGATGCCCTGGCTTCAGTGTGCTCGTCGTGCAGGCTCGCCGGATCCGGCGCCTCGCCCGCACACCGCGAAACCCACGGACTCTATCACGTCCCTCATCACGCTGCAAACCCGGGAGCGCCGCTCCCACCCGACGCTATCGGGCCGCGTCAGTCGCCGTCCTTCGCCAGCGATGCTCCCCCGCCGGGCTCGTTGGATACCGCGGCGGGCGCCGTCGGCAGCGACCGGTACCCGCCCACCGCGCCGAGCGGCGCCGTGCCCTCCGACGGCTCGACGAAGAACTCGACCTCGCGCTCGTAATCGAGGTCATCGAGCGAGGGCGGCGGCGCGGGCGGTGGCTCGTCCGGCTCGATCTGCACGCTGCGGCAGTAGTCGAACCCTGTGCCGGCCGGGATGAGCCGGCCCATGGTGACGTTCTCCTTGAGACCTCGCAGGTGATCGACCTTGCCCGAGATGGACGCCTCCGTGAGCACCCGCGTCGTCTCCTGGAACGACGCGGCCGAGATGAACGACTCCGTCGACAGGGATGCCTTGGTGATGCCGAGCAGCATCGGCCGACCCGTGGCCGGGGTGCCCCCGATCTCCACCACGCGCTCGTTCTCGGCCAGGAAGCGGAACTTGTCCACCTGCTCGTCGACCAGGAACTCCGTGTCCCCGACATCCTCGATCTTCACCCAGCGCATCATCTGGCGCACCATCACCTCGATGTGCTTGTCGTTGATGGCGACGCCCTGCAGCCGGTAGACCTCCTGGATCTCGTTCACGAGGTAGCTCTGCAGGGCCTTCTCGCCGAGCACGTTGAGAATGTCGTGCGGATTCGATGGCCCATCCATCAGCGGCTCGCCGGCGCGAACGCGGTCGCCGTCCTGCACGTTGACGTGCACGCCGCGCGGGAGGGAGTAGTCGCGCTTCTCGGCACCCGCCTCGTCGGGCACGATGCTGATCTTCTGCATGCCCTTGACGATGCCCCCGTGCTCGACCGTGCCGTCGATCTCGCTGATGATCGCCGTCTCGCGCGGCTTTCGCGCCTCGAAGAGCTCGACGACGCGCGGCAGTCCGCCGGTGATGTCCTTGGTCTTGGTGGTCTCGCGGGGAATCTTCGCCAGCACGTCGCTCGCGTCGACCGATTCCCCGTTGGCCACCATCAGATGCGCATGCGATGGCATCGGGTACTTGCGAACCACCTTGCCGGTCTCGCCGCGGATCTCGATCGTCGGCTGCTTCTTCTCGTCGGGCGAGTCGACGATGATGAGACGCATCAGCCCGGTGACCTCGTCCACCTCCTCGTGAACGGTGACGCCCTCCTCTATGTCCTTGAACCTCACCGTGCCGGGCTGCTCGGTGAGGATGGAGAACGTGTACGGATCCCATTCGACGAGCACCTTGCCCGCCTCGACCTCTTCTTCGTCGTGGACGCGGAGCTGCGCCCCGTACACCACGTCGTAGCGCTCGCGGTTGTGTCCCTTCGCGTCCTGGACGACCACCGACCCGGTGCGGTTCATGACCACCAGCGAGCCGTCCTGCTTTTCGACGACCTGCACGCCCTGGAACCTCACCGTGCCCGCATGCTTGCTCTCCAGCGTCGACTGCTCGGATACCCGCGACGCGGTCCCGCCGATGTGGAAGGTCCGCATGGTCAACTGCGTGCCGGGCTCCCCAATCGACTGGGCGGCGATCACGCCGGCGGCGAGCCCGAGCTCGACCAGCCTGCCCGTGGCCAGGTCGCGCCCGTAGCAGCGGGCGCAGACGCCCCGCCGCGAGGCGCAGGTCAGCACGGATCGGATCTTGACCTTCTCGACGCCGGCCTCCTGGATCCTGGACGCCAGCTCCTCGTCGATCTCGGTGTTGGCATCCGCCAGGACGGTGTTGTCGATCGGGTCGCTGACGGCCTCCAGGGCTACCCGCCCCGTGATGCGGTCACGCAGCGGCTCGATGATCTCGCCGCTCTCCACGATGGCCCGCGCCTCGATGCCGTCGAGGGTGCCGCAGTCGACCTCGGAGATGATGACGTCCTGCGCGACGTCGACCAGGCGGCGCGTCAGGTAACCGGAGTCCGCGGTCTTGAGCGCCGTGTCGGCCAACCCCTTCCGCGCTCCGTGGGTCGAGATGAAGTACTGCAGAACCGTCAGCCCCTCGCGGAAGTTCGACGTGATCGGCGTCTCGATAATCTCGCCCGACGGCTTCGCCATCAGGCCCCGCATGCCGGCGAGCTGACGGATCTGCTGCTTGCTGCCGCGGGCGCCCGAGTCGGCCATGATGTAGATCGGATTGAACGAACGGCCGTCATCGTTCAAGTCCTCCATCTCGCCGAACATGTGGTCCGCAATCTTCTCGGTCACGTCCGACCAGATCGCGATCACCTTGTTCTTCCGTTCCCCGTTGGTGATCGCGCCGTCGCGGTACTGCTGCTCCACCCGATCCACCTCGTCGTCCGCGTCGCTGATGAGGTCGACCTTGCTCTGCGGAATGACGAGATCGTCGATTCCGATCGAGAGCCCCGACTTGGTGGCGTACAGGAAGCCGAGATCCTTCAGGCTGTCGAGCATCCGGACCGTCAGCTCGATTCCGTGCCGCAGGTAGCTGTACTGCACCAGTTGCTGCAGGCCCTTCTTCTTGAGCAGGCCGTTGACGAACGGAATCTGTTCGGGCAGGGCGGAGTTGAACACGACGCGGCCGACCGTCGTCTCGACGATTCGGCCGTCGACCGCCTCGACCTTGGCGTGGAGCACGTCCTGATCGTCACGTTCGGCCGTCAGGTCCATGAAGTCGCCGCTGTAGCGCAGCCGAACCGGAGTGAGGGTCTCCACATCGCCCGACCGGAGGGCCAGCAGCACGTCCTCCTCGTTGCGGAACACCAGCCGGGCGTCGTCCTTCCGCAGGGGCCTTGGCCGGCCGTTCTCGTCCTTCTCGATGCCGTAGATCCGGCCTACGCCCCGCGCCCGCGGCTTCTCCTTCGTCAGGTAGTAGCAGCCGAGCACGATGTCCTGCGACGGAACGGCGATCGGGGTGCCGTTCGAGGGCGACATGATGTTGTTCGACGACATCATGAGGACGGACGCCTCGATCTGCGCCTCCGGAGACAGGGGCACGTGCACCGCCATCTGGTCGCCGTCGAAGTCGGCGTTGAATGCGGTGCAGACGAGCGGGTGGATCCGAATCGCCTTGCCCTCGACGAGGACCGGCTCGAAGGCCTGGATCCCGAGCCGGTGCAGCGTCGGTGCCCGGTTGAGCAGAACCGGATGCTCGCGGATTACCTCCTCCAGGATGTCCCAGACCTCCGGCTCGTACTGCTCGACCATCTCCTTCGCCTGCTTGATGGTCGTCACCATGCCGCGCTCTTCGAGCTTGTTGTAGATGAACGGCTTGAACAGCTCGAGCGCCATCTTCTTCGGCAGCCCGCACTGATGCAGCTTGAGCTCGGGACCGACGACGATCACCGACCGCCCCGAGTAGTCGACCCGCTTTCCGAGCAGGTTCTGGCGGAAGCGCCCCTGCTTCCCCTTGAGCGTGTCCGAGAGAGACTTGAGGGGACGATTGTTGGCGCCGCGCAGCACGCGTCCCCGGCGCCCGTTGTCGAACAGCGCGTCGACGGCCTCCTGCAGCATCCGCTTCTCGTTGCGGATGATGACGTCGGGCGCCTTGAGCTCCATCAGTTTCTTCAGCCGGTTGTTGCGGTTGATGACGCGCCGGTAGAGATCGTTGAGATCGGACGTCGCGAACCGTCCCCCGTCGAGCGGAACCAGGGGCCGCAACTCGGGCGGGATGACCGGCACGACGTCGAGGATCATCCACTCGGGCTTGTTCGTCGACTTGCGGAACGAGTCGACCACCTTCAGCCGCTTGGCGTACTTCAGCTTCTTCTGCACCGAGGTCTCGCCCCGCATCTTGGCGCGGAGCTCGGTGGCCAGATCCTCGATGTCGACCCGCTTGAGCAACTCCTTGATCGCCTCGGCGCCCATCTGCGCGCGGAACTTCGGGCCGCATTCCTCCCGCGCCTTGCGGTACTGCTCCTCGGTGAGGAGCTCATTGGCCTCGATCTCGGCGTCGGGCTCGATCACCACGTACGCCTCGAAGTACAGGATCCGTTCGAGGTCCCGGAGCGAGATGTCGAGGAGGTGGCCGATGCGGCTCGGCAGCCCCTTGAAGAACCAGACATGGCTGACCGGGGTCGCGAGCTCGATATGCCCCAGCCGCTCCCGCCGCACCTTCGCCTGCGTGACCTCGACCCCGCACTTGTCGCAGATGACGCCGCGGTGCTTCATGCGCTTGTACTTGCCGCAGAGGCACTCCCAGTCCGTCACCGGACCGAAGATCTTGGCGCAGAACAGGCCGTCGCGCTCCGGCTTGAACGTGCGGTAGTTGATGGTCTCCGGCTTCGTGACCTCGCCGTGCGACCACGACATGATCTTCTCGGGCGAAGCCAGACTGATGCGGATGGCGTCGAAGTCGACGGTCAACGAACCCCGATCCGCGAAAGCCGGTCTCAAGGAGTGCCCTCCGCGGACGTCCGTGGCAAAGTCACTAACCATCATGCCTGCTCCAGCCCTTCGGTCACGGGTTCAGCTTCCACGTCGGCAGGGGTGAGCACCGCTTCCGCCTCCGCAACCGCCTCCGTCTCCTCGGCGAGCGCTTCCGGAGCCGGTGCGTCGACGGGGCGCTTGGTCTTCACGAGATCGACATCGAGGCACAACGCCTGCAACTCCCGGATCAGCACGTTGAACGACTCGGGCAGCCCGGGAGCGAAGGACGCATCGCCCTTGACGATGGCCTCGTAGATCTTCGCCCGCCCGGTCACGTCGTCCGACTTGGCGGTCAGGAGCTCCTGGAGAATGTGCGCCGCACCGTAGGCCTCGAGCGCCCACACCTCCATCTCGCCGAACCGCTGACCGCCGAACTGGGCCTTGCCGCCGAGAGGCTGTTGGGTGATCAGGGAGTACGGGCCGATGGAACGTGCGTGGATCTTGTCGTCGACGAGGTGCGACAGCTTGAGCATGTAGATGTAGCCGACGGTCACCTCCTGCTCGAAGGGCTCCCCGGTCATCCCGTCGTACAAGATGGACTTCCCGCCCGCGGGCAGCTTCGCCTGCGTCAGCCAGTTCTTGATCTCCGGCTCCTGCGCCCCGTCGAAGACCGGCGACGCGAAGTGGAGGCCGAGCTGGTGGGCGGCCCAGCCGAGGTGCGTCTCCAGGATCTGCCCGACGTTCATCCGCGACGGCACGCCGAGTGGGTTGAGAACGATCTCGACCGGCGTTCCGTCGGGGAGGTGCGGCATGTCCTCTTCCGGCAGAATGCGGGCGATGACGCCCTTGTTGCCGTGGCGACCGGCCATCTTGTCCCCGACCGAGAGCTTGCGCTTCATCGCCACGTAGACCTTGACCAACTTGATGACGCCCGGCGGAAGCTCGTCGCCGCGGCGGATCTTCTCCTTCTTCTCGTCGAAGAGCTGCCGGATCACCTCCACCTGGCGCTCCGTCCGGTCCTCGATCTCGCTGAGCGCAGTCTTGAGCGCCGCGTCGCCGGTGGCGATCCGCATGCGGGCGATGTCGGTGTACGGCAGCCCCCGAACGACTTCCTCCGAGAGAACCGCCCCCTTTGCCAGCAGGCGCTCCGCTCCGTCCTCGTCGAACAGATCGGCCCCGAGCGTCTGCCCGTCGAGCATGGGCAGCAGCCGCTTCTTGACCTCCTCGTGCAGGATGCGAATCTCGTCCTGCAGGTTGGTCTCGAGCATTTCGAGCTCTTCGGCCTCGATGGCTCTGGCCCGATCGTCCTTCTCGATGCCCTTTCGCGAGAAGATCTTGACGCCGACCACGATGCCCTCGATGCCGGGGGGGCACAGCAGCGACGCGTCGCGCACATCGCCCGCCTTCTCGCCGAAGATGGCCCGCAGCAGCTTCTCCTCCGGGGTCAACTGGGTCTCGCCCTTCGGGGTCACCTTGCCGACGAGGATGTCCGCGGGCTTGACGTAGGCGCCGATTCGGATGATGCCGCTCTCGTCGAGGTCCTTGAGGAAGCCCTCCGAGACGTTCGGGATGTCCCGCGTGATCTCCTCCGGCCCGAGCTTCGTGTCGCGCGACTCGATCTCGAACTCCTCGATGTGGATCGAGGTGTAGTAGTCGTCCTTGACCATGCGCTCGGAGACGAGAATGGCGTCCTCGAAGTTGTAGCCGCGCCAGGGCATGAACGCGACCAGGACGTTGCACCCCAGCGCCAGCTCGCCGAGCTCCGTGCACGGGCCGTCGGCCAGCACCTGACCCTTGTCCACCCGCTGCCCGACCGCGACGATCGGCTTCTGGTTGATGCACGTGTTCTGGTTGGACCGCCGGAACTTCGTCAGGTTGTAGATGTCGGCTCCGATCTCGCCCGAGACCTCGCTCGCCTGCTCTCCCTCCACCCGCACGACGATGCGCTGCGAGTCGACGAAATCGACCGTCCCCGCGCGCCGGGCGGTCACCACCGCGCCCGAGTCGCGAGCGGTGATGTGCTCCATCCCCGTGCCGACGAAGGGCGCCCGCGCGCGCAGCAGCGGGACGGCCTGACGCTGCATGTTCGAACCCATCAGGGCCCGGTTCGCGTCATCGTTCTCGAGAAACGGAATGAGCGACGCCGCCACCGAGACCAGTTGCTTCGGCGACACGTCGATGAACTCGATCTCCTCGCGCGAGGCAGGGAGAAAGTCCCCCGCCCTGCGGGCGCTCACACGCTCGTCGACCAGATGCCCGCCACCGTCGAGACGCGCGTTGGCCTGCGCGATCAGGTACTTGTCCTCCTCCCAGGCGGTGAGGTAGAAGGAGTGCGGCTCGTGGTCGGCGGCGCGCTTCTTGCGGCCCCTGGCGGCGGCGTTGTCCGCCGTGACGTCGTCCGCCTCCACCACCTGGCCGACTTTGTACCGCGTGCCCCCGGAGTTCGTTACGCGCACGTAGTCGACGACCTGCCCGTCCCTCACTTTCCGGTACGGGGACTCGATGAAGCCGAACTCGTTGATCCGGGCGTAGCACGAAAGCGACGAGATGAGTCCGATGTTCGGTCCTTCCGGCGTCTCGATGGGGCAGATCCGTCCGTAGTGCGTGGGGTGGACGTCGCGCACCTCGAAGCCCGCCCGCTCGCGCGACAACCCGCCGGGGCCGAGGGCCGAGAGCCGTCGCTTGTGGGTGACCTCGGACAACGGATTGGTCTGGTCCATGAACTGCGACAGCTGCGACGATCCGAAGAACTCCCGGATGGCGGCCATGACGGGCTTGGCGTTGATCAGGTCGTGCGGCATGGCGGTCGCCATTTCCTGGTAGACCGACATCTTCTCCTTGATGGCCCGCTCCATCCGCACGAGTCCGATCCGGAACTGGTTCTCGAGCAGCTCCCCGACCGAGCGCACGCGCCGGTTGCCGAGATGGTCGATGTCGTCGACGTTGGCCGGTGTGGCCCGGAGCTTCTGCAGGTACTTGATCACCTCGTAGAAGTCCTGCGGGTGCAGCACCCGCTCGTCGAGCGGCGTGTCGAGGTCGAGCTTGGTATTGAGCTTCAGCCGGCCGACGCGCGAGAAGTCGTACTTCTGCGCATTGAAGAACATGTTCTCGAACAGCGAGCGCGAGCTGTCGAGGGTCGGCGGGTCGCCGGGACGCAGGCGCCGGTAGATCTCGATCAGGGCGTCCTCGTGCGTGAGTATGGGATCCTTCTTCAAGGTCGCCGAGAGCATCGGCCCGACCTCGTCCTGTTCCGGGAAGAACACCTCGATCGCGTCGATCTCCGACTCCTGCAGCATCGAGACGATGCGCGGCGTCACCTCGTTGTTGGCCTCGACGACGACTTCGCCGCTCTGTGGGTCGACGACGTCGGCTACGGCGAACGCGCCGTCGAGCTCCGCATCCGACACGGCCACCGTCGGGACACCGGCGGCGCGGAGCGCCTGCAGGGCGGCCCGGGTGACCTTCTTCCCCGCCTGAATCGTCACCGCGGACCCGGGAATCTCGACGTCCCGGGCCACACGCCGGCCGAAGAGGCGGTCGCCGACCGCCCATTCGAGTGACGAGGACGTCGTCTCGACGCGCTCGACGGCGTAGAACTCGCGAACGATCTCCTCCGCGGTCCGCAGCCCGAGCGCTCGCAGGAACACGGTGGCCAGGAACTTCCGCTTCCGATCGATCCGCACGTAGACGAGATTCTTGGCGTCGTACTCGAACTCCACCCAGGAGCCGCGGTACGGGATGATCTGGGCCACGAACGACGCCTTGTCCTCGGAGTGGAAGAACGCCCCCGGGGACCGGTGCAACTGAGAGACGATGACGCGCTCCGTCCCGTTGATGATGAAGGTCCCGTTGCCAGTCATCAGCGGGATGTCGCCGAAGTAGACCTCCTGCTCCTTGATGTCGCGGATCGTCTTGACCCCGCTGTCCGGATCCTTGTTCCAGACCACGAGGCGAATGGTGACCTTCAGCGGCACGGCGTACGTCATGCCGCGTTCCTGGCACTCCTCGACGTCGTACTTGAGCTTGAGGCCGACCCCGTTGCCGCAGACGTCGCACACCGTGCTGCGCGCCGCGTTCGAGCGCCCGCACGACGGACACGTCACGGACCCCTCGCCGAGCGGATCGGCCTCGATCGTGGCGCCGCAGCCGTCGCACGGCTGGCGCAGGTGGCGGAGCCCCGCCAGGCGGCCGCACTTGCATTCCCAGTTGCCGATCGAGTACTCGATGAACTCCAGGGACGAGTTCTCGCGGAAATCGCTGATGGGGAAGACGGACTTGAAAACCGACTGCAGACCGGAATCCTCGCGCTCGGCCGCCATGCGGTTCATCTGCAGAAAGCGCTCGTAGGACTTCTTCTGAATCTCGATCAGGTTCGGAATCGGAACCGTCGCCCGGATCTTCGAGAAATCGATACGCTCCCGGTAGACGTTCTTGGGCAGAGTCTGCACGGTCTGGAATCCTCTGTGTCTAGATCGGTCAGCTCAGGCGCCTGAAGCACGACCAGCGACGCCGGGCGGCGGCGTCTCGCGCTCCCGTCGCGGCCGCGACCGCGACGGGAAGCCGGGGCGTCCTCTCGGGATCGCCCGTTTCCGCGGCCGGCCGCAGCGGGCCGTCCGACCGCGGGGGCGCGGGCAGGGCCCGCCGGACCTCACTTGATCTCGACCTTGGCCCCGACCTCTTCGAACTTCTTGGCGACCGCCTCGGCCTCGTCCTTGGGAATCTCTTCCTTGATGGCGGCCGGCGCGCTCTCGACGAGGTCCTTGGCTTCCTTCAGGCCGAGGCTGGTCACCTCGCGCACGACCTTGATGACGTTGATCTTCTTCGGCCCGATCTCGAGGAGCTGCACGGTGAACTCGGTCTGCTCTTCCGCCGCCTCCGCCGGAGCGCCTGCGGCCACGCCGGCCACCGCCACGGGCATCGCCGCCGCCGAGACGCCGAGCTCGTCCTCGAGCCGCTTGACGAGCTCCGACAGCTCGACGACCGTCATTCCCTTGATGTAGTCCACCACCTGATCCTGGGTCACGTCAGCCATGTTCAACTCTCCTTCGACTTCTTCTGTTCCACTTGGCTCAGGACGCTCATCAGGTCCCTGGGCACGGCGCTCAGAACACGTACGACCTGCGTCATCGGCGCCTGCAGCACGCGGAGGAGCGTCGCCTGCAACTCGGGCTTGCCGGGCAGGGTCGCCAGGTCCGCGACCGCCTTCGCGTCCAGGGCCCGGCCCTCCACGACCGCCGCCTTGATCTCCAGGGCGGGAGCCGACTTCGCGAACTCGATGAGGGTCTTCGCGAGCCGGGCCGGGTCGTCGCTGCCGTAGGCCGCGGCCGTCGTCCCCCGGAAGTGGTCCGCGAGGACGTGGAACGGGGTATCGTCCACCGCGCGACGCGCGAGCGAGTTCTTCACCACGCGGTAGCCGCCCTCGGCGGCGCGGACGCTGCGGCGCAACTCGGTGACCTGGGGGACGTCGAGGCCCTTGAAATCGACGAGGATCACGCTCGCCGCGCCCTCGAAGGCCGATCGGAGGTCGTCGACGCGCGCCTCCTTCTCTGCCCTGCTTATCGCCATTCGTCACACCTTCACTTCGAAGCCGCTTCGACGCTTGCGCCGTCGACCCGGATTCCCGGTCCCATCGTCGACGACACGACCACGCTCTTCACGTACTTGCCCTTCGCCGTGGACGGCTTGGCCTTGATCACGCTGAGGGCCAGCGCGTTGGCGTTCTCCACGAGCTTCTCCGCTGCGAACGACGTCTTGCCGATCGGCGCGTGCACGACGCCGGCCTTGTCGACGCGGTAGGCCACCTTGCCGGCCTTGATCTCGCCGACCGCCTTCGCGACGTCGACCGTCACCGTCCCCGTCTTGGGATTGGGCATCAGCCCCCGGGGGCCGAGGATGCGGCCGAGCTTGCCGACCGAGCGCATCATGTCGGGCGTGGCGACGACGGCGTCGAAGTCCATCCAGCCGCCCTGGATCCGGTCCACGATCTCGTCGCCGCCGACGATGTCCGCCCCGGCCTCCTGCGCCGTCCGCTGGCCATCGGCGTTCGCAATCACCAGGACGCGCTTGCTGCGCCCGAGGCCGTGCGGCAGCACGACCGTGCCCCGCACCATCTGATCGGCGTGCCGGGGATTGACGCCGAGCCGCATCGCCACCTCGACCGTCTCGTCGAAGCCCGCGTAGCGGACGCTCTGCAGAAGCGGTATCGCCTCCGACAGCGGGTACGGCCGGCTCTCGACCTTCGATCGCGCTTCGACCAGCTTCCTCGAACGCTTCGGCATCGGCTACCCCTCCACCTCGAGGCCTATCGAACGTGCGGTGCCGGCGATGATGTTCACCGCCATGTCCAGCGAGTTGGCGTTGAGGTCCGGCATCTTGGTCTTGGCGATCTCCTCGACCTGGCTGCGCGTCACGACGCCGACCTTGGTTCGATTCGGCTCGCCGGAGCCCTTCGCGATGTTGGCGGCGCGCTTGAGCAGCACGGCGGCAGGCGGCGTCTTGGTGATGAAGCTGTACGAGCGATCCGCGTACACCGTCACCACCGCGGGAATGATCAGTCCTTCCTGGGCGGCCGTCTTCGCGTTGAACGCCTTGCAGAAGTCCATGATGTTGACGCCGTGCGGGCCGAGCGCCGTTCCCACGGGGGGCGCCGGCGTCGCCTTGCCGGCCGCAATCTGCAGCTTGACTTGGCCGATGATCTTCTTCGCCATGATCGTCACGCGGGCGCGGGCCGGACGCCGCGGCAGCGGCCGGCCCGCTCCTAGAGCTTCTCCACCTGCAGGAAATCGAGCTCCACGGGCGTGGACCGCCCGAAGATCGTCACCATCACCTTCAGGGTGTTGCGCTCGACGTTCACATCGTCCACGACGCCGTTGAAGCTCGTGAACGGCCCCTCGTTGATGCGCACCTGATCACCCTTCTCGAACGTGTACTTGGGCTTCGGCTTCTCCGCCGCCACCGTGACCTGGTGCAGGATCTGGTCGACCTCCTCACGCGTGAGCGGAGTCGGCTTCGCCCCGGCTCCGACGAAGCCCGTCACCTTCGGGGTGTTCTTGACGACGTGCCAGCCGTCGTCGGACATGTTCATCTCGACGAGGATGTAGCCGGGGAAGAACCGCTTGGAGCTCACGACCTTCTTCCCGCCGCGCATCTCGACGACGTCCTCCGTCGGAATCAGCACCTCGCCAATCTCGTTCTGGAGGGCGTAGGCCTGCACGCGCTGGCGCAGCGACTCCGCGACCTTCTTCTCGAACCCCGAGTACGTGTGGACGATGTACCACTGTTTCGTGCTTACCTCGGTCATGACGCACCAAAGGCGCGAAACAGCGTCCTCGCGGCCCGATCGAGCACCAAGTCGATGCCCCAGAGATAGAGTCCGAACAGGATGGAGGTGATGATCACCACGAGGGTGGTCGCCTGAACCTCCTTCCAGCTCGGCCACGTGACCCGCTCGAGCTCGTTACGCACCTGGGCCAGGAAGGTGCGGGAGCGCCCCCACCATCCCAGGACGCCCCGCGGGCTGACGGACGATTCGCGGTCGACCATTGCGGACTTCACGACGTCATCCTCGCTTGCGCAACGAAGAAACTGGCAGGCCAGGAGGGGCTCGAACCCCCAGCCCCCGGTTTTGGAGACCGGTGCTCTACCAATTGAGCTACTGGCCTGCACTGGGGTCCCCGGGCGCCCGCCCGATCGGCAGGCGCGTTCGGGAACCGTTCCTCGCCGCCCGGACTACTTGGTCTCTCGATGCGGCGTGTGGCGCCGGCACCAGCGGCAGTACTTCTTGAACTCGAGCCGGTCCGTCGTCGTACGCTTGTTCTTGGTGGTGTTGTAGTTCCGACGTTTGCAGTCGGTGCACGCCAGCGTGACGATGTTGCGCATCGGGTGCTCACTCCACGATATCCGTGATGGTTCCCGAGCCGACGGTCCGGCCGCCCTCTCGAATCGCGAACCGCAGCCCCTTCTCCAGGGCCACCGGCGTGATCAGCTCCACGCTGATGCTCACGCTGTCCCCCGGCATCACCATCTCCACCCCCTCCGGCAACTGCGCTACCCCCGTCACGTCCGTCGTCCGAAGGTAGAACTGCGGCCGATACCCGTTGAAGAACGGCGTGTGCCGACCCCCCTCGTCCTTCGTCAGCACATACACCTCGCCACGGAACTTCGTGTGCGGCGTAATCGAACCCGGCTTCGCCAGCACCTGGCCTCGCTCCACGTCGTCCTTCTCCGTACCCCGCAGCAACACCCCGATGTTGTCCCCGGCAACCCCCTCGTCCAGAAGCTTCCGGAACATCTCCACGCCGGTCACCACCTTCTTCCGGGTCTCCGTGAACCCCACTATCTCAATCTCTTCCCCAACCGTCACCTTCCCCCGATCCACTCTCCCCGTCACCACCGTCCCTCGACCCGAGATCGAGAACACGTCCTCGATCGGCATCAGGAACGGCTTGTCCACGTCCCGAGCCGGCAGCGGAACATACGAGTCCACCGCCTCCATCAGCTCCTCAACCGAACGCTCCCCCGCCTCGTCCCCCTCCAGAGCCCGCAGCGCCGACCCCTTCACCACCGGTATGTCGTCCCCGGGGAACTCATACGAACTCAGCAGCTCCCGTACCTCCAGCTCCACCAGCTCCAGAAGCTCCGGGTCGTCCACCGCGTCCACCTTGTTCAGGAACACCACCAGCGACGGAACCCCAACCTGACGCGCCAGCAGTATGTGCTCCCGGGTCTGCGGCATCGGTCCGTCCGTCGCCGCCACCACCAGGATCGCTCCATCCATCTGCGCCGCGCCCGTAATCATGTTCTTGATGTAGTCCGCGTGCCCGGGGCAGTCCACGTGCGCGTAGTGCCGCTCCTTCGTCGTATACTCCACGTGCGCCGTCGCTATCGTGATCCCCCGCTCCCGCTCTTCCGGCGCGTTGTCGATCGAGTCGAACGAACGAACCGTGTTCGTCGCGTCGTGCTTCGCCATCACCTGCGTGATCGCCGCCGTCAGCGTCGTCTTCCCGTGGTCGATGTGCCCGATCGTCCCGATGTTCACGTGCGGCTTCGACCGATCGAATCGCTCCTTCGCCAT
>JAPOVI010000099.1:0-1406 GCA_026708265.1 Acidobacteriota bacterium
CGCGGCGGCCTCAACTGGTACCGGAACATCGACCACAACTGGGTGCTGACCGCCCCGTTCGACGGCATGAAGGTCGAGCAGCCGGCGCTCTTCGTCACCGGCGACCGCGACGTCGTGCCGTTCAGCGCCGAAGCCGAGCAAGGCATGCGCGCCGTCGTCACCGATCTCCGCGACGTAGTCGTGCTGCCGGGGACCGGCCACTGGACCCAGCAGGAGGCCCCGGATGCGGTGAACGACGCCCTGCTGCGATTCCTGAAGGCGCTGTAGCCGGCGGTTCCCTCGCCCTCGAGGCGATGGACGCGATGCGAGCCGGCGGGCCGGTCCGCTCGAAGAGCTAAGATCCGTGCAGCACGAAAGCTAACGGGAGCGCATCGGGATGGCCCCGCCGTCCGAGAAGCTGGCCGGTTCCCTCGGCGTCCTGCGGGCCGATTTCGGTGTCCGCGACGTCACCGCCCCTCGATCGTTACGGGCCGCGTCTGACGCGGACGCGCCGGGGACTGGCTGATCGGCGCCGCCGGGGGCCGAGCGGGGTGGAATGGCCGATGACCGGAGGCCGGCTGGCTGGGGATGGCTCTGCGGATCACCCTGACCATGGATTGAAGAGCCGAACGTCGGTGTGGCGGAAGTCGCGCTCGTTCCGGGTGGCGAGGGTCAGTCCATGCACGCGAGCGGTCGCCGGAATGAAGAGATCCGGTTGACTGAAGGTGATGTTGCGTTCGCGGCCTCGCGCTACGAGGCGGCGCCATTCCAGGATCACATCCTCGTCGACGGGGAGCACGCGTCCCTCGAACCAGGGCCGAAGTTCCCGATCCAGCCAGGTCTCGAGCGCCGCCCGCTGCGTCTCGTCGGCCTTTCTCTCGATGCCGAACCGAATCTCGGCCACCGTGACCTCGCTGAGGAACAAGCGGTCCGATACCTGCACATCTGACCACGCCTTCACCCGGTGACCGGGCCGGGCCTTGCGCAACTCCGACACGACGTTGGTGTCGAGCAGCCATCCGCTCAGAAGTCGACCTCCCGAACGGGGCTGCGCTCGGAATCTCCGCCGAACTCCAGGTTGGCTAACGGAGATCGCGACAGGAGATCGTGCAGGGTTCTCGCCGCCCTTCGGGTCCGCAGACGATCGTACTCGTCCGCCGCGACCACGACGACGGCGTCCCGGCCGCGGACTGTCACACGTTGCGGCTGGCCGGCCGCGGCCAGGCGGACGACCTCGCTGAATCGCGCCTTCGCTTCCGCC
Organism: Acidobacteriota bacterium; assembly: GCA_026708265.1. Lineage (GTDB taxonomy): Bacteria > Acidobacteriota > Vicinamibacteria > Vicinamibacterales > UBA8438 > JAGWAJ01. Next base: position 1,241 of record JAPOVI010000099.1, read on the forward strand.
AGCTTCCAGCCGATCCGAGCCGGATCCGTACTCGCCGTGCGGGGCCGATCCGGCTCACGACCCTTCATGACCATTTTGGTCAAGAATAGACGGGATGGGGAGGGTCTTCAAGTTCAAGCTCGCCGGACTGCGGGAGCCCGGCGGCCCGTCGACGACGCGGTGCTGA
>JAPOVI010000099.1:1416-14882 GCA_026708265.1 Acidobacteriota bacterium
GGAGTGCTCGTGTCGTGGCCGACCGATACGTTCATAGCGGGGGTCGTGACCAGAGGCAGACTGCCGATCGGCATCCGGAGCTTCCGGGAGGTCCGCGAGCGGAGCTGCTACTACGTCGACAAGACCGCCTACCTCGCGCGCCTGGCCGACGGGGCCAAGAGTTACGTGCTCTCGCGGCCTCCGGGGTTCGGCAAGAGCGTGCTGCTGGACACGCTCGCGGAGCTGTTCGCGGGCAGCGAGCCGTTGTTCGCCGGGTTGGCCGTTCACGAGAACTGGGACTGGTCGGTCCGCCATCCCGTCGTGCGCCTGAGCTTCGGCGGCGGCACCTTTCGGCACGAGGACGACCTTCCGCGGGCGGTTGCGGACCAGTTGGCGGCGACGGAGGCCGATGCGGCGATTGCCGCCGGTCCGACCACCTTCGCCGGGCGTCTGGACAGCATCATCAGCACCCTTCACGAGCGCACCGGCCAGCGCGTGGTGGTGCTGGTGGACGACCACGACCGGCCGGTTCTGGACGCGCTGCCCGTTCCGCGAGTGGCCCGCGCGAACCGCGACTTGCTGTGCGGCCTCTATCTGGTCGTCAAGGACTGCGACGCGCACGTGCACTTCTCGTTCTTCACCGGGGTCGGCAGGTTCGCCACCGACCTGTTCTCCGGCCTGAACAACCTCCTTGACATCAGCCTGGAGCGGCGCAATGCTGCCATCTGCGGCTACACGGACGCCGACCTCGACGCGACCTTCGCAGCCGAGCTGCCCGGCCTCGACCGCGATGAGATCCGAAGCTGGTACGGCGGCTACCGGTGGGTGGGCGACGAGGAGATCTACAACCCGCTCGGTATCCTGCGACTGTTCCGAGAGCGCAGGTTCGACGGCTCCTGGTTCGACGCCGCCGCGCCAGCCTTCCTGATCGACATGCTGATTGAGCGCGGCGTCGATGCAGACGCGCTCGACGACAGAATCTGCGACGGCCGGATGCTGTCGCTCTTCGACCCCGACAACGTCGTCATGGAGACGCTGTTGTTCCAGAGCGGCTGCATCACGATCACCGGCACGGAGGATCTCGGGGGCGAGACCCTGTATCGGTTGGGATATCCGAACCGGGAGGTGCGCCGGCGGCTGGGTGAGCGGTTGCGCGCCGGGGCGGCGGATCCCGCGTAGCCGACCGGCGGTTCTCAGGCTGACGGGCGTGTCGTGGCCGCTGGCGGCCCGCGGCTTGCCCATCCGGAGAGGGACGAGACCCGAAGTCTGTCGCGGCTGAGCATCCCCTGCGCCACCAGAACGCCGGAGCGGACGCACGGGCGTGCGCACCCGCGTGGTCCTCCGCGGCAGAAGCCGAGGGCGGGCCGAGGAGCAGACCGGAAGCGGTCCCCCGCGGGGCACCTCCGCCGACGCGGGGGGATGGGCTCGCCGTCAGCCGTGATACCGCCGGCGTGAACGAGAGTGCCTCGGCCCCACGGTGAAACGCGTCGTCGACGAGGTCACCGTGAAGGCGGGGCCAATGAGGCCGCGATCCTCCGGTGAGATCGCGGGTTTCATCCGTCAGGTTCTTCGGCGAGTCATGCCCGCCAACCTTCAATGATGCGCCCGAGGCGGAAGTCGACCTTCCCTTTTGGTGCTAGCTTGACAAGCTCTTCTTGGCTGGTATAACTCTATTGTACACAGAGGAGGTGCCCGTTGGAGCGGAAGATACTCAGAATCGAATACGCTCGCGTCGAGACTGTACGAGCAACACTTGAAGTCCTGACCGACGAGCCCCGATTCGCGTCCGGGCAGGCCACATGCGCCGACGACTCGGAACACAACCATCACCGTTTTGCCGCTGTCAGTCGGTTCGCGTCGTCGACGGACGATTCCTGACGAGCCGGCGATCGAACGCGCCGATCGCCGCTGATTGGGTTGGGCGTTCATCACTGATGGGCGGTTGACACATTCTGTCACTGCCGGACCGTACGGTGTTCCGACGTTTGAACTTCGGGACGTGGGGATGCGTGTGAGTTTCATCGATTTCGGCTCGGCCTTCAAGGCGTTGACCGAGCACGATCCGTTTCCATGGCAGCGACGGTTGTTCGACATGATGTCCGACGGCAAGCTGCCGGCAGCCGTGGATATCCCGACCGGCCTCGGCAAGACCGCGATCATGGCCATCTGGCTGCTAGCGCGTGCCGCCGGCGCTCGATTGCCCCGCCGGCTCGTCTATGTCGTCGACCGGCGAGCGGTAGTCGATCAGGCCACCGATTTCGCCGAGGAGCTGCGTGAGCGCCTGGGCAGGCCGGCGCTCGAGCTGGTTCGACGCGACCTGGGGCTTGCCGGCCGGGAGCTGCCCATCTCGACGCTTCGCGGTCAGCACGTGGACAACCGGGAGTGGCTGGAGGATCCCGCGGCGCCGGCGATTGTTGTCGGCACCGTCGACATGGTCGGCTCCCGCCTGTTGTTCGAAGGGTACGGCGTCTCGCGGCGCATGCGTCCGTATCAGGCCGGTCTGATGGGCTGCGATACCCTCGTGCTGCTGGACGAGGCGCACCTCTCAGGGCCGTTCGAGCGACTGCTGCGGACCATTGAGGAAGGACGACGGGCGTCCACCGAGAACGATGCGGAGTCGGTAACTGGGAGGTTCGCCGGATCTTGCGCCAGCGTCAGCCTTCTGCCTTCCTTCCGGGTCCTGCCGCTGTCGGCGACCTTGGGTAAAGCACCGCCATCGGCGGCCGCTCCGTTCACCCTCGACGACGGAGAGGACCGCCAGAACGAGATCGTGCAGGCGCGGCTCGGCGCCTTGAAGACGCTCACCATCGAGGACCTCGGGCCGAAGGCGCCGATCGAGGACGTGCTCGCCGAACGGGCCTGGGACCTCGCACTGCGGAAGGCGGCGGCCGGCAACCCGGCTCGCATGCTGGTCTACTGCGACCGGAGAAAGGTCGCCGAGAGCGTCGCGGCCGGTCTGCGGCGGCGAATCAAGCTGGCCAGGAGTGGCGCGGCGGTGATCCTGTTCGTCGGCGGACGGCGCGTGTACGAACGGCAGGACGCCGCGGACGACCTGCGGGAGCGTGGTCTGCTGGGGAGCGGTGGAGTTGCGGCGAGGGCGCCCGCCTTCGTGGTCGCGACGTCGGCCGGCGAGGTCGGGGTCGATCTCGACGCGGATCACATGGTGTGCGACCTAGTCGCCTGGGAGCGCATGGTTCAACGGCTCGGTCGCGTGAACAGGCGTGGTTCGGGAAAGGCGCGCGTCCTCGTGATCGATCAAGGTCCGCCCGAGACGAAGTCGGAAACGCGGGTCGATCGCCATCAGGCCACCAGGGCGTTGCTGGAGGCGTTGCCGCGTAGCGGAGACGGCCATCAGGCGGGGCCGGCCGCGCTCCAGAACACCGCTAGGTCGTCCGAGGCGCGGACTGCTGCGGCCTCGACGCCGCCGCCGCTCCATCCCGAGCTGACGCGACCATTGATCGACGCCTGGGCGATGACCTCACTCGCGGAGCATGGCGGGCGTCCGGAGGTGGACCCCTGGCTGCGAGGCTGGACAGAAGAGCAGATCCCGCAGACCACGGTCGTCTGGCGGCGCTGGCTTCCGGTACGCGTCGCCGCGGACGGGGCCGGTTCCCGGTCTGCACCCCTTCACGGGAAGGCGGTCGACGCGTTCTTCGAGATTGCAGCCCCGCAGGCCGTCGAGCGACTGGAGACCGAGACGCCGCATGTCGTCGACTGGCTGCGGAAACGTGCTCGGAAGCTGTCGAGGACGCTGCCGGCGGAATCCCACGACGGCCGCGGTCTCGAAGTCCGAGCCGATTCCGAGGGTGCGCGGCCCGATGCCGGCGGGACGCCTGCGGCGACCTCTCCTCCGGAACCGACCTCTCCGTTGCATCTCGATGCGCCGGCCGCGTTCGTGCTCGACAGAAGCGGCAAGCCGGTCGATGGCGACGGCGAGAACGAAGGGGTACTCACGCTGAGGGCGGTTAACCGCCTGACGGTCAAGGCGCTGGAACGGAGACTCGCCGACCAAGTGCTGGTGGTGGATGCCCGGATCGGTGGGCTCAACGACGGTCTGCTCGACGTTGCCAACGGGAAGCCGGTTCCGACCGCCGAAGACAACTGGGGCAGGCCGGAGGAATGGGGCGAGACCGGGCGGAACGGCGCCGCGACGACGGGGGCCCCGACGGTTCGGGTGCGCTTGGTGAGTCACGACGAGCGCGACAGGATGGCGGCCCGCGAGGAAGTCGGCCAAGGCAGCCGGACGTCCGATGCGTGGCGGGAGTCCTGGGCGGAGCCGTACTGCGTGTCGGCTGCGGACCTGCCGCTGACGTGGTTGACGGTAGAGAAGCGGCGCGCGGCAGCGCCCGACGAAGACTCCCGCGCGATGGCGTCGCTTCAACGCCTGGACGCACACCAGGAGATGGCTGCGCAGGAAGCCGCCCGAATCGCGGAGGACCTCGGTCTCGGGAAGGAGTACCAGGCGATGCTCGTGGCTGCAGCGCGGCACCATGACGAGGGCAAGCGGTCGCCGCGTTGGCAGCGGGCGTTCAACGCGCCGCCCCGGGGCGGACCGTACGCCAAGACGCCGGGGCCGATGAACCGACACGTCCTGGACGGTTACCGTCATGAGCTTCAGTCGATGCTCGATGCGGAGGCCGGCGGTCTGGATGGACTCGATCGATCCGATCCGCGGTTCGATCTCGCCTTGCACCTCATTGCGGCCCATCATGGCAATGCCCGGCCGGGCATCGGCATCGACGGCTGCGACGGATTGCCGCCGACCGCGGCGGCGCGGAAGGCTTACGCGGTCGGGCTTCGTTTCGCCCGGCTGCAGCGGCAGTGGGGTCCATGGGGTGTTGCCTGGTGGGAGGCGCTGCTGCGGGCCGCCGACCAGCGCGCGTCCAGGGCGCTCGACGAGGCCGCCCGGCGATCGCGCACGGGGCCGGACGCGCACGGCTTGCCGACCACGGCTCCTGAACCGCAGTTGGGGTTGTTCCCTCCGTCTACGGAGGCGGGCTGATGGGTGTCGGCGCCGTTCCCGTGGACGTGACCAACCCCGGGCAGGTCTTCGCCTGCCTCGGCTTTGTCGAAGCCGCCGACATCCTGATCGGCCACGCCGCGGGCGGCTTCGACTGGGCGGGGCCGGAGCCGGTCCGATTCCGGCTCGCGTCGGCTGGTGAGGAAGACCCGGTCGCGCGCGTGCTTCGTTTTCTCGACGAGGCGACAGTGACTTCGCTCGCGCCTCCCGGTTCGAAGAACGATACGGGGAAGTGGGACGTCGACACCATCGACGTCGACACCATCGACGGGGGTTCTTCCTCGCGGGCGTTTCCGTTTCCGGATCCGGAGAGCCCGGCGAAGTTGCCGGCGTGCCTGCAGGACAGCGACGGGCACGTCATCGTCATCGACCATTGGGGCGACGCGACACGCCGCGACAACGTCAAGTTCTGGGCCGGTGCCGGCGGGTACCCCGGCGCGGCGCTGGCGCGCGACGCCCTCGAGCTCGTGCGCGGCCGCCTTGTTGACGAGGCCGGCGATCCCTTCGCCGTCGATGCTCTCCAGAGCGGCAGCTTCCGCTTCGACTGGCGCCGCGACTATGTGCCCCTGGATGCGGGATTCTCCCCCAACGTCCACGGTAACGTCGTGATGCGCGGCTATCCCGTCGTGGAGCTGCTGGCCGCCATCGGACTGACTCATGCGCGGCCGGTGCGGCACAACAAGTTGAGCTACAGCTACGGCGTGGCCGGCGTTGCCGGAACCGACCTGTACGATCCGATCTTCCTGAGGGCCGCCCTCGGCGCCCGCCAGCCGCCCCTTCCGGGCATGTTGTTTCGCCGGTTCCGCATGCAGCTCGATTGGCCCGGACAGGAGAACCAGGCTCGCTGCATCACCAGCGTGATCGAGGAGAGATCACAGACATGACCGAATTCGACGACCGTTTCGCGGAGCGTTGCGCCAATGACGAAGCAGGATCCGTTGCGCTGACTCTGCGGCAGAAGCTGTTACCGGTGGAGGGACCAGACGCCGTGATCTTTCCCCCGACCTATGCCGGCATCGGTTACAACGTCGACACGTTGTCCGACGGCATCAAGGTTGTGACGGTAGACAGTGTCGGTGCGCAGGCGAACCGGCTGGAGCCGCTGTTCAAGGCCGACGGAAGAGGGGTGGTCGAGAGTCCGCTCTGCAAGCTGGTGCCGCAGGTGACGATTACCCATGACGGCGGGTCGGTGTCCATTCTTGACGCTGGACACCGTCTGGGCGATGCGCTCATCCGATCCACGAAGCTGGCGTCGGAAGCGAACGAGGCGTTCCGCGCGTATCAGGACACCGGTGACGCGTCTGCGATTGCGCGGCTGGCGCCCACATCGCTCGTGTTCGGCGCGTGGGATTCGCGCGACACGCAGGCGAAGGTGCCCCGTATCCTGCAGTCGGTGATCCGCGCCTGGGACATCGACCCGTTGACGCGATCGGCGCAATACAACCCGCCCGTGGACTACGCGGCACTGGAAGTGTTCTCGGAGGACGAGAAGAAGAAGCAAGAGGGCAGCGCCAAGAGCCAGTTGGCGCAACGGGGCTTCGTGCACGTACCGGCGACCGAGGAACATGGAGGCATTCTCGTCCACGGACAGATCCGTCGCGACGTGACGATCAACCTCATTGCCCTTCGGCGTCTGCACGGCGATGACACCTCGACGTTGCGCCGCTACGTGTTGGGGCTGGCGCTCGCGGCTGCGACCGCGCCTCTGGACGGGTTCCTGCGCCAGGGTTGTCTGATTACGCCGGATCCGGAGGCGCCGCCGACCTGGGAGGCCGTCGAGCGCGACGGCACGAGAGAACAGGTGGCGCTGGACGAGAAGAAGGCCCTGGTCTTCGCGCAGCAGGCGGCGACGGCGTTCGGCATCGCCGGCGAGCGGACGGTGGCGTTCGACAAGACGCTCGCCAAGAGCGACGCCAAGAAGAAGGCCTGAGCAATGCCGCTCGCCTTCCTCGTGACCGTACGGTTGCACGAGGGCCGTTACCACGGCCTCGACGATCGCCACGCGCCGGAATGGCCGCCGGCGCCGGCGCGGCTCTTCCAGGCGCTGCTCGCTGGCGCGGCTCGCGGCGTCACGGTTCCGGTGAGGGCGCAGGCGGCGCTGGACTGGTTGCAGACGCTGCCGCCGCCGGTGATTGCGGCGCCCCGCGGCACGCCGGGCCAGGCTTATCTGAGCTACGTTCCCAACAACGACCTCGACGCCGAATTGCCGGGCAGGCGTCATGAGGAGGCGGTGGCCCGGACGCGCGTCGGCAAGCGCATCCGCCCCACCTTGTTCAATGCTGCGGCACCGATTGTCTATTGCTGGTCGGGCGGGGACGATGCCGGCGAAGACCACGCGCCAGCGCTGGGTGTCCTGGCCGACGGCCTCTATCAGCTCGGCCGAGGTCCGGACATGGCCTGGGCGAACGCGGCCCTGCTCGACGCGGACAAGGCGGAGCGGAGGATCCTGGATCATGGCGGCGTCGTGTACCGGCCGGCGGACCACGGAACGGGAGGCCGGCGCCTGCTTTGTCCGGGGCCGGGGACGCGAGAGAGCCTCACGGTCCGGTTCGAGGGCACGCGTGCGCGCTTTCAGTTGGGCGGTGCAGGGCGCCGAGCAATCCGCGCCTTCGTTCAGCCTCCGAAGCCGCGCTTCCGGCAGGTCGCCTACGGAGCAGAGCCGCATCGCCTCGTCTTCGAGTTACGGAAGCCCGACGCGAGGGCCGCCTACGCGGGCTGGGGGCTGCGCGGCGCGGCGGAGCTCGTGCAGAGCGCCCGAGACAGGGCCGCCGGTCATCTGCAGGCCGCCGTGCCGGAGCTCGGCGACTCGGTCGAGCGCTACTTGATTGGCCGCGGAGCAGGCGAAGCCGACAAGGCCTCGCGGACGCAGATCGTACCCCTGCCGTCGGTGGGCCATGAGCACGTCGATCTGCTCATCCGCCGGCTGGAGGTCCGAGTGCCGCAGACGTGTCCGCTGGCGCCGGAGGACATCGCCTGGGCCTTCTCACAGGTTGCCTGGACGGATGACGACGGTGACGTGGTCCGCGAGCTGCATCGGGTAGAACCCGATCGCATGGTCTCGCGCTTCGAGCAACACGCCCGTCGTTGGCGGAGCGTCACGCCGCTTGCGCTACCCTGGACCCGCCGCCGGCGCATCGAGCCGGACCGCCAAGCGGAAGCGAAGAACGGCGCTGAACGCGCGGACGAGGAGGGGCGTGCGGTCGCGGCCGTCCGGCATGCGCTGAGGCATGCGGGCGTTGGCGTTCCGGCGGCGAGGGTCCAGGTGCAGCGCGAGCCGTTCGAGCGTCACGGCGCCCTAGCGGACGGGTTCGCCCCAGGTACGCGCTTTCGCAAGGAGGCGCTCTGGCACGCGGCGATCACGTTCAAGGAGCCCGTGTCGGGTCCGCTTTTGCTGGGCGATGGTCGGTTCGTCGGTCTCGGCCTGATGCGACCGAACGATGAGCACGTTGGGGGTGTGGTGGCGTTCGCCGTGGCCGGCGGGCTCGCGCGCGGCGCGGAACCGTGGGTCGTCGCGCATGCCGCCCGGCGTGCGATGATGGCGCGAGTGCAGGCGCGTCTGCCTCGCGGAGGCACGTTGCCGGCATACGTGAGCGGCCATCGCCGGGATGGAGGCCCCGCCGGCGATGGCAAGCACCGCCACTTGGCGGTCGTCGCCGACCTACCGCGCCGCCGCCTGCTCTATGTCGCACCCAGCGAGTTGCAGCGTGGCGGCGTGCGCTGGCGAGACATCGAGGCGCTCCACCGGCTGGTGACCGGCGCACTCGAAGGTATGGACGTACTTCGTGCGGGCGCCGCCGGGCGTCTGGATCTCGTTCCAGCCGCGGTCGATCGAGACGTTGACGCCCTTTTCGCTCCGGCGCGGGTCTGGGAGAGCGTAACGACCTACGCTGTCACGCGTCACCATCGTGGCCCCAGTACCGAGGATGCGCTCAAGCTGGACGTGGGTATCGAAATCGAGCGCTGTGGCTGGCCGCGACCAGCGTCAATCGAGGTGCTCGCTGCCCGTCGCGGCCCGCGCGGGGGGATGTCCGGTCGCCTGCGGTTGACGTTCCGAAAGGCGCAGGTCGGCCCGCTGTTGATTGGTCGCAGCGCGCATAAGGGCGGCGGGCTGTTCGCCGGACGGTGACGGTGAGCCGGAAGCAGCGCATTCGAGTTGCCGCCATCGAGGAGCCGTAGCTTTGCGGGTCGCTCGCGGGCGTCGCGCGGCCCCCTGTCGGACCGAGGGGCGGTCGGAGAAGCGTTGTCTCCCTCCGGCGTGACGCCCGCAACGCCGACGCCGGACACGGGCTGGGCCGACCCTGCGCGGAGACGCTTGCGAATGTAGGCCTGCTTCTCCTCGAACGTCATCCCGCGCATTCGTTCGCCGAGGTCCTTTCGGAGCGAGCGCATCATGCGCACGGCGTCGAACCCTCTGTCCTTCGCCAATACCTGCAACCCGCCTTCTGCGCCACACGCCCTTCCGCGACTCCGACGACATCAACGCGCCGTCCGCCGAGGGCGTCGCGGTTCTGGGGACTCGTTGTTTGATCCTATCCGACCAGCCAGACCGATGGGCTGGTGTTCCGGCCCTGGACCGAACTCGTTTCGGAACGTGCCACCGCGCCGATGTCCTTGACGGTGGGCAAGGTCCGTGGTACGACTTTGAGCAGTAATACAGCTACAGAATGAAGATCACCACCAAGGGACAGGTGACCATCCCCCAGCGGCTCAGGCAGAAGTTCGGCCTGCTGCCCCACACCGAGGTCGTCTTTGAGGAGATCGACGGCCGTGTCGTGCTGCGTCCCGTGCTGAGCAAGCGGGCGCTGGTCGCCCAGCGCCTCTGCGAGGTGCGCGGGATCGCGGGCCCCGGCATGAGCACCGACGAGGTGATGCGGCTCACGCGCGGGGATGAGTGAGTGTTCCTCGTAAACGCCAACGTACTGCTCGACGTCTTCACCGACGACCCGACGTGGAGACCGTGGTCGGAGCAGGCGGTCGGCTACGCGCTCGCGGCGGGCGCCGTCGGCATCAACCCCATCATCTATGCCGAGGTCTCGCTGAGATTCGCCGATGCGGATACGCTCGACCGCCGGCTGCACGCCCTCATGGTCGATCGTCTGCCGCTGCCCTACGACGCCGGCTTCCGGACGGGCCGCGCCTTCGGGCGCTATCGCCGCGCCGGCGGCCTGCGCAGGTCGCCGCTGCCCGACTTCTGTATCGGCGCGCATGCCGTCACGGAAGACCTCACCCTGATCACCCGCGACGTCGGCCGCTATCGCACGTGCTTCCCGTCCGTGAAGCTGGTCGCGCCTGACGGCCACGACTGAGCGGGACGGAGCTCGCGGCCCGACCGTCCTGTGCCGTAGCCTGCCTGCATCCTTCCCCTACCGCCGACCGCCCGAACTGCCGAAACGTTCGAGTACCGAACGTCGGCAAGAACAGGAGGTCGCCGCCGTGCCCGCTACAGAGCAACCGGCGCCGTCGTCGACTCCGCCCGCTTCCGTTGACCCGCTGGTGCCGGCGCGCATGGTCAACGAATACGTCTACTGCCCGCGGCTCGCCTACCTGGAATGGGTGCAGGGCGAGTGGGAGGACTCGTCCGACACCGTCGAGGGCCGGCACGCCCACCGGCGGGTCAACCGGGACGGCGGGAAGCTGCCGCCGCCGGACGAGGTCGACGAGTCGCCCAGGCTGCACGCGCGATCGGTGACGCTGTCGTCCGAGCGCCTGGGGCTCATCGCCAGGCTCGATCTCATCGAGTCGGACGGCGGCCGAGTGACGCCCGTCGACTACAAGCGCGGCAAGCGCCCGCACGTGGGCAGCGGCGCCCACGACCCCGAACGGGTGCAGCTCTGCGCGCAGGGTCTGCTGCTGCGCGAGCACGGCTACGACTGCGTCGAGGGCGTCCTGTACTTCGTGGGCAGCAGCGAGCGGGTGCGCGTTCCCTTCGACGACGAGCTCGTCGCCCGCACGCGTCAGGCGATCGAGGACTTGCGCCGCTTGGCCGCAGCAGGCGAGATGCCGCCGCCGCTCGAGGACAGCCCGAAGTGCCCGCGCTGCTCGCTCGTCACCATCTGCCTGCCCGACGAGGTCAACCACTTCGCGCGGGCCGCGGTCGCCCCGCGGCCGATCGCCGTGCCGGCCACCGAGGCGCTGCCCCTCTACGTGCAGGCCCGCGACGCGAAGCTGGCCAAGTCCGGCGAGACCCTGGTGGTTTCGGTCGACGACACGCGGCTGGCGACCGCCCGCCTGGCAGAGACGTCGCAGGTCGTGCTGTTGGGGAACGTCCGCATCACGACGCCCTGCCTGCACGAGCTGATGTGGCGCGGCGTCCCGGTCACGTGGCACAGCTTCGGCGGGTGGTTCTATGGGCACACCGCGGGGAACGGCCACAAGAACGTCGAGCTCCGGACCGCCCAGTACCGAGCCAGCTTCGACGCGGCGACCTGCCTGCGCTTCGCGAAGGGTCTCGTGGCCGCGAAGATCCAGAACTGCCGAACGCTCCTGCGACGCAACTGGAAGCGCGCCGAGAACAGCCAGCCCGTGCTGGTCGACCTCAAGTCCGACGTCCATCGCGCCGCCCGCGCGCAGTCGCTGCCCGAGCTCCTGGGCATCGAGGGATCTGCAGCCGCGCGGTACTTCCGCGCATTCGACGCGATGCTGGCCAAGGACGGACGCGGCGGCACGCCCCGGTTCGACTTCCAGACCCGCAACCGGCGGCCACCCACCGATCCGGTCAACGCCCTCCTGTCCTTCGCCTACTCGCTGCTGGTTCGCACGTGGACGGTGACGCTGGCCGCGGTCGGCTTCGACGCGTTCCGCGGCCTCTACCACCAACCGCGCTATGGCCGCCCGGCGCTCGCGCTCGACCTGATGGAACCGTTCCGACCGCTCGTGGCCGACTCCGTCGTCGTGCAGGCGATCAACAACGGCGAGGTCCGGCCGGAAGACTTCGTGAGCGTGGCGGGGGCGGTCAATCTGAGCGCCTCCGGCCGGCGCAGTTTCATCGCCACGTACGAACGGCGGCTGGGCCACGAGATTGTCCACCCGCTGTTCGGCTACCGCGTCAGCTACCGCCGCCTCATGGAGATGCAGGCGCGGTTGTTCGGACGCTTCCTGCTCGGCGAGCTCCCGGAGTATCCGAACTTCACCACCCGGTAGACGATGGAGCACCTCTACATCGTCGTCTACGACATCAGCAACCCGAAGCGCTGGCGACGCGTGTTCAAGCTGATGCAGGGTTACGGCGAATGGGTGCAGCTCTCCGTCTTCCAGTGCAGGTTGAGCAGACGCCGCCACGCCGAGCTGGTTGCGCGACTCGACGGAATGATCGATCATGGGCAGGATCACGTCGTGCTCGTCGACATCGGAGTAGCCGATGGTGTGGATCCGCGCGTGGTCAGCCTGGGCAAGACGTTCGAAGCCGTGCGTCGGGAGCCGCTGATCGTGTAGCCCTCCCGCCGGCGGGGCGCGAGCGCTCGGGTGTCGCTCGAACGCCGGGGAGCGCTCGAAACGCCCGTAGATCCTTGACAACTGGATAGTTGTCAGGCGCAAGGAGGTCGATTACGTGACCGCACGGTGGTCAGACGCGCCGCCGGGCCCACCGCTCGCATCGCCCCGGTCAAACCCCTTGCCTGCAGGCGGTTGCGAGCGGTCCGTCATCCGCGGGTAGTCCCCGCGGCCTCATTGAAGCATCCGGCACTGCATCGAGCGCGAGCTGGACCGGCTCGTCATCCGCGGGTAGTCCCCGCGGCCTCATTGAAGCGATATTGGCCACAGGGATCCCGTGGCTCACGGGGATGTCATCCGCGGGTAGTCCCCGCGGCCTCATTGAAGCCTCTTTGAAAATTGGAGAGTCGGAGACACCGGGGGCGGGTCATCCGCGGGTAGTCCCCGCGGCCTCATTGAAGCAGCCACTCTGTTCCTCCTTGTCGGTGGCGACGCGCACGTCATCCGCGGGTAGTCCCCGCGGCCTCATTGAAGCTTACGGGAGCCAGGAGTGTTGAAGCGCGCTGACTAGTCATCCGCGGGTAGTCCCCGCGGCCTCATTGAAGCATTGCCATCGGCGTCCCTCCAACCGAGCACCGGGCCGAGTCATCCGCGGGTAGTCCCCGCGGCCTCATTGAAGCTCGACGGCCGGGGACGCGGTGTCCGTTCCCATCGAGTCATCCGCGGGTAGTCCCCGCGGCCTCATTGAAGCTCTGGTGGCGTGGTTGTTGCTGCGGGGGAGGGACTGGTCATCCGCGGGTAGTCCCCGCGGCCTCATTGAAGCGCCGAGCTGATGGTCTATGCGCGTCTCCACGGGAGCGTCATCCGCGGGTAGTCCCCGCGGCCTCATTGAAGCGAGGAGGGGCCGATCAAGGGGCTCACGAAGCACGGGGGTCATCCGCGGGTAGTCCCCGCGGCCTCATTGAAGCGAGCTTGCCGGCGGGGGCCTCCGGGCGGGCGGTCGGAGTCCTCCGCGGGGAGTCCCCGCGGCCGCATGGAA
>JAPOVI010000016.1 GCA_026708265.1 Acidobacteriota bacterium
GGACGGTCCACGGACCGAGCAGATCGTCCGCGTAGGCGAGGCGGATGTAGTGGCCCTTGTGGTCCGCGAAGTACAGGTAGTAGGCGCCGAGCGCGTCCTCCACCCAGTCCGGGACCCGGATCAGCGACGGCCCCTGGATGTTCACGCCGATGCTCGGATGCAGATCCGGCGTGATGATCGGCCGGTCGAGCAGCCGCTCGACGCGCACGCCGGGGTCTTCGCCCTGGGCTGCAGGCCCGGCCGCCGCCGACGCGACCGCGACCGCGACCGCCGCGAGGGGTGCCAGGAGTGCTCTGTCGGTCACTGGGAATCTCCTTTCGTCGTCACGGCAGCGTCCGCATTGCGGGCCGGCGCTCCCAGGCGCGGAGCTCCGGGTGCCGCCGCAGCCAGTCGAGCCCCGGATCGCCGATCGGGGCTCCCGGCGGCGCCGCGGGGGCCGGAAAGGCCAGGCTGGGGACCGGGTCGCCGGGCCGGGCGAGGAAGCGCTCGATGTCCCGCACCAGCAGGTCGTGGTGCACCGGCCCCTCCGCGAGGGCGTAGCCGCGCGTCGCGATTCCCCGCAGCGACGACAGGGCGTGCGCGCGGACCTCGGCCATGGGGGCGTGGTCGACGAGCTCCATCAGCCGCTCGGCCACCACGCGCTGAACCGCCCGGCCCACGGCGCGCTCGTAGGCCGTGCCGGCAGGGGTGCCGAACGTTGCCTCCACCAGCGCGGCGAGCACCTCCGCGAGGTCGGGGAGGGACTCGTCCACCAGCGCCTGCGCGACCAGCCGGGCGGCGCGCTCGGGGGTCAGCATCTCCGAGACGGTGAGATCGGCGGCCACGATGGCCGGCGTCAGGGCGTCGAAGGGGGCGCCCGTCCGGCGCGGGAACAGCTCGCGGTGCCGGGCGTGGCCGGGCGGCCGGGGCGGGATCAGCCGCAGCAGCCCCGCCGGGAGCGTCAGCTCCGCCGGCGCGAGGGCGGCGACGAGAGCGTCCAGCGCGTCGCGCTGCAGCTCGCCCGCGACTGGTGCCACCGGGACCAGCCCGTCGCCCCGCACGGCGTAGACGTAGTCGACGCCCCCGAGGGCGGAGGCCGCGGCCTCCACCTGGTAGCGGTGGTGGAGGTAGAGCGGCACGAGCGTCTCCTCCAGGGTGGCGAGCGGCACGCCGCGGGGAATGGCGGCCTCGCCGAAGCGGTCGAGCGCGACGCGCCGCACCGCGAGCATCCGCCGCAGCTCGCGAGCGGGGTCGGTCCCGTTGGCCCACTGGTGGACGCGCGGGTGCGCGGCGACGTCCTGGTTGGTCAGGTAGCGCAGGTCCCGCTCCCAGGCATCGTCGAGCAGGCGGGCGAGCTCCGCGTCCGGGTCCGTCCCGTCCGGGAAGTCCTGGTAGCCGTAGGCGATGGCCACCTCGTCCCAGGCGCCGATGCCGACGTCGTAGGCGTCGCTGAGATCGATCGCTCCGTCCGGCCCCAGCGTGACGAGCGGATGCGGGTAGTCCATGACCGAGATCCGGCCCGCCGTGCTCGCGTAGTAGTTGTGCCCGAGCCCCAGCGTGTGGCCGACCTCGTGCGCCGCGAGCTGCCGAATCCGTGCGAGCGCCAGCTCGGCCGGCTCCGGCGGCCGTTCGTCGCCTTCGGCGTACGGCGAGAGCAGCCCCTCGGCGATCAGGTAGTCCTGCCGGGCGCGGAGGGAGCCGAGGGTGACGTGGCCCTTGATGATCTCGCCCGTGCGCGGGTCGAGGAGCGAGGTTCCGTAGCTGTAGCCCCGCGTCGAGCGGTGCACCCACTCGATGACGTTGTAGCGGACGTCGAGCAGGTCGGCCCCCTCGGGCAGCATCTCGACGCGGAACGCGTCCCGGTAGCCGGCCGTCTCGAACGCCTGGTTCCACCAGCGGGCGCCGTCGAGCAGGGCGGAGCGGATCGGCTCGGGCGTTCCCCGGTCGAGGTGGTAGACGATCGGCTCGACCGCCTCGCTCAGGGCCGCGGACGGCTCCCGTTTCGCCAGGCGGTGCCGCCGGATGTAGCGCCGCTCCAGGGGCTCGCCGAGCGGCGCCGCGTAGTCGTAGAACGAGACCGCGCCGTAGCCGGCGCGCGCGTCGAAGCGGCGCGGTGCGTATCCGCCGTCGGGGAGCGCGACCAGCGACTGGCGCTGGCGCACCGTCACCGCGTCGGGGTTCGGGGACACCGCCTCGATCGAGCCGCGGCCGAAGCCCGGTCCCGCGCGGCCGTCGCGCGCGCTGCCCTCGCGGGCGAAGGTGAGCGTGGCCTCCATCTCCGTGTTTCGCGGGAAGGACTTCGTGTACGGGAGATGGACGGCGCTCCGCCCCGCGTCGAGGCGGTAGGCGCCGGGAAGGCGCCGGGCGACGCCGTGGACGTCGCGCAGCAGGAAGCCGGTGGCGTCGACCAGGAAGCGGTCGCCGGTGCGCGCGGCGACGGTGAACCCGAACCGCACGGAGGTGGCGAACGCATCGTCGACCGCCCGCTGCTCGTCGGGGTTCGCCGTTCCGGCCCGGTACCGGTAGTTCGGCTGCACCATCAGGATCTTGCGCCCGACGCGGTCGAAGCGCACGATGCGCGCGCCGCCGATCTGTCCCCGGTCGAGCCCGATGTCGTTCGATCCGACGCCGGCCGCCAGCGTGTTGACGTGCAGCACCTCCTCGCCGAGGCGGCCGATCTCGAGCCACAGCGTCCCCGCGTCGTCGTCCCAGTAGAGGGGGAAGAGGCCGTCGAAGCGCTCGAGGCCCTCCGTGTGCGCCTCGATGGTCGGCAGCGTGCCGGCATCCTGCGCCCGCGGCTGGGCCGTGGCCGCAACCGTCCCGGCGCTCCCGGCTGTGAGCGCGATCGCGCCCGCCGCCAGCATCGCGATCTGCACCTGCATGTCGTCTCCTCGTCCGGCCTCGTCGGCCACTTCTGGACGCCGGCCCGCGGTGGCCGCAGCGTAGCACGGCCGACCGCGGCGCCCAGCCGTTGCGCGGGCGGCGATCGCGGACGGCGCGCGCGGGTAGAATCCGCCAGAGCCCACGATGCCGGGCGCCGCCGGACACAGCGGGAGTGCCGACCATGCAACGACAGCTTCACCTTGGACGCTTCGCCCCGGTGACGATGCTGCTCGCCGCCCTCGTCCTCGCCGCCGCCGGCCCCGTGGCCGCCCAGGGCGGGCAGGCGGCGGACTTCGTCCCCGTCACCGACGCCATGCTGCAGAGCCCGGCGGACGGCGACTGGCTGATGTGGCGCCGCACGCTCGACGGGTGGGGCTACAGCCCGCTCGACCAGATCGACCGCGACAACGTGGGCGACCTGCGGATGGTCTGGACGCGGGCCCTCGGGCCGGGCGCCCAGCAGGGGACGCCGCTCGCCTACGGGGGGACGCTCTACATGCCCAACCCGAGCGACGTCGTGCAGGCGCTGGACGCCGTCACCGGAGACCTGCGCTGGGAGTACCGGCGCGACATCCCCGACGACGTCAACGACTACCTGGGCGGACTCATCAGCGTGAACCGCAACGTCGCCATCTGGGAGAACCTGATCATCGACACCGCCAACGACGACTACCTCTTCGCCGTCGACGCGGTGACCGGCGAGCTGGTCTGGGAGACGCAGCTCTTCGACTACACGGAGGAGCCGGCGCGGCATTCCGCGGGGCCCATCGTCGCCAACGGCAAGGTGATCTCGGGGCGGAGCTGCCGGCCGATGCGCGGGCCCGAGGCGTGCGTCATCATGGCCCACGACGCGGCGACCGGCGCGGAGCTGTGGCGCCGGCGGCTGATCCCCGCTCCCGGGGAGCCGGGCGACGAGACCTGGGGCGGCGTGCCCTACGAGGAGCGTGCCCACGTCGGATCGTGGATGGTGCCGAGCTTCGACCCCGAGCTGAACCTGGTCTACGTGGGGACGTCGGTGACCTCGCCGGCGCCGAAGTTCATGCTGGGCGGCGTGGACAACAAGCACCTGTACCACAACTCCACGCTGGCCCTCGACGGCGACACCGGCGAGATCCGGTGGTACTACCAGCACCTGAACGACAGTTGGGACCTCGACCACCCGTTCGAGCGGCTGCTGGTCGACACCGCCGTCGCGCCCGACCCGGACGCCGTGAGCTGGATCAACCCGAACATCGAGCCCGGCGCGGTCCGCAAGGTCGTCACCGGGATTCCGGGCAAGACCGGCGTCGTCTACACGCTCGACCGCGAGACGGGCGAGTTCCTCTGGGCGACGTCGACCACCACCCAGAACGTCATCAGCAGCATCGACGGCGCCACGGGCGCGGTCACCGAGAACGCCGAGCTCGTCTTCAGCGCCCTGGGGCAGGAAGTGCTGGCCTGCCCCACCTGGAACGGCGGCAAGGACTGGGAGGCCGGCGCCTACAGCCCGCTGACCAACACGATGTACTTCCCGCTCCGCAACGCCTGCGCGCGCATGCTGGCGACGACGGCGGCCGGCACCTCGCACTACGCGCTCGCCGTGCGCAACCAGATCGCGCCCGGCACCGACCAGGTCGGCACCGTGTACGCCATCTCCGCCGAGACGGGAGAGACCGTCTGGCTGCACGAGCAGCGCGCGGCCACGATGTCGCTGGTCGCCACCGGCGGCGGGCTCGTCTTCGGCGGCGACAACAACGGCCGCTTCAAGGCCTGGGACCAGCAGACGGGCGAGGTGCTCTGGGAGATCAACCTCGGGTCGGCGATCACCGGCTTCCCGATCAGCTACGCCGTCGACGGCCGGCAGTACATCGCCGTGGGCACCGGCACCGCCAGCACCGCTTCGCTGTTCGGGCGCCTGACCCCGGAGATCCGCCCGAGCGCCGGCAACAATCTGTTCGTCTTCGCCCTGCCGGAGGCCCGTTAGTCAGGCGATCCGTCGTGCGAGTCGGGCACTGGTTCCCGGTTTGTGGCCCAACACGTTGCCCAACGGCCGAACGAGGAGGAACGAGATGTTCAACAGGAGCGCACCCGTGCCGGCTGCCGGCACCTCGAGCACGTTGCCAACCACGTCGCGCCGAGGTTTTGGACGATGTCTTGGGCTGTCGGCCGCCGGACTGGCCCTGGCGGGATGCTCCGCGCCCGAGCCCTCGGCCGACTCGGCGCTCGACGAGGTGCCGGCCGACCAGGGGTTCGTGCCGGCCCAGGATGCCGAGTCGCAGGCTGCCATCACTCCTGACGCCGCCCTCACGCTCCTTGCCGACGGCAACGCGAGATTCGTCGCCGGGACCCCTGCCCGCCGCGACTACGGCGATCAGATTCGAGCGACCGCGGCCGCGCAGTACCCGTTCGCCGTCGTGCTCGGGTGCATCGATTCCCGGGTCCCCATCGAGACGGTCTTCGATCAGGGGATCGGAGACATCTTCGCGGCCAGGGTCGCCGGCAACATCGTGAACACCGAGTTGCTCGGCAGCATGGAATTCGCCTGTCGACTCGCCGGGTCGAAGCTCGTGGTCGTCCTCGGCCACACCTCGTGCGGCGCCGTGAAGGGGGCCATCAGCAGTGCCCGGCTCGGCAACCTCACGCAGCTCGTGCAGAAGATCGACCCGGCCGTGGAGGCGATTGAAGGCGAGCGCGATGCCGACAACGCCCCCTACGTCGACGGGGTGGCCGAAGAGAACGTGCGCATGGTGATCGCGGAGATCCGCCGAGAGAGCCCCGTACTGGCCACGATGGAGGAGGAAGGGGAGATCCGGATCGTGGGCGGGATGTACGACGTCTCCACCGGCGTCGTGCGCTTCCTCTGACCCCATGCTGCGCGTATGGATCGGCGCCCTCGTTCTCGCCGGTGCGATGCTGTCGCCCGGTGCGGCCCTGGCGCAGACGCCGGTCGACTGGGACCAGCTCGGCGCCTGGTACATGCTGTTCTGGTCGACTCGCTTCGACGACTCGGCGGTGGGGTTGCAGGGAGACGTGCAGCACCGCAACTGGAACGGGGGAACGGACCTCGAGCAGTTGCTGATCCGGGGCGGCCTGACCTACGCCCTGCCCGAAGCCCCGGTGCTGCTGACCGGTGGCGTGGCACACATCACGAGCGGCGAGTTCGGCGACAGCGACGAGACCAGCGCGGAGCGACGCGTGTACCAGGAAGCGTTGGTTAGCCAGTCGTTCGGACGGGTCGTCTTTCTGCGGCACCGCTACCGGTACGAACAGCGCTGGGTCGACGGCCAGGACTTCCGGACACGGTTTCGCTACGCCCTGTTCGGCGATGTCGCGCTGAACGGACGAGGGAAAGGGAACGGGTCCATCTACCTCGCGCTGTACAACGAAGTCTTCCTGAACGGCGAAAGCGAGATCGGGCGAGGCCGGACCGTGGAGCGCTTCGACCGCAACCGGTTCTACACCGCGCTCGGCTTCGGGGTCACCGACCGGGCCCAGATCCAGGCCGGCTACATGATCCAGGCGGTGCCCGGTGGCGCGAAGGGGCAGCTCCAGATCAGTCTCCACGCATCCTTCTGACGTCGGGGTTGTGTCGCGGCCCGGGCGCCCGTAGGATGGGGGGCAATCCGATGCATGTACTCTCGCTCACGCTGATCGCCCTCGGCCTGGCGGCGCAGGATCCGTTGCGGGAGACGCAGGTCTCCACGCCGGAGATCGTGCGGACCGAGTACGACATGGCGGAGGTCGTCAGGCCGCCGTCGCTCCCCGCCGACGCGCTGGCGGGCTGGAAGCTGTTCGTGCAGCGGTGCGCGATCTGCCACGACCCGCTGGGGCAGCCCTCGTATCCGGAGAGCTTCGCCCCGCTGCTCAGTCGGGACACCGTTCAGAACCTGGGGGAGGCCCGGGTCCGCCGGGTCGTCATGGTCGGGTCTTCGAGAATGCCGGGCTGGCGCTACACGCTGTCCGAGGAGCAGATCGGCGAGGTCATCGCGTACCTGAACACCGTGGCGCCGGAGTGACGCGCGCCGGAGTGATGCGCGGAGGAGGCAACATGCTGGAAGCCCGACGGTTCGTCGTACTGGCAGCCGCGATCCTCGGCGTCTGCCTGTCGTGGCTGGCGGGGGCGACGGCGCCCGCGGCGGCGC
Organism: Acidobacteriota bacterium; assembly: GCA_026708265.1. Taxonomy (GTDB): domain Bacteria; phylum Acidobacteriota; class Vicinamibacteria; order Vicinamibacterales; family UBA8438; genus JAGWAJ01. The sequence goes on from JAPOVI010000016.1 coordinate 6,984, forward strand.
AGGCCGGCGCGCCGACACCGCTCGCAGGCGCCGTCGCCGCCGCGGACGGGGAGCCGATGCCCGGAGTGGCGGTCTCCGCGCGGGCGGAGGGTTCGTCCGTCACGACCTCCGTCTTCACGGACGAGGCCGGCCGGTACTACTTTCCCGCGCTGGAGCCGCCGCTCGCGGGCGGGCCGTATCAGGTCTGGGCGCAGGCCGTGGGCTACGAGCGAGCCGACGCGGACGTGGTCCTCGACCCCGCGCACCGGGTGGCGCAGGATTTCGTCCTCACGGCCGCCGCGGACTTCACCCACCAGCTCTCGGGGGTGGAGTGGCTGGATGCGCTGCCCGGCGCGACGCGCGAGGATCGCCGGCTGAAGGAGCTGTTCCGCGTCACGTGCACGGAATGCCACCAGGCCGGCCTGGTGCTGCAGAACCGCTTCGACGAGCGCGGCTGGCGGGCCATGATCGACCTGATGGCGAACGTCAGCTACCACGGCTGGCGCGGCTCCAACGGCCGGCCGTCGATCACCATCGAGTACTACCGGGACGAGCTGGCGGCGTATCTCACGAAGGCCCGCGGCCCGGAGTCGGCGCCGCTGACGTTCGACCTGCAGCCCCGCCCCACCGGCGAGGCCGCGCGCCACGTCGTCACGGAGTACGACATCCCCATCGCGGAGCTCCCGACGGAGCGCACGTCGATCAACGGCAGCGACTGGTCCGAGGGCATTCCGTCGGGGATGCGCGGCGGCGGCGGGATGCACGACGCCGCCGTCGACGACGACGGCAACGTCTGGATCACCGACTCGGTGCCGAACGACTTCCGGACGCTCGCGCGGCTCGATCCGCGGACCGGCCGGATCACCGGATTCAAGGTGACCGCCCCCGACGGCAGGCGGGCGCGCCGATCGCACGGCATCATCAAGGCGCGCGACGGCATGATGTGGTTCGACACGCAGGGCAGCCTGGGGCGGGTGGACCCGAAGACGGAGGCGTTCGAGCTCTACACGCCGCCGCGGCCGCTCGGCGTCGGCGGGAGCCTGCAGGAGGACGGCCTCGGCAACATCTGGGTCGGCAACCGGCACGGCGCCCTGAAGTTCGATCCCGCCGCCCGCGAGTTCACCTACTTCCAGAACAAGACCATCGGCGACGGCCAGACCTACGGCACCGCCGCCGACCGCCTCGGGAACGGCTGGTGGGCGCAGTTCAACATGGATATCGTCGGGCACGCGAACGGCACGACCGGCGAGGTGAACGAGGTGCCGATGCGGCCGCCCGGCGCCCTCGACCGCGAGCAGCTCCTGACGCCGGCCGACCGCGACTTCTTCCACCGCATCGGCGCGATGCGCTTCTCCGGCAGCGTCTACAACCCCGGCGGGCAGGCGCCGCGCCGGCTCGCCGCCGACCCCGCGGGCGACACGGTGTGGGTCGCCAACTGGTGGGGCTCCAACCTGGCCCGGATCGACATCAACACGCTCGAGGCGACGTACTACCACCTGCCGGTCGGCGCGCATCCCTACGCCACGGTGGTCGACCGGAATCACATGGTGTGGACGAACCTGTCGTCCGACGACGCGGTCGCGAGGTTCGATCCCGGCACCGAGGAGTACACGATCTTCCGGCTCCCCAGCCTCGGGGCGGAGCTGCGCCACATCGCGGTCGACGACGCCGGCGGCCCGGACGTGTGGGTCGTGTACCGGGAGGCGAGCCGCGCGGCGCGGATCCAGTTCCGAACGGAGGCCCAGCTTCAGTCCGCCCGCGCCGCCAGCGCCCTCGCCGCCGCCGCGGGGGGCGGGCAGTAGGGACCGAGAACCTGATTCTCGAGGGCTCCCGTGCGGGGTCGCATCGAGCGGCGGGCCGGAACCTGCCGGCGCAGTTCGAGTCCGGCCAGAGGGGAGGGGCGTGGCGGCATGATCCTGCCGAGAGACCTCCACCGCCTGCTGGCGGCGGCCCTGCTGGGCGTTGCCGGCGGCTTCTTCGGCGCGGCCGCCTTCGCGGCTGCCCAGCCCGCGCCGAGCGGTGTCCATACCGCTCGTCAGGCCGAGAGCGGCCGTGCCGCCTACACGCGGAGTTGCGCCATCTGTCACCGGACCGATCTGCGGGGCAACTTCGAGGCGCCGCCGCTGGCCGGTCCCAACTTCCTGAGCTTCTGGGGCGACCGCACGCCGCGAGAGCTCGTCGAACGCATCCGCGACACGATGCCCCCCGACCGGCCGGGCCGCCTCGGGGACGAGACCTATCTCGACATCGTCGCGTACCTGCTCGAGGCGAACGGCGCGCCGGCCGGGGACCGGGCGCTGACGGTTGCCACGGCCGTTCCGATCGGCGACGTGGCGACAGGAGGAACCGGCTCCGCACCGGCGATAACGGCAGCGGCCCAGGGCCGGGCGCGGAGGCCCGACACGCGCACGGCGGCGGCCGCCGTGCCGGGGGGCGTGACGGTCGCGGGCGAGGTGGAGAGCTACACGCCGGTCACCGACGAGATGTTGCGGCATCCGGACCCGGGCGACTGGCTGATGGTGCGGCGGAACTACGAGGCCTGGAGCCACAGCCCCCTCGACGCGATCACCCGGGACAACGTCGGCGAGCTCGAGCTGCAGTGGATGTGGGCCATGAACGAGGGCGGACGGAACGCGCCCTCGCCGATCGCGCACGACGGCGTGCTCTACTTCGCCGGCTTCGGCCCGGTGGTGCAGGCGCTCGACGCGCGCACCGGCGACCTGATCTGGGAGCACGAGGTGGGCGTCGAGGCGGGCCAGATCGCGAGCTCGAGCCGCAACCTCGCGATCTACGAGGACAAGCTCTTCCTCGCCACCGCCGACGCGCGGCTGGTCGCGCTCGACGCGCGCACCGGCGCCGAGGTCTGGACGACCCGCATCGCCGACGACGCCCAGGGCTTCCGCAACACGAGCGGGCCGGTCATTGCCGGCGGCACGGTCGTGCAGGGGCTCGGCGGCTGCGGGCAGTTCACCCGCGAGGGCTGCTTCATCAGCGGTTACGACGCCGCGACGGGCGGGCGGCTCTGGCGGTTCAACACCGTGGCCCGCGCCGACGAGCCCGGGGGCAACACCTGGGCCGATCTGCCGGACTACCTGCGCGGGGGCGGCGAGACGTGGATCACCGGCAGCTACGACCCCGGCCTCGACCTCGTCTACTTCGGCGTGGCCCAGGCGAAGCCGTGGGTCGCGGTCAGCCGGGGCATGACCGTCCACGACCCGGCTCTCTACACCAGCTCGACGGTCGCCCTGCGGCCGGGGGACGGCCACCTCGCCTGGCACTTCCAGCACGTCCCCGGCGAGAGCCTCGACCTCGACGAGGTCTTCGAGCGCGTGCTCGTCGACGTGGGAGGGCGCCGGGTGGTCTTCAGCGCCGGCAAGCACGGCATCCTCTGGAAGCTGGACCGGGAGACCGGCGAGTTCCTCGGCCACAAGGAGACCGTCTTCCAGAACGTCTTCGACCACATCGACCCCGACACCGGCGCCGTCACCTACCGGCAGGACATCGTCGACGCGCAGTTCGAGCAGCTCGTCCCCGCGTGCCCCAGCACCGCCGGCGGCAAGAACTGGCACCCCATGAGCTACCACCCAGGGTCGGGGCTGCTCATCCTCCCGCTCTCGCAGACCTGCATGGAGCTGTCGGCCCGCGAGGTCGCCCTCGAGCCCGGCTCGGGCGGCGTGGGGATGAGCGCGCGGCCCTTCTTCGAGATGCCCGACACGGAGGGCCGGCTCGGCAAGCTCGCCGCGTTCGACGCCGAGACCCTGGAGGAGGTCTGGAGCGTCGAGCAGCGGGCGCCGTTCCTGACCGGCGTGCTCTCGACGGCCGGGGACATCGCCTTCGCCGGCGACCTCGACCGGTGGTTCCGGGCGTTCGACGTGCGGACGGGCGAGGTGCTGTGGCAGGCCCGGCTGGGCACGTCGGTGCAGGGCTTCCCGATCTCCTTCGCGGTCGACGGCCGGCAGTACGTCGCGGTGTCGACCGGCCTCGGGGGTGGCAGCCCGAGGGCGGCCCCGCGCGCCCTGGCGCCCGACATCCACCACCCGCGGACCGGCAATGCCCTGTACGTGTTCGCCTTGCCCGAGTAGCCGATGAGTCTGCAGCGGCGGCGGCGAGCCTCGCCGTCCTCTATCGCGCCGCCGGCGGACCGACGACACCGGCGGGCGGTGCAGGCGTCCGTTGCGGCGACCCATCGCCCGTCATGACCATCGAGCCCTACGACGAATCCAGGCTCGATGCCGTCGTCCGGCTGTCGCTGCGAGCCTGGGAACCCGTCTTCGAGTCCATCGAGAGGGCGATGGGCAGCGACATCTTTCGCGAGCAGCATCCGGACTGGCGCGTTACCCAACGGAGCGCGGTCGAGTCCGCCTGCTCGCAGGAAGGGTTCCACGTCTGGGTTGCATGCGAGGGCTCCCGGACCGTTGGATTCGTCGCCCTGCGACTCCACCCCGACGAGCGCATGGGCGAGATTCACATGATCGCGGTGGATCCCGACTGGCAGCGTCGTGGGATCGCGGCAGGGCTTACCCGGTACTCGCTTGCCTGGCTCAAGGCGGCCGGCATGACCACCGTGGTGGTGGATACCGGGGGAGACCCCGGGCATGCTCCCGCTCGCCATACCTACGAGTCGGCGGGCTTCCGGCTGTTCCCCATTGCGCGGTACTTCAAGAAGCTGTGAGTGCGGGCGCTGCCGTCCGTGCCTCGAGAATCCGAAGACCCGCCTGCAGCATCGAGTCCGCGGAACGGTGAGCGCGCCCGGGCATCCGGAGCCGCTCGGCCTCGCTCGGTTGGTGGGTGCGCGCGTCGCAATCGGCTACGGCTACAATGCGGGCAGCGAGCGAACATCACGGCATCGTGGCGCACCAGGCGGCGCCCCCCGGCATCGCGTTGCGCGAAGGCAGGACGTGACATGGCGAGAGACCTCGATCGGCGCGAGTTCCTGGCGACGGGCGCGGCGGCGGCCGCGTTCGCGTTGAGCGGTCCTGCGTTCGCGCAGGCCGCCGATCCCACGACGCTGGGCATCGGCGGGGCCCAGCGGCTCATTCGCACCGGCGCGCTCTCGCCGCCGGAGCTGGTGGAGGCCTACCTCGAGCGGATCGGCCGCATCGATCCTCGCCTCAATGCCTACGTCACCGTGACCGGCGAGCGCGCTGCGGCCCGGGCGCGGGAGCTCGAGGCGGAGCTCGCCGGCGGGCGGTGGCGCGGACCGCTGCACGGGATTCCGATCGCGCTCAAGGACAACATCGACACGGCGGGGGTGCTGACGACCGCCGCGAGCGCCGTGTTCGCGGACCGCGTGCCGGACGAGGACGCCGAGGTCGTGACGCGGCTCGAGGAGGCCGGCGCCGTCATCATCGGCAAGCTCAACATGCACGAGTTCGCCTACGGCGCGACGTCGGTGTTCACGCACACCGGTCCCGTGCGCAACCCCTGGGATCCGGAGCGCACTCCCGGCGGGTCGTCGGGCGGATCGGGCGCGGCGGTCGCCGCGCGGCTGTGCGCCGGCGCCCTGGGGACCGACACCGGGGGATCCGTGCGCATTCCGGCCGCCCACTGCGGCATCGTCGGTCTGAAGGCGACCTACGGCCTGGCGAGCATCCGCGGCATCATCCCGCTCAGCGTGTCGCTCGACCACGTGGGCCCGATGTGCCGGACCGTGGCCGATGCCGCGCTCCTGATGCAGGCGCTGGCCGGCTACGACCCGCGCGGCATCGCGAGCATCCGCGCGGACGTGCCCGACTACGCGAGCGCGCTCCGGCGCCGTACGTCGTCGCTGCGCCTGGGCGTGCCCCGCACGTACTACGAGGACATCGACCCGCAAATCGGGGAGGCCGTCGAGCGGGCCCTGGGCGTGCTGAGCGGGATGACGGTCAACACGCGCGGCGTGGAGCTGCCCGAGCTGCCGGCGGGTCGTCCGGTCGGGGTCGAGGCGTACGCGTATCACGCCGACCTCCTCGACGACCGGCGGGAGCTGTACGACCCGAGCACGCTGGCGCGCATCGAGCCCGGCGCCGAGGTGTCCGCGGTGGACTATGCCGAGGCGCTGTACCAGTTGAAGCTGGCGCGCAAGGCGATCGCCCGGGTGTTCGAGGACGTCGACCTGCTCGTGACGCCGACCTTGCCGGTACTGCCGATCGGGATCGAGGAGGCTCGTGAATCGCCCGCCGAGGCGACCGGGAGCCTGATTCGCAACACGGCGCCCTTCAACAGCTACGGGATTCCGGCCATCACGGTGCCCTGCGGATTCAGCCGGGAGGGGCTGCCCATCGGCTTGCAGATCGTTGGCCCCGCCCTGGGCGAGGTGGACGTGCTCGCCCTCGCGCACGCGTACGAGCAGGCGACGGAGTGGCACCTGCGCACGCCTTCGCTCTGAGCCCGCGATGGCGGCCGGAGTTGCGGCGCGCGCGGTCCTGGGCCATGATCGGCCCGTTCCGGTCACCGACGACAGCCTCCCAGGGGAGGGTTGAGATGCATCATCGTCTCCGAACGATTGCCATCGCGCTGGCCGCCGCCTTGCTGGCGGCGCCGGCGGCCGCGCAGAGCCAGTCCGAGAGTGCTCCGGACGCGGACCCGGTGTGGGAGATGCCCCGACTGCCCGGCGGCCAGCCCGACCTGCAGGGCTACTGGACCACGCAGACCTTCACGCCGATGGAGCGCCCGGAATACCTGGGCGACCAGGAGTTCTACGCCGAGGAGGAGTTCGCGCTGCTCCAGTCACAGTTGACGGTCGACGGGGCGGACCCGCTGGCCCGCTTCGTCATCGAGATCGCCGACCCCGAGGAGCGTGCGCGGGTGCTCGACCAGTCGCACCGCGACGAGACCTACGTCCACTACGACAACGCCATCTGGCTCCGCACGCGCGTGCCCAAGGGGCTGTCGACCCGCCGGACTTCGCTCATCACCGACCCGCCGAACGGCCGGATACCGCCGCGCAATGAGCAGGCCCGGGCGCGGGCTGACGAGCGGCGCGCGGCGCGTGGCGACCGCGGACCGTTCGACGGTTACGAGCTGCGGCCGCACAGCGAGCGCTGCCTGCACTACCGCTACAACGCGCCGCCGCTGCAGCCGCCGTCCTACAACGACATCCACCACATCCTGCAGACGCCGTCGCACGTGGTGATCTTCACCGAGCAGAGCACCAACGGCCCGCGCATCATCCCCCTCGACGGACGGCCGCCGATGTCGGACAGGATCCGCCAGTGGCCGGGCGACTCCCGCGCGCGCTGGGAGGGCGACACGCTGATCATCGAGAGCAGCCACTTCAACGACAAGGCCGCCTGGCAGGGCTCGAGCCGCCATCTCACGGTGGAGGAGCGCTTCACCCGCGTGGCCGACGACCGCATCCACTACACCTTCACCGTGGAGGACCCGGCCACCTGGGACCGGCCCTGGAGCGCCGAGGTGCCGATGATGACCACCGAGGGGCCGATGTACGAGTACGCCTGCCACGAGGGCAATCACGACATCCGGCACATCCAGGAGGTCTACCGCAACCTCGAGCGGCAGGAGGCCGAGGCCGCGCGGTGACGGTGGCTTGCAGCGGCTACGCGAACCGCTAGCCTGGAATTCTCACCGGCGTAGCGACAAGAGGCTGCCCGTGATGGCGTAAA
>JAPOVI010000291.1 GCA_026708265.1 Acidobacteriota bacterium
CGCCGAGCGGGTTGATGATCAGGTCGCACTTCGTGCCCCAGTCGTTGTCCGACCCGTGGACGGTGAGGGGCGGTGCAAGACCTGTCCCCAGGTCCATCTCGATGTACGGCCCGGTCTGGCCCCGGGCTTCGTAGGCGCATACAGTCAAGACCATCATCGCCGTGACGAGTCCAAGTCGCCTGCGCATCGCTGTCGTGGCCGGAACCCCGGTGGTAGTCAGGGCAGCGCGAAGACGAAGATGGTATTGCTGCCGGTGGTGGTCGTGAGCTCCGGCGTCAGGCGTAGCAGCATCGAGGCCTGCGTCACGCCACCCGCGGTGATGGCGAGGTACTGGCGCCCGCCCACGCTGTAGGTCATCGGGCGGCCGCTGACCGGACCGTTCAGGATCGTCTCCCACCGCACGTCGCCGCTCTCGGCGTCGAAGGCCCGGAAGCGGCGCACCACGTCGCCGCCGAAGACGAGGTTGCCGGCCGTGGCGAGCAGCGACCCGTAGATCGGGGCCCGCTGCTGGTAGAGCCAGAGCGTGCGGCCGCTGGAGGCCGACACCGCCTCGAGGCGGCCGATGGGCGCGGTGTCGGGATCCACGTCGGGGACGTGCCGCACCCGGATGCTCAGGCCGTAGCCGTCGCTCGGCTCGGCGCGCTCGACCGACATGGCGAGGTCGACGCAGGTGTTGTTCAGCGGCATGTAGAGGGCGCCGGTGTCGGGGCTGTAGACCCCGGACGGCTGGTCCTTGCCGCCGAGCAGGTGCGGACAGGCGAACGACGGCTCGTCGAGCGAGGTCGGCGCGGAGTCCTCGTTGATCGCGGGACGGCCGGTGTCGAGGTCGATGTCCGTGATGATGTTCTGGTGGATCGTCGGCCGCGCCCAGAGGAACTCGCCGGTCGCGGCGTCGAGGGTCCAGACGATGCCGGTCTTGCCGGGGATGCCGGTCACCACCTTGCGCCGCTCCCCCGGCCGCACGCGCGGGCTGATCCAGGGGACGGCGGCCGGGTCCGGCGCGAGCTCGGTCTCCACCAGGATGCGCTCGAACGGGTGGTCGAGATCCCAGTTGTCGCGCGGGAGATGCTGGAAGTACCACGCCATCTCGCCGGTGTCCGGATCGAGGGCGAGGGTGGAGTTCGTATAGAGAAGATCGGCCTTGCCGGCCCCGCGCAACGCCTCCGGCGTCGGCGCGGTGACGCCCGTGCCCCAGTAGACGAGGTCCAGTTCGGGGTCGTAGCTCCCGACCATCCAGATCGACGCGTGCCGGCGCGCGGAGAGCGGCAGGCCGCCCCAGGTGTCGCCGCCCGGATCGTCCGCCCGCGCGATCGTGTAGACCCGCCACTGCTCCTCTCCGCTCGCCACGTCGTGCGCGGTGATGAAGCAGCCCCCCGGCAGCGGGCTCGAGGGGTCGCAGCGCGAGCCGGTGATCGCCTTGCCCTTGATCATCACCGGGCCGGCGGTCTGCGCGACCTTGTCGCGGTAGTCCGCGCGCCGGGTCTCCCACACGACGTCGCCCGTCCGCGCGTCGAGGGCGACGAGAAACGCGTCGTTCGTTGCGAGGAAGACCTTGTCGTCGTAGATCGCCAGGTTGCGGTAGCGGTAGCGCGTGCCGGTCAGGTTGCCGATTCCCGCCGGCAGCCGGCGGCGGTACTCCCACAGCAGGTCGCCGGTGGTGGCGTCGAGCGCCTGCACGATGTCCTCGGAGTTGACCAGGAACATCACGCCGTCGTAGACCGTCGGTTCGACCTCCTGCGGGCCGGCCCGCATCGCCCGCGACCAGACGAGGCGCAGCTCGCCGACGGTGTCCGCGTCGATCTGGTCCAGGGTGCTGTAGCCCCACTGGGCGTAGCCATTGCGGAAGGTGATCCAGTCGGCGGGATCGGGATCCCGCAGCATCTCGTCGGTCACCGGCACGTAGTCCCGGAGCAGCTCCGGAACGTCGTCCTGGGCGAGGGCCGGCGCCCGGACCCCCGGCGCGACGCCGCCGAGAAGGGCCGCCGCGAGACACAGGGTCGAAACGGGTCGCAAGTTCATCGTCGCACCTCGCTCGAGCTGTGCGTGCCCAACATCCGGCCAGCCTACCACGGGAGGGTCGGTGCTCGATTCCCGAACGGTGGCCTGTCCGAGCTTGACCTGCCTGCCGCGAACACCGAAGATAGAGGTAGTGGAAAGAAGGGGACAGGTGCAGTTTCAGATTCGAGGCAGTCGGTTCGCCGTTGCGCCATCCGACGTCCTGAACGCGACGCGGGGTGTCCCGCCGAAGCCGGTCGATGGACGCAACAAGTACTTCGTCACCCTTCACGAGCGACCGTATCCGATCAAGCAGGTTCTCCGGCTGGTGACCGGCCTGCCGTGGGTGGGCTTCTCGGCCCAGGACGCCCACCGGATCCTGTCCCGCCTGGGCTTCCGGATCGCCGAGCGACCTGCCGCCACGGCCCCGCCGAACGCCGCGACTCCGGACCGCAAACGCGGCGGCCGCCCCCGGCTGGGGACGGCGGTGGTGGACGGTGCCGGCGACTATCGCCGCGAGGGCGTGCGGCTGCTGGTCGTGTTCGAGACGGACGAAGACGGCTGGGAGGTCGCAAGCTGTCCGACGCTGCCGGGTTGCCACAGTCAAGGGCGGACAAGGGAAGAGGCGCTCGACAACATTCGAGAGGCGATTCGAGGCTACCTGGCCAGCTTGCGGGAGCACGACGCTCCCCTGCCTCGCTCGACCGAGTTCCAGGTGGTGGAGGTGCGGGCGTAGGTGGCGCGCCTCCCCGTCCTCTCGGGTGACGAGTTCGTCGCGGCGGTGCGCCGCATTGGCTATTCGCTGGACCGCATCGAAGGCAGTCACATGATCGTCGTGGGGCCAACCGGCCGCCGGCTCTCGGTCCCGCGGCATCCGGAACTGGGCCGGGGGCTGCTGCGAGCGCTGATCCGGGATGCGGGGCTGACCCGCGAGGAGTTCGTCAGCCTCCTCGACTGAGCCCCGGGCCGTCGTGGCACGCTCTGCGGGGCAGACTCCGGCCCTCAGCCCCCGCGGCCGCGGTAGAGCTGCTGCAGCGCGATGGCGGCGGCGGTGGCGACGTTGAGCGAATCGACGGACGGGTCGATGCGGATGTGCACCCGCGCGTCCGCCTCCGCCAGGGCCCCCGCGGTGAGGCCCGCTCCCTCCGTGCCCACGACGAGCGCCATTGGGCGCTCCCGCGGGCCCCCGGCGACGAAGTCCCCCAGCTCCGCCGTCGCTTTCCCCGCCGCGCCTCGCAGCGGCGTCAGCGCCGCGACGACGTAGCCGCGGGTGCGCAGCAGGCCGAGAGCAGCGGGCCAGTCGGAGGCGGTCGCGAACCGGAGCCGCAGCGTCGCGCCGGCCGAGGTGCGGATCGCCTTGCGGTAGAAGGGATCCGCACAGCCAGGGCTGAGAACCACGGCACCGACGCCGAAGGCCGCGGCGTTGCGGAACAGGCTGCCGACGTTGTCCGGGTCGGCGACGCGTTCGAGGGCCAGCAGCGGGGCCTCCGGCGGGGTCTCGTCCAGAAGCTCGTCGACCGGGGTGGGCGCGGGCCGGTCGGCCAGGGCCAGGTAGCCGCGGTGGAAGTCGTAGCCGCCGATGCGGAAGTGCGCGGCCGACGCCACGTAGACGTCGACGCCCGACCAGTTCGGCGCGGCGAGATCGGCCGCCAGCGCGCGGTGCGTGCTCTCGGTCAGCAGCAGCGCCCGCACGCGGAAGCGCCGCGCGCGGAGCAGGGTCTCGATGGCGAAGCGGCCCTCTACGACGAACTGCCCGCTCTCGCGGAGGCGCACGGGGTCGGGGACGGCGTCGAATTCGGCGAGGCGGGGATCGTCGGGGGCTGCGACCCGGATGATGGGCAAGCCGGGCTTCCACCCTATCACGTTGCGGCGAGGATCAGCCGGGGCTGCGGACGACGGAGCGCTTGCTGCGGTGGCGGTTCAGCACCTCGAGGCCCAGCCTCTTGCTGAGGTAGACCTTCGACTCGCGGTTGTCGCCGGCGCGCGGCTCGAACTTGACGACATCGAACTGCAGCGTGTCGAGCGTGCCGCGCATGTCGTAGAAGCGGTTCTTGGTCTTGACGATGATCTCGTCGAAGCCGTTGTCGTGCGCCCAGGCTTCCTGCTCCTCGGTCAGGGCGCGGAAGAACCCCTGCCCCCGCCAGTCGCGCCGCGTGGCGCCGATCCAGCTGTAGAGCACCTTGCGGCCCGCGAAATCGACCGTCCCGCGCAGGCGGGTCACGAGATCGGCCAGCTTCGCCTCGCTCTCGTCGAGGCGCAGCTCGTGGGAGACCTTGTAGGAGACCGGCACCACGACGGACGGATCCTCCGGCAGCGGCGCCTCGGCCATCAGGATCTGGTGGTCGCGGCTCGCGAGGCGGCCCACCACCTCGGCCGCGGTCTTGCGGCGCGGGAACTCGCCGAAGTACTCCTCCATGTACTCGATCTCGAGTGCGCCCTGCTCGAGATCGTACTGGCGGATCTGGTACTCCATCGGCGAGGGGGAGCCATCATACACTGGCGCTCGTGCCCGAGTTGCCGGACGTCGAGGTCTACGTGGCGTGTCTCGAGCGGCGCGTCGCCGGGCAGAAGCTGACCCGCATCCGGGTGCTGCGCCCCTTCGTCCTGCGCTCGGTGACGCCGCCGCTCGACGCCGCGGAGGGAACGACGGTCCGGGCCGTCCGCCGCCTCGGCAAGCGCATCGTTCTCGCGCTCGCGGGCGGGCTGTTCCTCGTCATCCACCTCATGATTGCCGGTCGGCTGCGCTGGCGGGACCGCGGTGCGCCCGTCCCCAGGAAGCTGGGACTGGCCGCGTTCGACTTCCCGACCGGCACGCTGCTCCTGACCGAGGCCGGCTCGATCAAGCGTGCGTCGCTGCACCTCGTCGAGGGCGAGGCGGCGCTCGGCGCGCACGACCGCGGCGGCCTCGACGTCCTCGCCGCGGACCGCGAGGCGTTCGCGGCGGCGCTGACCCGCGAGAACCACACGGTGAAGCGCAGCCTCACCGATCCGCGGCTGTTCTCCGGGATCGGCAACGCCTACTCCGACGAGATCCTGCACGCGGCGCGGCTTTCGCCCCTGAAGCTGACGAGCCGGATGACGGACGGCGAGATCGCGCGGCTCCACGAAGCGACGCAGGCGACGCTCCGCGCGTGGGTCGAGCGGCTGCGCCGGGAGGCGGGCGACCGCTTCCCCGAGAAGGTGACGGCGTTCCATCCGGCGATGGCCGTCCACGGACGCTACCGGAAGCCGTGCCCGGTCTGCGGCTCGCCCGTGCAGCGTATCGTCTACGCCAGCAACGAGTCGAACTACTGCGCCGCGTGCCAGACCGGCGGCCGGCTGCTCGCCGACCGCTCGTTGTCGCGGCTGCTCGGGCGCGACTGGCCGCGCACCCTCGAGGAGCTGGAGGAGCGGAAGGCCAGCCCCAAGCCCTAGCCCCCTGCGCCGCGGAAGAGCCCCGCCGCCGCGTCGAGCGCCTCCCGGTCACCGACCAGCACCGCGGTGTCGCCGACCTCGTAGCGGAACGCGTCGTCGCGGCGATAGATCGGCGTGCCGCGGCGGACTACCGCCACCTGAATGGCGCCGGTCCGCCGGCGCAGGTCGAGCGTCCGCGCGCTCTCGCCGGCGGCAGCGGCGCCTTCCTCGACCTCGACGAGCTCGAGCGCGTCGTGAATGCCGAGGTGCTTCAGCGTGTCGAGCTTGAGGTCGGGTGCCGCCGCGCCGCGCAGCAGGGCGTAATGCTCGCTTCGCACCGCGTCGAGCTCGTGGGCGATGCGCGCGGCCGGAATCTCGAAGCTCCGGAGCGCCCGCGCGAAGAGCTCCAGCGACGCCTCGAACTCCTCCACGACCACGTCGGTGGCGCCCTGGCGCATCAGGTCGTCGATCGAGCGCACGTAGCGCGTGCGAACGACGACGCGCGCCGCGGGCGCGACCTCGTGCGCCGCCGCGGCGCCCCGGCGCTCGTCGACCGGCGAGGAGACGGCATAGACGATGATGCGCGACCGCGCGGCCGCCACGCTCTCCAGCACGGCGTGCCGCGTCCCGTCCCCGAAGACGGCGAGCACTCCGTCCTCGCGCGCCTGGCGCACGAGCTCGAGGTTCTGATCGACCACCACCACCGTGATGCCGGCCGCCCGCAGCATCCGTGTGAGGTAGCGGCCGGCGACCCCGTACCCGACGATCACCGCGTGCCCGTGCGCCGCGTCCGCCGGCGCCGCGTCGGCCGCGGTACGCCGCTGCCCCGGCAGCCGGCGTACGAGGGCGTCGGCGATGGGGCGCGCCGTGGCCACGAGGAACGGCGTGGCCATCATCGAGAGCGCGGCGACCGACAGGAAGAGCTGGTAGTGGTCGTCTGCGAAGAGGCCCAGCGGGAGGCCGGCCGCGGCGAGCACGAAGGCGAACTCCCCCACCTGGGCGAGGCTGAGACCGGTCGTCAGTCCGACGTCGAGCGACCGGCCCCGCAGCATCACGGCCCCGGTCGTCACCAGCGCCTTGACGGCGATGAGCGCCAACGCCGCCCCGATGGCGAGTATCGGCTGACCGAGCACCAGCGGGACGTCGAGCAGCATGCCGATCGACGTGAAGAAGACGCCGCTGAAGAGCGCCCGGAACGGCAGCACGTCGGAGAGCGCCTGCAGCCCGTACTCCGAGTCCGAGATGATCAGGCCGGCCAGGAAGGCGCCGATGGCGAGCGAGAAACCCACGCCGGCGGTGACGAGCGCCGTGGCGACCGCGAAGAAGCCGATGCAGAGCGTGAACAGCTCGCGGTCGCGCACGAGCACCACGCGGTCGAGCGTCCAGCGGACGACCGCCCGCCCCCCGACGACGAGGGCCCCGACCACCGCGAGCCCGCCCAGCACGCGGAGCCACAGGCCGGTCCCCGCCGCGTCCCCCCGGCCCGCCAGAAGCGGCACGAGCAGCATGAAGGGGACGACGCAGAGGTCCTGGAACAGCAGGATCGACACCGACTCGCGCCCGGGGGGCGTATCCAGCTCCCCGCGGTCGGCGTACGCCCGCGTCACCACCGCGGTCGACGACATGGCAGCGAGGAAGCCGTAGAAGAGAGCCCTGCCGAGCGGGACGCCCGAGGCGGCGCCGGCGCCCGCCACGAGCGCGATCATCCCGCCGGCCTGCGCACCGCCGGCCACGAGCACCGAGCGGCCCCAACGCAGCACCACCGAGAGCGAGAACTCGAGGCCGATGGCGAACAGGAGAAGCACGACGCCGATCTCGGACAGCGCGGAGACCGCCTCCGGATCGGGAATGAGACCCGCCCCGGACGGGCCGATCACGACGCCGGTCAGGAGAAAGGCGACCAGCGGCGGCAGCCGGACCCGATGCGCCAGCGCCACGATCGGGATGGCGAGCCCGGTGATGATCGCCAAGTCGCGCAGCACGTCGAGGTCGTGCATGGTGACGGTGACAGCGACGGTGGCGGATGCGCGACCGGACGCTCAGCGCGGCTCGCCGGCCGGGGTGTAGGCGAGGTTGGCCGCGAGCCACCGCTCGGCCTCCGCGACCGGGATCGCCTTGCGGGCGGCATAGCTCTCCACCTGGTCCGCGCCCACGCGCCCGACCGTGAAATAGCGCGCCTCGGGGTGAGCGAGGTAGAGGCCGGCGACGCTCGCCGCCGGCGCCATGGCCGCGCTCTCGGTCAGCGTGATGCCCGCGGCGGGGGCGTCGAGAAGCTCGAACAGCTTGAAGATCTCGCTGTGATCGGGGCACGCCGGGTAGCCGAAGGCCGGTCGGATGCCCCGGTAGCGCCCGGCGATGAGATCCTCGGGCGAGGCCGCTCCCTCGTGCTCGTAGCCCCAGTCGCGCCGCACCCGCGCGTGCAGGTACTCGGCGAACGCCTCGGCCAGGCGGTCGGCCAGCGCCTTGACCATGATGGCCCGGTAGTCGTCGCCGTCGTGCTCGAAATGGCGAACGAGGTCGTCGGCGCCGATGCCCGCGGTGACCGCGAACGCGCCGATGTGGTCGGCGACGCCGGTGCCGGCGGGGGCCACGAAGTCGGCCAGCGACAGGTTGGGTCGCCCGCCGGCGAACGCCTCCTGCTGCCGTAGCATGTGGAAGCGGACGAGCTCCGCCGCGGGCTCCGCGCCGCCGCCGTTCGCGGCGTAGACGGCGATGTCGTCGCTGTCGCTCGCGGCGGGCCAGAAGCCGTAGGCGCCGCGCGCGGTGAGCCCCTCCGCGTCCATGATCTGACGCAGCAGCTCGGTCGCCTCCGCGTAGAGCTCGCGCGCCGCCGCTCCGTGCCGCGGGTCGTCGAGGATGGCCGGGAAGCGGCCCTTGAGCTCCCAGGCGGCGAAGAAGAAGGTCCAGTCGATGTAGGGCATGAGCTCGTCGAGCCCCACCTCGACCGCGCGCCGGCCGGTGAACGCGGGCGCGGGCACGTCGGCCCCCCGCCAGTCGGTGCGCAGGGGATTGGCCGCCGCCTCGGCGTAGGCGCGCACGGGGCGGCCCGCGCGGGCCGCGAACTGCTCCCGGAGCACCTTCTGGTCGGCGCGGTTGGCTTCGTCGAACGCCGACTTCCGTTCCGGGCTCAGGAGCGACGCGACGACGTCGATCACCCGCGAGGCATCCGCGACGTGGACCGTCGGCGCCGGGTACTCGGGGGCGATCCTGACCGCCGTGTGGCGCCGGCTCGTGGTGGCCCCGCCGATGAGGAGCGGCAGCGTCATCCCGCGGCCCGTCATCTCCTTGGCCACGAAGACCATCTCGTCGAGCGACGGCGTGATGAGGCCGCTCAGGCCTACCAGGTCCGCCCCCTTCTCGGCCGCCGTCCGCAGCACCTGGTCGCAGGGCACCATCACGCCGAGGTCGATCACCTCGTAGCTGTTGCAGCGCAGCACGACGCCGACGATGTTCTTGCCGATGTCGTGCACGTCGCCCTTCACGGTGGCCATCACGATCGTCCCGCGCGAGCGCCCCGCGGACGATTCCACCTCCATGTACGGCTCGAGGACGCCGACCGCCTTCTTCATGGCGCGCGCGCTCTTGACCACCTGCGGCAGGAACATCTTGCCCGCCCCGAAGAGGTCGCCGACGATCTTCATGCCGTTCATCAGCGGGCCCTCGATGACGTCGAGGGGCCGGGCGTGCTGCTGCCGCGCCTCCTCGACGTCGGCCTCGATGAACTCGACGATCCCGTGCACGAGGGCGTGGGCCAGCCGCTCGTCGACCGACCCCTCGCGCCACGCCAGGTCGACGGCGCGCTTCGTCGCCGTGCCGCTGACGCCGGCGGCGAAGCGGACCAGCCGCTCCGTGGCGTCCTCGCGGCGGTCGAGGATGACGTCCTCCACGTGCGCGAGCAGGTCCGCCGGGATGTCCTCGTAGACCGCGAGCTGACCGGCGTTGACGATCCCCATGTCCATGCCGGCGCGCGTCGCCCGATAGAGGAACGCGGCGTGCATCGCCTCGCGCACCACGTCGTTCCCGCGGAAGGCGAACGAGAGGTTGCTGACCCCGCCGCTCACCTTCGCGCCGGGGCAGGTCTCCTTGATGGTGCGCGTCGCCTCGATGTAGTCGAGGGCGTAGCGGTCGTGCTCCGCGAGGCCGGTGGCCACGGCGAGCACGTTGGGGTCGAAGACGATGTCGTGCGGCTCGACGCCCGCCCGCTCCGTCAGCAGCGCGTAGGCGCGCCGGCAGATCTCCACCTTGCGGGCGGCGGTGTCGGCCTGGCCGCGTTCGTCGAACGCCATCACGACCATCGCCGCGCCGTAGCGGCGGATGCGGCGCGCCTTGTCGAGGAAGTCGGCCTCGCCCTCCTTGAGGCTGATGGAGTTGACGATGGCCTTCCCCTGCACGCACTTCAGCCCCGCCTCGATGACCGACCACTTCGAGCTGTCGATCATGACGGGCACGCGCGCGATCTCGGGCTCGGTGGCCAGCAGGCGCAGGAAGGCGCCCATGACCGCCTCGGAGTCGAGCAGCGCCTCGTCGACGTTGACGTCGATCACGTTGGCGCCGCCGCGCATCTGCTCGAGCGCCACGTCGGCCGCCGCGGCGTAGTCGCCCGCCTTGATCAGCCGCGCGAACTTCCGCGAGCCGGTGACGTTGGTCCGCTCCCCGATCATCAGGAAGTTGCTGTCCGGCCGGATGGTCAGCCGCTCGAGGCCGCTCGCCTCGGTGTAGCGTTCGGCCGGCGCCGGCCGCGCGCGCGGCGCAACGCCGGCGACCGCCGCGTCGAGCGCCGCGATGTGCTCGGGGGTCGTTCCGCAGCAGCCGCCGACCAGGTTGACGAGGCCGCTCTCGGCGAACTCCCGGAGCAGCCGCGCCGTCTCCGCGGGGTGCTCGTCGTACTCGCCGAACGCATTGGGCAGCCCGGCGTTGGGGTAGCAGCTCACCCACGTGTCGGCAAGCCGCGCCAGCTCGCTCAGGTAGGGCCGCATCTCGCGGGCTCCGAGGGCGCAGTTGACGCCGACCGAGAAGGGGCGCGCGTGGGCGATCGAGACCCAGAAGGCGTCGATCGTCTGCCCCGAGAGCGTCCGCCCGCTGCGATCGGTGATCGTCACCGAGATCATCAGCGGGACCTCGGCGCCCCGCTCGTCGAAGACGTCGAGGATGGCGGCAATCGCCGCCTTCCCGTTCAGCGTGTCGAAGACCGTCTCGACCAGCAGCAGGTCCGAGCCGCCGTCGAGGAGCCCGCGCGCCTGCTCGGCGTAGGCGTCGCGGACGGCGTCGAACGTGACGGCGCGGAACGTCGGGTCGTTGACGTCCGGCGAGATCGACAGCGTGCGGTTGGTGGGTCCGATCGACCCGGCGACGAAGCGCGGCCGCTCCGGCGTGCGCGCCGTCCAGCGGTCGGCCGCCTCCCGGGCGAGCCGCGCCGCGGCGACGTTCATCTCGTAGGCCGCCGCCTCGAGCCCGTAGTCGGCCTGTGCGACGGCGGTGGAGGTGAAGGTGTCCGTCTCGACGATGTCCGCCCCCGCGGCCAGGTACGCGTCGTGGATCCGGACGATCGCCTCGGGCTGCGTCAGCACGAGGACGTCGTTGTTCCCCTTCAGCTCGTGGCCGTGCTCGGCGAAGCGGGGCCCCCGGAAGTCCGCCTCCTCGAGGCCCAGCGGCTGCACCATGGTCGCCATGGCGCCGTCGAGCACCAGAATGCGCCCGGCAAGGGCCGCGTCGAGCGCGGCGCGCACGTCCGCCGGCGCGGAGCGCGGAGACGAATTCGTCATCGGGGCCTCGAGACCGAGTTGGGGGAATGGCCAGGCGGGACGGCGACCGCATTCCACCGTCCCGCCGCATCGCATCGGGCGGCGACGGCGCCGGAGCCGACGCCGGAGGCCGACGCCGGACACCGGCACCCCGACGCCGGCACGTCGGTGCGCGACGCTACTTCGTGAACTCGCCGCAGGTGAGCATCATGGAGCCGTAGAACGGGTTGCGGATGTCGCCCGCGGCCTGCACCCACGACTTGTCGACCATCGGGCAGTAGGCGACCCGCAGATCCCCGAAGCCGACCTCCTCGCCGTAGGCGATGAGCGCGTCGCTGAGCGGTCCGAAGACGGCGCGCGCGGTGCGCAGGTCCTTCGCCGCGGCCAGCGCCTCGGCGGACGCCGCGATGCCGGCCCCCGCTTCGCCCAGGGCGGCCGCGGATGCAGCGATCGAAGCCGCCGCATCGCCCACCCCGTCGATGGAGTCGTTGGCAAGCGCGAGCTGGATGTGCAGGTACGGAGCCGCTACGTCGTCCGCCAACTCGGCGGCGGCCGGCGTGCCGACGGCGACGGTCAGGAGTCCGGCGAGCAGGAGCCTCTTCATCACTTGTCCTCCCGGGGGGGCGGGCAGCCGAGCCCCGTCCGTCCATTCTATCCAAGCGGTGGCGCGGCGGTGCGGCGCGTCACCGCCGTAGAGCCCGGGACCGTGACCGCCGACGACGGCGGCCGACCTCGTTCGCGGGGCCGCCGGTCATCAGCGTGTCAAGAGCAGCACCCACGACACGGCGCACGTCCCTGCAGCGTGGGTGCCGTGGACACGAAATCCGAAGCGGACACGGAACCTGGAGTTGTGCAGTTCCGGCCTGCCGTGTCATAGTCGATACACGGTCAGCGAGAGATGGGGCTCGCCGCAACCCGGCCCGCGTTCGTCCGACCTTGCACCCTTCCGCCGCGACTCGGAGTGCCGCCGATGATTGCAGCCGCGCCTCCCGTGGCCCTGGATCTCTCGGCCGCCCTGTCCCTCGCGGTCTGGGCCGGCACGGCGGCGCTCGCCGCCATCGCCGTCCTGGTCGGTGTCATCGCGTGGTTCCTGCGCCGCGAGATCCGGAACAACGACGCGGCCCACCGGGAGCTCAGAGCCGACATCAGGGAGTTGAGGGGAGACGTCAAGAAGCTCCTCGCGGGGGACGTGGCCTGGGTGCAGGCGCTGCTGAAGCTCAAGTGACGGACGGCGAAGACCACCCGACATCCAAGGACCGCCCCGGCCACGAGACCACATCACGGCCGTTGCCAGCCCGCGAGCGGGGGCGCTAAGCTGCACGGTATGGCTACCCGAATGATGTCGGCGATCGTCGCCGTGGCGCTGGCGGTCGGAATCGCCACGCTCGCGGCCCAGCAGCAGCCGCTGTTCCGGAGCGGGACGGAGCTGGTCGACCTCTACGTGACGGTCACCGACCGCGGCGGACGGCTGGTTCCCGACCTGACGCGCGACGACTTCGTCGTCTTCGACAACGGACAGCCGCAGGAGCTGGTGCTCTTCGAGAACGAGGTACGGCCGATCACGGTCGTCGTGATGCTCGACACGAGCGCGAGCGTGACGCCGAGTCTCCACCTGCTCAAGGCGGGCGCCGAGCAGTTCCTCATCCGGATGCTGCCCGATGACCGGGGGCGTGTCGGCGCGTTCAACGACAAGATCCAGGTGGAGCCGGCCGAGTTCACGGGCGACCGCGACCGCCTGATCGACGCGCTCGGCGTGCTCGACTTCGGGAATCCGACGCGCCTCTACGACGGTGTCGCGGCGGGCCTCGACGCGCTGACGGGGGTCGAGGGAAGGCGGGTCGTGCTGGTCTTCACGGACGGGGACGACACGGACAGCGACACGCGCTCGGGCGACGTGCTCGACCGGGCGGTCGCCGAGGAGGTCATGATCTACGCCATCGGCCTCGAGGCGGACTACTTCAACGGCATCCGGCGCGTCCGCACCCGCCCCGACCGCAACCTGCGGCGCTTCGCCGAGGAGACCGGCGGCGGCTACTTCGAGCTGGACGAGACGTCGGACCTCGGACCGACCTTCACGCGCGTGGCGCAGGAGCTGCACAGCCAGTACGTGCTCGGTTTCGCGCCGCAGGTCCGGGACGGCCGCGTGCACGAGCTCGAGGTGCGGGTGAAGCCGCGCGGGATGCGGGCGCGCGCCCGGCGCAGCTACGTCGCGCCGTCCGACTCGCCGCCGGCGGCGCGGCGCTGAGCCGGCGTGTACAGCGACCGCGTCGAGCTCGCCGTCGTCACCGCCCTGGAGGCCCACGGCCTGCGTCGCCGCAAGGCGGGGCGCGGCTTCGAGGTGGCGCACGCCGCGTCGGTGGCCCTCATCGTCGGCGACCACGGGTTCGACGAGGACACCGTGATCGCGGCCCTGCTGCACGACACCCTGGAGGACACGGACCTGGCGCCGGCGGTCATCCGCGACCGCTTCGGCGACCTCGTGCTGGCGATGGTCGAGGACGTCTCCGAGCCGCCGCGGCCGGCCCGTTGGCGCGCGCGCAAGACGGTCTACATCGATCAGCTGCGGCGGACGCCGCGGGACGGATCGCGGGCCGTCGCCTCTGCCGACAAGATCCACAACCTGACGAAGATGGTCGCCGGGATGCGCGAGCGG
The DNA here is from genome assembly GCA_026708265.1 of Acidobacteriota bacterium. Taxonomy (GTDB): domain Bacteria; phylum Acidobacteriota; class Vicinamibacteria; order Vicinamibacterales; family UBA8438; genus JAGWAJ01. Next base: position 13,783 of record JAPOVI010000291.1, read on the forward strand.
GGTGCCGCGTTCCTCACCGCGTTCACCGCGGGCCTCGACGAGATGCTGTGGTACCAGCGCGAGGTGCACCGGACGCTGCGGGAGCGCTGGTCGCACCCCATCCTCGACGAGCACGCCGACCGGCTCGACCGCTTCGTCGCAGCGGCGGCCGACCTGACCGGGAGCGGCTGACGTAGGCCCGCCGCCGCCACCAACTGCCCGGTGCGGCAGCCCCGAGCCTCTCGCCGGTAGCCGTAGACCACAAGGGAATGCGGCTGGACGGCCCCGTCCTCGGCCGCTCGACGAGGTGGGTCCAACGTCAGCGATCCGACGTCAGTGAACGGTCCCGGACCGGGGACCGGCAAGGGGGGCGGGCCGGGGCTCGCGCGCAGCCTCCCCCACCGCAACCTCGTCCTCCCCGCAGTCGTCGCAGCCGTGGCACGATGCGCCCACGTCGCTCCCGGGACGGGACGGGACCACCAGGATGCTCCGCATGTGGCGGACGAGCCAGACGACGGAGAGGCCGACGATGACGGCGACGGCCAGCTCCTGCCAGAACATCAGATCCCCCAGCCGAGCAGCGTCCCGGCCTGGTAGACGACGAGCGACGCGCCGTAGGCCAGGACCGACATGTAGCCAAACATGAAGATCGGCCAGCGCCACGAGCCCGACTCGCGGCGCACGACGCCGATCGTGCTCATGCACTGGCACGCCAGCACGAAGAAGACCATCAGCGA
>JAPOVI010000381.1 GCA_026708265.1 Acidobacteriota bacterium
ACGTACCGCAGGAGGGCCGGATCCCGTACGCCCTCGCCCGAGGCAGACCGACACGCCCCCCCCACCCCCAGGGGGCCTCAGCCCGCTTTCAGGTTTACCTGGTTAGCGTTAGCTCCCCACGATTCGACAGGTCGGATCCGGCGGGAATGGTACGAAGGCCGCTACAGCCCCAGCCGTTCCTGAAGGTAGCGCCCCGTGTGGCTGGTCGCCGCCCGGGCGGCGACATCCTCCGGCGTGCCCTCGGCGACGATCGCGCCGCCGTGCCGCCCGCCCTCCGGTCCGAGGTCGACGATCCAGTCGGCGGCGACGATCACGTCGAGGTTGTGCTCGATGACGACCACGGTGTTGCCGCCGGCCAGGAGCCGGTCGACGATTGCGAGCAGCCGATCGATGTCCGCGGGATGGAGTCCGGTGGTCGGCTCGTCCATGACGTAGACGTTGCCGGAGCGCGTCAGCTCGGTGGCGAGCTTGAGGCGCTGCGCCTCGCCGCCCGACAGGGTGGACACGGGTTGGCCGAGCCGCAGGTAGCCGACGCCGACGTCCGCGAGAAGCTGCAGGCCGCGCGCGATCGCGGCGCCGTGCCCCCTCCGGTCGTCACTGGCCGCGGCGAAGAAGGCCAGGGCCTCGGCGACCGTCATCTCCAGGACGTCGTGGATGGAGCGGCCGCGGTACTTCAGCTCCAGCACTTCCTCCCGGTACCGTTTGCCCTCGCACACCTTGCATTCGAGGCGGACGTCGTCGAGGAATGACAGCTCGACTTCCAGATAGCCCCGGCCCTTGCACTCGGGGCAGGAGCCTTGGGCGTTGAAGCTGAACATCGCGGGGGAGACGCCGTTGGCGCCGGCGAACAACTTGCGGATCGGGTCGAAGACGCCGATGTAGGTAGCGGGGTTCGAGCGGGACGAGCGTCCGACGGGACGTTGATCGACCACGACGACGCCGTCCCTCCCTTGCCGTCCGGCGTCGCCTTGCCGTCCGCCGTCGCCTCGCCGTTCGCCGTCGCGGGGTTCCGGGTCCGCTCCCCGGCTCCGCCGCAGGGTCTCGACCAGCTCGCTCACCAGCGAACTCTTGCCCGACCCGGCGACGCCGGTGAAGCACGTCAGCACGCCCTTCGGGATCCGGACGGTCACGTCGCGGAGGTTGTTGGCGCTTGCGTTCTCGATGCGCAGCGTCTCGCGGAACGGCCGCCGCTCGCGCCGCGGGGCGGCGGTGCGTTCCTGCAGCGCGCACGAGGTTGCGCCGCCCGCGGACGGGAGGTCTTCGAGGCGGCCGGAGAAGACCAGCTCGCCCCCGCCGTCGCCGGCCCGGGGGCCGATGTCGACCACCCAGTCCGCGGCGCGGATGACGGCGGGATCGTGCTCGACGACGAGCACCGAATTGCCCTGGTCGCGCAGGCGGCGCAGCATGGCGATCAGGTGGTCGATGTCGCGCGGGTGGAGTCCGACGGTCGGCTCGTCGAGGATGTAGACGAGATCGACCAGGTCGCAGTCGAGCTGCCGGGCCATCTTGACCCGCTGGCTCTCGCCGCCGGACAGCGTCGGCACGCCCCGGTTGAGCGACAGGTAGCCGACGCCGATGTCGATCAGGTGGCGGAGCGTCTTCCGCATCCGGGCGACCAGCGTCGCGACGACGTCGCGGATGGGCTCGTGGTCGTCCCGCTCGACGAGCTCCGCGAGCACCCGGTCCAGCTCCGTCAGCTCGCACTCGACGAGCCGGCCGATGGTGCGCCCGCCGGCCAGCTCCACCGCCAGCGCGGCGCCGTTCAGCCGGGCGCCGCCGCAGTCGGAACAGGGCCGCTCCCGGAACAGGCGCCGATACGCCTCCCGGGAGGTGCGCGGGATCTGGTCCTCGTTCTTGTCGACGTGGAGCCGCTCGAGCTTGCGGGCCACCCCGTCGAACGGCCGCTCGTAGGTCATGCCCTGGTGGACCTTCTCCACGCGCAGGCCATCCGCCCAGAGCAGCCGCTCCCGCTCGGCCGCGGTGAACTCCCGCAGCGGCTTGTCGGGCGGGACCACGCGCGTCTGGACGATCTCCCGCCAGTACCACTTGCCGATGTCGAAGCTCGGATGCCGGATGGCGCCTTCCTCGATGCTCCGTTCGGGGTCGAGCAGCCTGTCGACGTCGATGCGGACGCGCTTCCCCAGGCCCTTGCACGCGGGACACATCCCGTCGGGGTGGTTGAACGAGAACCGGTGCGACCAGCCGATGAACGGCCGCCCGCAGCGCGAGAAGAGCATCCGGAGGTAGGTGTAGATCTCGGTGACGGTGCCGACGGTGCTGCGGCTGCTGGCCCCGAGGCGCTTCTGGTCGATGACGATGCACGGCGAGATGTTCCGGATCTCGTCCACCGGCGGCCGCGTGAGCTGCGGCAGCCGGCGGCGGGCGTAGGTGCTGAACGTCTCGACGAGCTGGCGCTGCGCCTCGGTGCAGATGGTGTCGAAGACGAGCGACGACTTGCCGCTGCCGCTCACGCCGGTGAAGGCGACGAGCCGGTGCTTGGGAACGTCGACGTCGAGTCCCTTCAGGTTGTGGGTGCGCGCGCCGCGGATCTCGATGTGGGTCACCGTGCCATCGTCCTCTGGAGCCGCTCGGAGCCGCCGGTCGGGCGGCGAATCGGTAGAATGCCAGCGTAGACTGAGCGGCGCTGACGAGCCGTCGCGGAAGACGTGTCGATACCAACCATCGTACCGCGGGAGATCGAGCGAGCGGTTGCACGATCCAGCCGGCAAGAGGTGCTGCGGGCGATTCGTGAGCAGCCGGCAGTCGCGCTCGACCGCTCGCCGGGCAGACGTGCTCCGTGACGAACGTCGGCTTCGGACTTCGGGCGACGAACGCGCATGCTACGTTCGCGGTGTGAAGGAGACAGGTCCATGAGGAGGGTCATCGCGACGCTCGCGCTGCTCGGCGCCGCGGCAGGCGTGCAGGGCGCCATCCAGGACGAACCGCCGCTGGTGTTCCAGCGCATCTGCAACATCGAGCGAGGTCAGGACGACGCCGCGGCAGAGCTCGCCCGGGACTGGGAGGAGCTGGTCCGGGGGAGCTTCCCGGGCGCCGAGATGACCGTGACGACGGGCCGCTGGATGACCGGATTCCAGAACATCGAGCGGCCGTTCAACCAGATCCTCATCCGCGAGCGCCACCTCGATGCCGAGATGCGCCAGGACTTCACCGATCTCCTCATGGCCGACGAGGGATTCCGGGCCCTGCAGCGGAAGATGCTGGACGTCGTCGACTTCGGCACCTGCACCGAGACGCAATTCCGCGAACGCCCGTAGTAGCTGCCCGGTGACGCCGGCTTCGGGGGACGCTCCGGGAGAGACATCCGAGGTGCTTTGACCATGCGATGGATGCGATCGACGGCGGCAGCGGCGGTGGCAGCGGGTCTGGCCGTCGGGCACGCCGAGGCGCAGCACGGGGCGGCAGCCGACGGCGAGTGGCGCAGCTACGCGGGGGACAGCGGGAGCACGAAGTACTCGCCCCTCGACCAGATCACGGCCGACAACTTCGGCGACCTCGAGATGCGCTGGCACTGGAGGACGGCCGACACGCACCTGGTCCACTCCACGCCCGCCGGCGACTCGCTGGTCGCGGCCGACACCCTGTTCGACATGCTGCAGGCGGAGGAGCCGGACCTCTGGACCGGGTGGGACGGCGTGCGCCAGACGCGGACCCGGCCGTCCATCCGCGCGCTGGTGGCGACGCCGCTCATGGTGGACGGCCTCCTCTATCTGAGCACTCCGCTCTACCAGGCCGCGGCCGTCGACGCCCGCAGCGGCGAGACCCTCTGGGTGCACGATCCGCGCGCCTACGAGTCGGGGATGCCGGCCATCGCGCAGTGGCGGCATCGCGGCGTCGCCTACTGGGAGAACGCCGGCGACGCCCGCATCGTGTGGGCCACCGGCGACGGCTATCTCCTCGCGGTCGACGCGAAGACGGGCATTCCCGCCCCCGACTTCGGCGACGACGGGCGCGTCGACCTCACCGACGGTGTGCCGCGCGCACCCCGCGGCGAGCGCGACATCCTGAACCTGCTGCCGCTCTCGTCGCAGTCGCCGCCGCTGGTCATCCGCGACACCATCATCGTCGGCTCGACCATCAACGACCGGACCATCACCCGCGAGGCGACGCCCGGCTTCGCCCGCGCCTACGACGTCCGCACCGGCCGCCACCGGTGGGACTTCCACACCGTGCCGCAGAGCGCGGACGAGTTCGGGTCCGACACCTGGCTGGACGAGTCGTGGCGCTACAGCGGCAACACCAACATCTGGTCGATGATGAGCGGCGACGAGGAGCTCGGCTGGGTCTACCTCCCCATCGGGACGCCGACGAACGACTACTACGGCGGCCACCGGCTCGGCGACAACCTCTTCGCGGAGAGCATCGTCGCCGTCGACGTCGAGACCGGCCAGCGGCAGTGGCACTTCCAGACCATCCACCACGGCCTGTGGGACTACGACCTGCCGGCGGCTCCCAACCTGCTCGACATCACCGTCGACGGGCGCGAGATCAAGGCCGTGGCGCAGGTCAGCAAGCAGGGCTTCGTCTACGCGTTCGACCGCGTGACGGGGGAGCCGGTGTGGCCCATCGAGGAACGGGCGGTCGCCACTGACACCGACCTGGAAGGAGAAGTTCTCTCGCCGACCCAGCCCTTCCCGACGAGGCCGGCCCCGTTCGAGTACCAGGGGACCTCGATCGACGACCTGGTCGACTTCACGCCGGAGATCCGGCAGATGGCCGTCGGCGCCGTCCAGGGCTTCCGGCTGGGGCCGCTCTACACGCCGCAGACGCTCCGCGGCACCATCATGCGGCCCCCCGTCGGCGGCGGCGCGAGCTGGTCGGGGGCCGCCGTCGACCCCGAGACCGGCTATCTCTACGTGCCGTCGTTCAACGGGCACTCGACGATTCAGCTCACCGAGCCCGAGCCGCACGAGGAGTCGACGCTGCGCTACATCCGGCGCTCCGTCTCCGCCGGCCCCGTGATGCCGCGCGGGCTGCCGCTCTGGAAGCCGCCCTACACGCGCATGACGGCCATCGACATGAACACGGGTGATCACGCCTGGACGATCCCCACCGGCCGCGGCGACCGCATCCGCAACCACCCGATGCTGCGCGACCTCGACCTCCCGCCGCTCGGCGGCGAGGCGAGCCGCAGCGGACCGCTGCTGACGAAGACGCTGCTCCTCCACGCGCTGACGGCCGGCGGCACGGACGGCGGCCCGCGCCTCGTGGCCTACGACAAGGCGACCGGCGCGGAGATTGCTTCCATCGATCTGCCGGGCGGCGCCCTCGGCGCCCCGATGACCTACCTGCTCGACGGCGTGCAGCACATCGCGCTGACCGTCGGGGGCGAGGTGCCGGGGCTGATTGCCTTCCGGCTGCCGGAGTGAGGCCACCGGACACACGCTTCAGATGACCGAGATCGTCTCTCTCGTAACGAGCCTCGCGGCCTGCCTGTTCGGCGGTCGCGGCCTTCGTCGTGGTGTTGAAGCATGAGGAAGCGTCCGACGGCTACGCTCCTGCTGGTGCTCGCGGCGACGCTTGCTTCCGCTGTCGTCGTGCTCGGCGGCGGACCGCCGGCGACCCAGGGGGAGGCGCCCGCCCAAGTCGCCGTGGTCACCTCCGGCGGCCTGGCGGCGGCCTATGATCGGCTCGCGCCGCGGTTCGAGGCCGAGACCGGCATCCGGCTGGTGACCGCGTACGGGGCGTCGACCGGCGGCGCGCCCGATTCGATCCCGGTGCGGCTGGCGCGCGGGGAGCGCTTCGACGTGCTGATCATGTCGCGGGCGGGCCTGGACGCGCTCGCCGCGCAGGGCCTCGTGCGGCCCGATACGCGGCTGGATCTGGCCAGCTCGTCGATCGGCATGGCGGTCCGCGAAGGGGCGCCGCTGCCGGACATCGGCACGCCCGAGGCGTTCGCGGCGACGCTGCTGGCCGCCGAGTCCATCGGCTACTCGGCGAGCGTGAGCGGGATGTACATCGCCACGGAGCTCTATCCCCGGCTCGGCCTCACGGAGGAGTTGGCGCCGAAGAGCCGGCGCATCGTTTCGGAGCGCGTGGCCGCGGTCGTCGCGCGCGGCGAGGTGGAGATCGGCTTCCAGCAGGTCAGCGAGATTCTCTCGATTGCGGGGGCGGCCTACGCCGGCCCGATCCCGGACGAGTACCAGCGGGTCACGACGTTCTCGACAGGGATCGCCAGGGACGCCGAGAATCCGGTTGACGCGCAGAGGCTCATCGACTTCCTCGCGTCCGACGCCGCAGCCGGCACGATCGCCGAGAGCGGTCTCCAGCCTGCGGCCGGGCAGCGCTGACGGCCCTGGCCGCCCACCATCGCGGCCCGTTCGACCGGGTTCGGTGTTCGCGGACTACGACGTGCGCCTCGTTCGCGTGGGCCGTCGTCAAGGCGGGTAGTCGCTGGAGGGGACGATGAGGTTCAACACGCGCAGAGTCGGGCACGGGCGGGGTGGCCGGACGGGCGGCGGGGCGGTGGCGCTCGCGATCCTGCTGCTCGTCGGGATCGGGGTGGCGCCGGCGCAAGCGCAGGAGCAGGATCTCGTCGCCCTGCAGGCGGACGCCGCCCAGTGGGTCATGCCCAACGGCAACTACGCGGCCTGGAACTACAGTCCGCTGGATCGGATCAACGTGGACAACGTCCGCGGCCTGTCGGTCGCCTGGACGTTCCCGCTCCCGATCCTGGACTCGCACCAGGCGGCGCCGCTCGTCGTGGGCGACACCATGTACCTCGTCACGCCGAAGCCGAATCGCGTGTACGCGCTCGATCTGGAGCGGAACGGCATGGTCGAGTGGGAGTATCGGGTCGAGCTGGACGACCTCGATCTGGTCACCCGCCGGGCCTGCTGCGGCGCCCAGACGCGGGGCCTCGCCTACGCCGACGGCAAGCTCTTCTTCAACGCGCTCAACGGAGAGGCCATCGCCCTGGACGCGGCCACCGGCGAGGAGCTCTGGCGGGACGATCCCACCGACTACCCGTCCTCCGAGGTGCGGACCGGGGCGCCGCTGGTGGCGGGCCGCGTCGTCATCTTCGGGGTGTCCGGCGGTGACCGCGGCGTCCGCGGCCACGTCACCGCGCACGACATCGACACCGGCGAGGTGCGCTGGCGCTTCCACAACCTGGGCCCGAACGCGGACGTGGGCATCGGTCCGCGCTTCCGGCCCTTCTACGCCGACGACCGGATTCCCAATCCCGCGCTCGATTCCTGGTACGGAGACTCGTGGCGCCTGGGCGGGGGAGCGGTGTGGGGCTGGTTCAGCTACGACCCCGTGCTGAACTACGTCTACTACGGCACCGGCAACTGCGGGCCGTGGAACCCCGACTACCGCCGCGAGTGGGGCGTCATCGATCTCGACGAGCACGGCGGCGTGGCCACGTACCGCAACAACTACTGCGCCTCGGTCCTCGCCCGCGACGCGGCGACCGGAGAGCTCATCTGGGCCTACAACATCACGCCGCAGGACCAGTGGGACCTCGACGAGGTGAGCGCGGGGGTGCTCGTCGACCTGGAGATCGGCGGCGAGACCCGCCGCGCGATGATCCGCGCGTCGCGCAACGGCTACTTCTACGTTCTCGACCGGGCGACGGGCGAGCTGCTGACCGAGCCCTGGGCCTTCGCCCCGAACGACATCATGCTGGGCGTCGACCTCGAGACCGGCCGCGCCCGCTACGACATCGAGAAGATCAACTTCACGAACCTCGAGGATCGGCGGCGCTACGTCCCGGACGCCACGAGCACCGCGGTCGCCTGGTGTCCCGGCATCTGGGCCCGGAACTGGCAGAACGACGCGTACTCGCCGCGCACGGGACTCCTCTACACCTCGACGTCGAACCGGTGCGGCGCCATGCGGGTCGTCGAGGGAGAGTTCGTGCCGGGGGAGCGCTACAACCTCCGCGCCAGCGGAGGCCCGCCGCAACCCTCGCCCCGGGGCGACCACGTCGACGAGCTCCAGGCCAACGATCCGGTCACGGGCCGCACCGTCTGGCGCGTGGAGTGGCCGACGGGCAACAACACGCCGGTGATGGCCACGGCCGGCGACCTGGTGTTCCAGGGCGGTTCCGACCAGGGGCTGCTGCGCTCCTTCGATGCGCACACCGGCGACGTCGTCTGGACCTTCGGGACGGGGACGGGCTTCCAGAGCTCGGCCATCTCCTACCTGGGGCCCGACGGCCGGCAGTACATCGCGATCGTCGGGAGCAGCCGCCCCGGCGACCCGGTCGTCACGCTCGACACCCCGCCGGCCGCCGCGTCCCGCCATCGGCGTCCGGGCTCGATGCTCTACGTGTTCGGGCTGACCCCGTGACCGGGCGGCAGGATGGAGTGCATGCATGCCAACCTACACACGCAAGGAGTTTCTGAGCCTCGGCGCCGTCCTGGCCGGCGGGGCGGGCGTGGCCCGGCTGCCGGTCGCGACGGCCCAGGAGCCGCCCGCCGGCGGAGCGGGGCCGGCGGACCTCGCGGTGGTCAACGCCCGGGTCTACACCGTCGACGACGCGCTGCCTCGCGCCGAGGCGTTCGCCGTCCGCGGGGACCGGTTCGCCGCCGTCGGCAGCAGCGACGACGTCCGCAACCTGGTCGGGCCGAACACCGACGTGATCGACGCCGCGGGGATGACGGTCACCCCGGGCTTCATCGACACCCACTCCCATCCGAGCGGCGTGAACGAGCTCTACGGGGTGAACACCAACCTGCGCACGGTGGCCGAGATCCAGGCCGCCCTGCGCCGGAAGGCCGTCGACACGCCGCCCGGGCGATGGGTGCGCGGCTTCATGTTCGACGACACGAAGGTGGTCGACGGCCCCCTGCACCGAACCCACCTCGACGAGGCCGTCCCCGAGCACCCGGTGAACGTGGCCCACCGCGGCGGGCACACCAACTGGTTCAACAGCCACGCGTTCGATCTCGCCGGCATCACCCGCGACACCCCCGACCCGCCGGACGGCCGCTTCGCGCGCGGCCCCGACGGCGAGCTCTCGGGCATGGTGGCCGAGCACGCCCGCGACGTCTTCGTCGACGTCGGCGAGCGTGAGGAGCTCACCGAGGAGGAGCAGCGGACCCGTGCCCGAGAGGGAATGGCGCACATCTCGCGGCTGATGTCCGCGGCCGGCCTGACCACCGTGCACGATGCGGGGGCGGGCCGCGGCCGACTCGTCGCCTACCAGGACGCCCGCGAGGCGGGCGAGCTGCGGCACCGCGTGTACGCCATGGTCCGCGGACCGTACGAGCACCTCCGCAACGCCGGCGTCTACACCGGCTTCGGCGACGAGTGGGTGCGCATCGGCGGCGTGAAGTACAGCGCCGACGGGTCGGCTTCGGAACGCACGATGCGCATGAGCACGCCGTTCGAGGGGCGGCCCGACGACTACGGCATCCTGACGATGTCGCAGGAGGAGATTCACGAGGTCGTCGAGGAGGCGCACCGTAACCGTTGGCAGGTCGGCATCCACGCCAACGGCGACGTCACCATCGACATGGTGCTGAATGCCTACGAGCGCGTCCTCGCGCGCTGGCCGCACCCCGACCGGCGGCACCGCATCGAGCACTGCTCGCTCGTCAACCCCGGCCTGCTGCGGCGGATCCGGGATACCGGCTCCATCCCCACCCCGTTCTGGACCTACGTCCACTTCCACGGCGAGAAGTGGCGCGAGTACGGCGCCGCGAAGATGGAGTGGATGTTCGCCCACCGCTCCTTCCTCGACTTCGACATCCCCGTGCCGGGAGCGTCCGATTACACGCCGGGCCCGTTCGAGCCGCTCATGGCCATCCACAGCATGGTGACCCGGCGGGACTTCGACGGTCGGGTGTGGGGCGCCAGCCAGCGGGTGACGGTGGACGAGGCGCTCCGCATCGGCACCCTGCACGGCGCGCGGGCCTCCTACGAGGAGCGGGACAAGGGAACGATCACGACGGGCAAGCTGGCCGACTTCGTCGTCCTCGAGCGCGATCCGCACGACGCGGACCCCGACGACATCAAGAACATCGGGGTCGTGCGCACGGTGGTCGGCGGCCGGACGATGCATGCGGCGACCGCGTAGGAGAGGAAGCGTCTCACGCGCGCGGTTCCGCGCTCGCGGCGAGCACGGCGTCGAGATTGACGCGTTCCAGGAGCGCCGCGTCGGCCGGCCGCTCGAGGAAGGGCTCGACGTCGCGGATCAGCGCGCCGGTCTCCACCGCGGCCAGCCGCGCCCGGAGCAGGCGGGGCCAGTCCGCCGCCCGGTGGCGCCCGGCGCCCTGCGTCTGGTCCAGGGCACGCTGGAGGAACGGCAGGTTTGGCGCGACCGGGGGGCGGCGCGACCGGTACCACACCAGGTCGAACCAGTCCCGGCCTTTCGGCCAGGGACGCGTGAGCAACGCGTGCAGCTTGCCTGCCATCAGGGACGGAAGGTCGTTGTGCGCGATCACGAAGGTGAAATGGCGAGTGATGACCGAGCGGAGCACCGTCGCTCCGGCCGGTGGACGGGTGTCTATCTCGACCTTGATGGAGAGCTTCTGATCCGGATGCCCGGACAGGCCCGCTTCGACCAGCAGCGAGGCCGTCCGAATCCAGGCCACCTGCACCGGTTCGCGGTCGATCCAGCGCACCGTACTGTCGAAGCCGGCGAGGTGGAGGTCCCGCTTCAGCTTGTCCAGCCAGCGCACGGGATCGTAGCCGTCGGACGCGATCCGCGAGAAGTCGAGGTCTTCCGAGAATCGGGGCAGCCGCGCCGAAGCGGCACCAGCTTCCCGGCGCGGCTCCAGCGGTGAAGCTGGTTGACCACGCTCGGATGCGATTCCTCCGTCAACTGCACGACCGTGGCGAGGTCGAAGAAGGGCATCTCGCCCAGCAGCTCGACGGCCGCATCGAAACGCATCGTTATCGATAATCGTCAGGATTGCCTATTCTTGTCAACAAATCTGGCAAGACTGCGGCTTGGCCCACGAACTGTCCGCGATCCGAAACGACCCCGGCCGGTCGCGGAGCTGCAGCGCTCGCGGCGTGCCGGCTTCGGTCGGCATCTCCAGGATGTCCGTGGCGAGTGGCTCACGGCGGTCCGGGTCCGATTTCGGTGACCGTCACGAAGGGGCGCGGGTAGAATGCTGGCATCGTGCCGGGCCGACACGACCGAGACGGGGGCTGCTCGGGTACCGAGGCGCTCACCGCAGGCCGGCGGTCCAGGAACCGGGCGCCGTCGCTCCCCAGGGAGGAATCGAATGCAGACGACTCGCCGTGGATTCGTTGGAACCATCGCGCTGGGCGCCGCGGCCGGTGCCCTGACCGGCACGTCACCGTTCAGCACTCGGGCCGGCGCCCAGACGCGGGCGGCCGCGAAATCCGGCATCTATGACGGCGGCGTCATCCAGCTCAACCAGAACGAGAGTGCCCGCGGCCCCGGCCCGAAGACCGTCCAGGCCATTCAGGCCCACACCAACGAGCGCATGGGCCGCGGCTATTCGCCGGATCACGTCAACGAGCTGCGAGAGGTCATCGCCGCCTACTACAAGGTCGGTACCGGCAACGTGCAACTGGCCACCGGCTCCACCCCCCTGCTGCAGGGGTCGGCGCGGGCGTTCAGCTCGGCGACCAAGGCCTTCGTGACCCCCATGCCCACCTACTCGACCAGCCTGGCCACCGCCCGGCGCATCGGGGCCAAGACGATCGAGGTCGATCTGGACAGCTCGCTCGCCATCGATCTGGACGCGCTGGCAGAGGCGTCCCGCGGCGCAGGCCTGGTCTATCTCTGCAATCCGAACAACCCCACCGGCACGGTGCACGGCCCCGAAGCCGTCGAGCGTTTCGTGCGCCGCGTGCTGAGCGAATCGCCGGAGACCATGATTCACGTCGACGAGGCCTACATCAACTACGGCCGGCCCGGCAGCATCGAGACGGCGGTGCCGCTGGCGCTGGAAGACGAGCGCGTGTTCGTCACCCGTTCCTTCTCGAAGGCGCACGGCATCGCCGGCCTGCGGGTCGGATACGGCCTCGGCCAGGAGCAGACCCTCGCGAAGATCCGCGACGCCTGGGGCATGGGCGACGTCAACATGCTGGGCGCGATAGCCGCGATCACCGCGTTCGAGGACACGGAGCACATCGACTGGGAAGTGAAGGAGAACGCCGAGATTCGGGACGGCGTCATCGCTGCGTTCCGCGACATGGGCTTCGACGTGCCCGACTCCAACACCAACCACATCTTCGTCAACATCGGACGCCCCGCCCTCGAGTTCCGCGAGGCGTGCCTGGAACGCAAGGTGCTGGTGGGCCGGGACTTCCCGCCGCTGCATACCACGCACTGCCGAATCTCGATCGGCAGCCGGGAGGAGATGGCGGCGGCGATGAAGGTGTTCAAGGAAGTCCTGGCGTAACTCGACCTTTGGCGTGACGAGAGGGGGCAACCATGTCAGGCATCGTTCGGCTCGATCGAAGGGCCTTCATGAGAAACGCCGGCGCGACCGCCATCGCCGGGGCCGCCGGCCTGGCCGGCGGTGCGAGCCCGGCGGCGGCGGCGCAGAGCTCGGCCGGCTCGGCCGGCTCGATCAGCATCCCGCGCCTGCCCGACGGCAGGTACGACTTCGACACGCCCTACAATCGTGTCGGCACCGACTGTTCCCGGTGGGACTCTCCGGCCCTTCGCTATCCGGAGGGCGTGTTCAAGTACGGCATGGGCGTGGCGTCGATGGACTTCGAGTGCGCGCCGTGCATCACCGAGGCCCTGCACGAGAGGATCCGGCATCACAACTGGGGCTACCTGAGCACCACCGAACCCCTTCGGGAGGGGATCCTGAAGTGGAACGGTGAACGCCACGGCCTGGACCTGGACCCCGCCTCCATCGTCATCTCCGACGGCGTCTATCCCGGCGTCATCGCGGCGCTGCGAACGTTCGTGCCCATCGGGAACAAGGTGCTCCTGACCACGCCGGCATACTCGGGGTTCTACGGCATGGCCCGCGGCGCCCGGGTGGACACCGTCGACAGCCCGATGCTCTACCGGAACGGGCGCTACGAGATCGACTGGGACGACCTGGAATCGAAGATGACCGCGGACGTGCGGGCGATCATCGTGTGCAACCCGCAGAACCCGACCGGCAACGTATGGACGGAGGAAGAGCTGCTCCGCATCGGCCGGCTGGCCCTCGAGCACGAGGTCGTCGTGCTGGCGGACGAGATCCACTCCGACGTCATCCGCGCCGGGCATCGGTACACCCCGTTCGCGAGCGTGCCGGATGAAGCGGTGGTGAACAACAGCGTGACCTTCAACGCCATCAGCAAGACCTTCAACCTGGCGGCGATGAAGAACGCCTACTACTACTCCAGGAGCCCCACCCTGCTCGCCCGCGTGAACCAGTTCCACCGCGCGGAGCTCAGCACGCTGGGCGTGGTGGCCAACACCGCGGCGTATCGCGACGGCGCCGAGTGGTTCGACCAGGCCAACGCGTACATGGACGACAACCACACGTTCGTCGAGAGCTTCGTCGCGCAGCACATGCCCGACGTGGGCTATACCCGCAACGAAGGCACGTTCATGACGTTCCTGGACTTCAGCAAGGTCATGGAGCGCATCGGCGCCGCGGAGGAGGCCGCGGCGCAGGGCGACGACACTGCCGAGGAGTACTTCCAGGACTGGCTGACCCACCAGTCGGGTGTCTACCTGAATCCCGGTTCCATCTACGGCAGCGGCGGAGAAGGCCACATGCGAATGAACGTGGCGTCGTCGCGCCGGGTCCTGCGGGAGGCGTGCGAAGCGATGGCCGCGGCCGTTCGCAGCGTGTAGCCGCCGTCCTTCGCGTACTCGATCCGGGCGTCGACCGGTGCCTCGACGGGGTTACCGGGACACGAAAACGTGAGCGGCGCGGCAGGGGCACTGCAATCTCTCGGCGTGCCGCAGACGAGCTCGAGCTATTGGGGTTCTGGCAGTGTGAGTGTCTGAATAGCCACCAATTCGCTATCGCCGAAGTCCGGCGCTTGTCCGCACGGCTCTACGTGCCAGCCAGCGGTCGTATCAGTTCATCGATGATGCCGTGCCACTCCGGGCGAGTCACCTCGACGATTCGCATCTCGCCAAGCGACACACTACAGACGATCACGTCGACCTCGAGGCTGCGGAGCAGGGCGAGGCTGCCTGCCAAGTCCCGGTGGTTCCCGCCGTCCTGTGACACGACGAGCGTCGCCCACTCCCCGCCGTCGAGGTACAGCGTGTCACCGGTGAACAGGTACGTCTTGCCGTGTGGCGAGCGGTAGCGGTAACACACGCTGTGGTCCGGGTGCCCCGGCGTATGGTTCATCTCGACGCCGGCGTGGATCTCGGTGTCCGGCGAACTGAAGTACACGTCCGCCGGCAACGCACTGGACAAATACCGCGCGACGAGGGCGTG
>JAPOVI010000027.1 GCA_026708265.1 Acidobacteriota bacterium
CAGGAGATCCGGCGCGAGCAGGACGCCGGGACGCTCGGCGGGGCGAGGCTCTTCACCGCCGGCCGCGGGCTGGCGGCGCCGAACGCCGGCCCCGGGGCGGCGGCGCTCCGGCCGTCGGCAGGCGGCGTGACGAGTCCCGAGGAGGGCCGCGCGTTCGTCCGCAGGCTGGCCGAGCAGGGCGTCGCGTTCGTGAAGGTCTGGGTGGACGACCGCGGAGGGACGGTCGAGAAGCTGGCCCCGGAGATCTACCGGGCCATCATCGACGAGGCCCACCGGCTCGACCTGCAGGTCATCGCGCACGTCTTCTACCACGACGACGCCACGGACCTCGTCGAGGCGGGGGTCGACGGCTTCGCGCACCTCGTGCGCGACCGCGAGATGGACGAGACGCTGGTGGCGGCCATGGCCCGCCGCGGCGTTTTCGTGATGCCCAACATGGGCGTCTCGGAGCGCGGCCGGCACACGGACGCGCCCGACTGGCTGACGGAGCCGCCGCTGGCGGAGACGGTCTCGCCGGAAGTGCGGGAACGGGCCGCCGGGACCTTCGCGCGGCGGTCGGAGGAGGCCGCGGCCCGCGCGAGTGCCTCGTATGCCGCGATGGAGCGCAGCC
Organism: Acidobacteriota bacterium; assembly: GCA_026708265.1. Classification (GTDB taxonomy): domain Bacteria; phylum Acidobacteriota; class Vicinamibacteria; order Vicinamibacterales; family UBA8438; genus JAGWAJ01. The sequence continues at coordinate 611 of JAPOVI010000027.1, forward strand.
TCGGCCGGCTGGCGGCGGCCGGCGTGCCGCTCGTGCTCGGCTCGGACTCGGGGGTGCAGGATCACTTCTACGGCTTCGCAGCCCACCGCGAGTTGGAGCTGATGGTGGCGGCCGGCCTGAGCCCGATGGACGCCATCCTGACCGCGACGAGCCGCTCGGCGGACCGGCTGGGCCTCGACGACGGCGGCCGCCTCGCGGCCGGCGCACGCGCCGACTTCCTCGTGCTCGAGGCGAACCCGCTGGACGACATCGCGAACACGAGGCGCATCGCGCACGTCGTGCTCGGAGGCGAGGAAGTCGACCGGGAGGCGCTCAGTCGGGGCTGGACCGAGGGCGCGGCCAATTCTGGCGAGGTCGCCGGCGGAGCACCGCCTGGACCATCGGACCAGGATGTCGAGTGGCGCGCCTACGCGGCCGACGTGGCCGGCAGCCGCTACGCGCCGCTCGATCAGATCGACGCCAGCAACGTCGCCGATCTCCGCATCGTCTGGCGGCAGTCGACCATCCCGGACGCGACGCGTCAGGGGAACGACCTCCGGGCGCCGGGCGGATCTCAGAACACGCCGCTCATGGTGGGGCGGCGGCTGTTCATCATGACCGCGCTCGGGACCGTGGCCGCCCTCGACGCGACGACCGGCGAGGTGGTCTGGTTCGACGACGCCCCGGTGGACGGCGGGCGCCGGGAGCGGGGCTTCGCCGCGCGCGGAGTGGCCTACTGGACCGACGGCGACGATGCGCGAGTCGTGGCCGTCGTCGGATCGCAGCTCGTGGCCCTGAACGCCGAGTCGGGCGAGCGGTACCCCGACTTCGGCGACGGCGGCGCCGTCAACCTGATCGAGGGCTACGACGACCGGCGGGTGGAGACCTTCCGCTGGCGCTCGGCGCCCATCGTGGTGGGCGACATCGTCGTAGTCGGATCGATGATCGGCGACATCGTCAGCCACACGATGCCGGCCCTCAAGACGATGCCGCCGGGCGACGTCCGGGGCTTCGACGTGCGGACGGGCGAGCAGCGCTGGATCTTCCGCACCATCCCGCGCGAGGGCGAGCCGGGCAACGAGACGTGGCTGACGGCGCTCAACGAGGACCGCGCGTCGTGGGAGTACACCGGCAACACGAACATGTGGGCGTCGCCGGCGGCCGACGAGGAGCTGGGCTACGTCTACCTGCCGCTGTCGACCCCGACGAGCGACTACTACGGCGGGCACCGGCCCGGCGACAACCTCTTCGCCGAGAGCCTCGTCTGCCTCGACGCAGAGACCGGCGAGCGCATCTGGCACTTCCAGGCCGTCCACCACGGCCTCTGGGACTACGACTTCCCCGCCGCCCCGACCCTGGTCGACGTCACCGTCGACGGCCGCCCCGTCAAGGCCGTCGCCATCGTCAGCAAGCAGGCGTTCACGTACGTCTTCGACCGGGTGACGGGAGAGCCGCTGTGGCCGATCGAGGAGCGGCCGGTGCCGGCGGGCGACGTGCCCGGCGAGTGGTACGCGGCGACGCAGCCCTTCCCGACGAAGCCGCCGGCCTACGACCAGCAGGGCGTCACCGTCGACGACCTGATCGACTTCACGCCGGCGCTCCGGCAGGAAGCGCTGGAGATCCTCGACGACTACGTCTGGGGTCCGCTCTTCACACCGCCCACGCTCATCGACGAGAGCCCGGGCGGCACGCTCGGCACGATGGTGGTGCCGGGGCTCGTCGGCGGCTCCGACTGGAACGGCGCGGGAGTCGATCCGGAGACCGGGATCCTGTACGTCCCCTCCTCGCACAGCGGCACCGTGGTCGGGCTCGCCCGCTCCGAGCACCCGCGGTCGGACGTCGACTGGGTGATGAAGAACGCCCGGCACATCCCCGGCCCGCAGGGGCTGCCGCTCTTCAAGCCGCCCTACGGCCGCCTGGTGGCGATCGACCTCAACGCCGGCGACATCCTGTGGTCGGTGGCCAACGGGGACGGGCCGCGCGACCACCCGGCCATCCGCCACCTCGATCTCCCGCCCCTCGGGCACGGCGGCCGGGCGGCGCCGCTCGTGACGCGGAGCCTCGTCTTCCTGGGCGAGGGCGCCAACGTGGGGGCCGCGTTCCTCCCGCCGGGCAGCGGCGGCAAGACGCTGCGCGCCTACGACAAGGCGACCGGCGACCTGGTGGCGGCGATCGAGCTCCCGGGCGGGACGACCGCGGCGCCCATCAGCTACCGCGTCGACGGGAGGCAGTACATCGTCGTGGCCATCGGCTGGGACGACATGCCGAGCGAATACGTGGCCCTCGCCCTGCCGTAGAACGTGCCGCACGCCGCGGACAGCTCCACGCGAACGCGTGCTCGAAGCCCGTCGACGGCAATTCGACTTGACGACTGGGCCTTGTTGTTGCAATGTAGAGAAAAGATTGCATTAGCAGGGGGCTGCAATTGCAGTCCCCGCCAATACGGGGAGGGTGACCCCGGGCCTTTATTGCCCTTTCGTCCTGCTACTTGCACTAAGCTGATCCTCTATTGCACTTCCCGCAAAGACGCGAGCGTCATGCTGCGAGAACGAACCGGAAGCTACGCGATGACCAGCGCCGCAGGCGAGCAGGTCCGCGCCTTCATGCCGGCACCGCTGCCGCCCGAGCCCGCCCTGGACCTGGACGGCTCGCTGCAGCCGGCGCTCGAATCGGCGCTGCTCGCGCTCGGTCGACTCGACGGAATCTCCGCTGTCCTGCCGGACCGGACGCTCTTCCTGTACGCCTACGTGCGCAAGGAGGCCGTGCTCTCCTCCCGGATTGAAGGCACGCAGTCGTCGCTGTCCGACCTCCTGCTCTTCGAGTCCGACGAGATCCCCGGCGTCCCCCTCGACGACGTCGTCGAGGTTTCGAACTACGTCGCCGCGCTCGAGCACGGCCTGGAGCGACTGCGCGACGGGTTCCCGCTGTCGAACCGCCTGATCCGGGAGATACACGGCGTCCTGCTGTCGCGCGGACGCGGCAGCGGGAAGGCCCCGGGGGAGTTTCGCCGCTCCCAGAACTGGATTGGGGGCGCCCGGCCCGGACGGGCTGCCTTCGTGCCGCCGCCGCACCCAGCCGTCTCGGACTGCATGGCGGCGCTCGAGCGCTTTCTGCACGCTACCAACGACGGACTGCCGATCCTCGTCCGTGCGGGGCTGGCGCACGTCCAGTTCGAGACGATCCACCCCTTCCTGGACGGGAACGGGCGCGTGGGACGGCTGATCATCACGCTGCTGCTGCACCATGCGGGCGTGCTGCGCGAGCCGCTCCTGTACCTGAGCCTCTACTTCAAGCAGCACCGTAGCGACTACTACGAACTCCTGAACGAAGTGCGGCGGAGCGGCGACTGGGAGTCGTGGCTCGCCTTCTTCATCGACGGAGTACGCACCACAGCGGACGCCGCGGTCTCGACGTCCCATCGTCTCCTGGAGTTGTTCGCGGCGGACAGGGCGACGCTCGAGCAGCGGGGCGGCCGGCGCGCCGGCTCGGCCCTGCGCGTATTCGACGCCCTCAGGACGCAGCCGATTCTCTCCCTGCCGGCCGCAGCCACCCGCACCGGCCTGTCGTTTCACACTGCCGCCGCGACGATGCACCTCCTCGTCGAGTGCGGGGTCGCGAGAGAGATCACCGGCAAGCGCCGTGGCCGAGTGTTTGCGTACGACAGGTACCTCGCGATTCTCAACGAGGGCACGGAGGGGTCCTGACATGCGCCGCAGCCACATGCAACCCGCGCCGATTCATCTCGTCGCGCCGGACCACCTTGCCGCCTACCGCCGCACCGGGCTCGTGCTGTTCGTTGCGCTGGGCGTTCTGGGGGCGGCCTCCGGCACATGGGCGGCTGCTGCGGAGCCTCCCGCTGCGGCGAGCGAGGCGGTGCAGGCCGGCGGCGTGCCTCCCTTGACCCTCGATGACTTCCGCGGCCCCGATGCCCCGTGCTACGACCGGTCGGTGCAGTCCCAGACCGCGGTCGTCGACACGCACCTGCACTTCCGGCCCTTCGGCGGGCCGGCCGTTCCGTTCGACGAGATCGTCGGGTACCTCCAGGAGACCGGCGTCCTGTTCGCCAACGTATACGGCATCGGCCAGACGCTCCCCGCGACATCACCCTGCACCTACTACCTCGACTGCCCCGGCACGCCGGTGACCCCGTCGCTCGAGAACGACCTGGCCAATGCGGCCGACGTAGCGGCCGATCCGCCGTCCGGCGTTCATCTGACCCTCGCGATGACCTTCCCCGATCTGTCGGATCCGGAGTCCGTTCTCGACGGGATGGCGCGTCTCGACGCCGCGCATCCTGGCGCCTTCCGCTGGATGGGCGAGGTCAACCTGGTGAAGCAGGCGCTCTTCGGGAACGGGCACGAGCCCGTGCCGGCGGCGGCGATCGGCGAATGGGCCAGCTTCATGGAGGCGCTGCGGGCGCGGCGCATACCGCTCGCCATTCACTCCGACCTCGGCGACGACGACGAGCCGACGCACTACCTGCCCCTGATGGAGGAGGTGCTGCGACGCTATCCCGACAACGCCATCGTCTGGATGCACATGGGGCTGTCGCGCGAGCTGACCACGATGGACCCTGCCCGCCACGCAGCGCTGATGTCCTCCCTGCTGGATCGCCACCCCAACCTGATGCTCGACATCGCCTGGCGGGTGCTGGACGACGCTTACTTCTCGACCCCGGAGGGCCGCGCGGCGTACGTCCCGTTCCTCAACGCATACTCCGAGCGCATCCTCCCCGGCACCGACTTCCTGGCGTCGCGCGACAAGGACTTCGAGGTCTACCGCACCGAGCTGGAGGTCACCGGGCGCATCCACCGCCACCTCGACGACCGCGCGTTCCGCAACATCGCCCTCGGGGAGAACTACTTCCGCCTGCTCGGCCTCGACTACGAGGCGCCGGCCGTCTGCGCACGCTGAAGCGGGGCGAGGTGCGACCCGGCCGCCCGCTACAATCGACCGCGATCCCGACCACCTCCCGCACGGCGGGCGTCCAACCGGCAGGGGAAACACGATGACAGCGACCCTGGAACGCTATTTCGGGCTGGCGCAGCGCGGCTCCGACGTGCGGACCGAGATGGCGGCGGGCGTCACGACGTTCCTGACGATGGCCTACATCGCCTTCGTCAACCCGCAGATCCTCTCCGACGCGGGAATGCCGTTCGACGCGGTGTTCGTCGCCACCTGCGTGGCGGCGGCGCTGAGCAGCCTGGTGATGGGGCTGCTCGCCAACTACCCGATCGCCCTCGCGCCCGGGATGGGGCTCAACGCCTTCTTCGCCTACGGGGTCGTGCTGGGGCTGGGCTACGACTGGGAGGTGGCGCTCGGGGCGGTCTTCATCGCCGGCCTGCTCTTCCTCGCCCTGAGCGTGACGCCGGTCCGGCGCCGGATCATCGAGGCGGTGCCGCGCGCGCTGAAGCTGGCCATCCCGGCCGGCATCGGCCTCTTCCTCGGGATCCTCGCGCTGCAGAACGCGGGCATCATCCAGGCGAGCGAGGCGACGATGGTCACGGCGGGCGACCTGACGGCGCCGGCGCCGGTCCTGGCTCTCGCCGGCTTCTCGGTCATCGTGGCCCTGGCCGCGCGCGGCGTGCCGGGCGCCCCCCTCATCGGGATGCTCGGCGTCTCGGTCGTCGGCATCGCGTTCGGCGTGTCCGAGTGGCAGGGCTTCGCCTCGCTGCCGCCCAGCCCCGGGCCGGCCCTTCTCGCCCTCGACATCGCCGGGGCCCTGCAGGTGGGCATGATCGCGATCATCCTGACGTTCCTGATCGTCGACCTGTTCGACACGACGGGGACGCTGATCGGCGTCGCGCACCAAGCGAAGCTGCTCGACGAGCGGGGGCGGCTGCCCCGCATCGAGCGGGCGCTCATCGCGGATTCGACGGGGACGGTCGGCGGCGCCCTGCTCGGGACCTCGCCCGTGACGAGCTACATCGAGAGCGCGGCGGGCGTGAGCGCGGGCGGGCGCACGGGGCTGACCGCGGTGGTCGTGGCCGGGCTGTTCCTCGCCTGCCTGTTCCTGGCCCCGCTGGCCGGGTCGATCCCCCCCTACGCCACCGCACCCGCGATTCTCTACGTCGCCTGCCTGATGGCCCGACCGCTGGTGGACGTCGCGTGGGACGACGTCACCGAGTCGGCCGCGGCGGTTGTGACCGCTCTCGCCATCCCGCTGACGTTCTCGATTGCCGACGGCATCGGCCTGGGCTTCCTGACCTACGTCGCCATCAAGGTGCTGGCCGGTCGGCCGCGCGAGTGCTCGCCGACCCTGGTTGCCGTGTCCGTGGTCTTCGCCCTCAAGTTCGCGTTGCTCTGAGGGGGCTGCGTCAGCGGGCGGCAAGATCAGCGCACCGCCCGACCTGCCCGCACGGCGGCGTCGTTGCCGGCCGACAGGCCGCCGCCCGCGCGCCCGGCGCCGAGGATCCGGAAGCCCTGCGCGATGCGGCGGGGCATGTCCGCCGCGCTCGCGGTGATGGCGCAGGCGACGTCCTGGGCGAGGCAGGCGTCGACGATCGTCTGGATCGCCTCCTCCACCTCCGGCGCGTCCCGCGGTACGCCCAGCGAGTTGGAGAGATCGCTCGGCCCGATGAAGAAGCCCGTCACGCCGGGCACGGCGGCGATGGCAGCGGCGTTGCGCACGCCGGCCGCCGACTCGATCATCATCAGGGCGACCAGGTCCCCGCCCGGGTTGAGCGGCCAGAGGTCGGCGCGCCGCGTGTAGTCGGGCCCCGACAGGCCCCAGAACCACGTGGCGATGCCTGCTCCCGACCCGCGCTGCCCGGGCGGCTCGGGGTACGCGGAGTCGCGGCGCTGCGGGTAGCGCATCGACCGCACGGCGGCCAGGGCCTGCTCGGGCGTCTCGATCGACGGGAAGATGATCCCCATCACCCCGATGTCGAGCGCCTGCTTGACGGCCCAGGCCGACGCCTCGCGGCCGTACGGCGCGATCCGCACGAGCGGCGTCACCCGCTGGCGCAGGCTGCCGCTCTCGGCTATCGCCTGCTTGTCGATCATTCCGAGGAGGAAGGTGTGCAGGGCCGTGAAGTCCATCGGCCCGTGCTCCATGTCGACGTAGACGTAGTCGATATCGGCGCGGGCGAGCGAACGCGCGTTCTCCAGCGAGAGGTCGTAGGTGCTCACGCCGAACACCCGCTCGCCGCGCGCGAGCCGGTCGACGACGGAGCTCAGGGGGTCGGCCGGCTCCTGCGCGGCGGGTATCGACACCAGCACCAGCGCAATCCCGGCCGCGGTCAACATCTTCGACATCGTCGGCCTCCTTCCGTCCGCAGGCCGCGACGGCTCCTCTCGCCGCGCGGCGTATCCCGTCCCGGCCTCCCGGAGACGGCGCAGGCAGTGTAGCGGCTCACAGGAGCTCGTTCAGCCTCGCGTAGCCGCGCCGGCTCACGGGCAGCTCCGTTCCGTCCCTCAGCACCGCGACGTAGCTGTCGCGCGTGGCCGGCCCGAGCTTCGTGAGGCGGTCGACGTTGAGCAGGAACGACCGGTGAATGCGGACGAAGCGCGCCGGGTCGAGCTGTCGTTCGAGCTCCGCCAGCGTCTGCTGCTTCAGCCGCTCGGCGCCGCCGGCCACGACGCCGACGTAGTCGTCGCGGGCGCGGACGTAGTCCACGCTGCCGATCGGGATCACCTCCACCTGCGCCCCGGTGCGGATCAGGATGCGCCGGAGGGGCGCGCCGGCCGGGCGCGCCGCGGCGACGACGCGCGCGACCGGCGTCCGCTCGGTGCGGGCGAGCCGCCCCCGCGCCTCCGCCAGCGCCTCCGCGAACCGCTCGCGACCGAACGGCTTCAGCAGGTAGTCGATCGCGTGGACCTCGAACGCCCGCAGGGCGTGCGCGTCGTGCGCGGTGACGAAGACGACGCCCACCTCGGGACCGATGAGCTCCAGCACCTCGAACCCGTCCAGCTTCGGCATCTGGATGTCGAGGAAGACCAGGTCGGGCCGCAGGTCGTTCACCGCCCGGATCGCCTCGAACCCGTTCGCGCACTCGGCCACGATCTCGACGTCGTCGTGGCCCGCCACGTACTCCCGTACGAGCGCCCGCGAGAGCTCCTCGTCATCGACCACGACGGCCCGGATCGGCGGCTTCGCCCCAGCCGTCACCGGGCACCCCCCCGCCGCCCGTCGCCGGCGGCGCCGATTCGCGGGAATCGCAGCTCCACCTCGAACCGGCCGTCCTCGCGCCGCCGGCGGACGACCGCCTCGCGGCCGAAGCGGGTGGCGAGGCGCCGCTCCACGTTGGCCAGCCCGACCCCCGTGCCGCTCGGAGTCGCAGCATCGGGGTCGACCGGATTGCGAACGCTCAGGCGGACGGACGACGCGTCGCAGCGCGCCGCCACGCGCACCATCCCGCCCTCGACGAGCGGCCGGATGCCGTGGCGCACCGCGTTCTCGACCAGCGGCTGGAGAATGAGGGGCGGCACTCGGCACGCGCCGCAGCCGGGCTCCAGCGCAACGTCGCTCTCGAGGCGCGATCCGTAGCGCACCTTCTCAATCTCCAGGTAGGCGCGGACCATCGCCAGCTCCTCGTCCAGCGGGATCTCGTCCTCGGCCCCGAGCCGCACGCTGCTGCGGAAGAAGTCCGCCAGCAGCAGGCACATCCGGCGGGCGCCGTCGGGATCGGTCGCCGTCAGCGCGCTGATCGACTGCAGCCCGTTGAAGAGGAAGTGCGGGTCGATCTGGGCCCGCAGGGCCCGGAGCTCCGCCTCGCGGGCCAGCACCTCCAGGCCGAGCTCGCGCGCCTCCGCCCCGCGCGACTCCTCGAAGGCCGCGAGCAGATAGTGCAGGAGGCTGGAGAGCCAGAACAGCAGCACCCCGGCCCCGAAGACGGCGGCGATCTGCGCGCCGGACGCGCCACCCGAAGCCCCGCCGAACGCCGGCAGGCCGCCGAGCGCGAGCAGGCCGTCCAGCACCCCGGTCCAGCCTGCCCAAACGGTCACCCACACGGCGGCCGCCACCACCCCGGCGCCCGTGTGCATGGCGAGCGCACGAACCATGGACCGGGCGCCGAGCGGAGCCGCCCGGCAGACGTACCAGGCCGACAGGCAGACGAACCCCTGGACCAGGCACGGCGGCACGACGACCGCGAGGGCGACGAGGAGGCCTGCCTCCGGGTTCGCGGCCGACCAGGCGACGGCTACGAGCAGCCCGATCACCGTCCAGGACGCCAGGTAGAGGGTCCGCCGCCGGGCGGACCCCAGGATGGGATGCACAGGTCAGTTCCCGACCTCCACCCGACCGAACACCATCGGCCCGCGCAGGATCAGAACGGGCGCGCCGGGGTCCGACTCCGGACTGGAAGCGCGTATCGAGGACGAGCCGGCCAGGCCCGGACCCAGGTTGGGCGCTACGGTCCAGTGCTCGGGCACGCGAATCTCGACCCGTCCCATCACGGTGCGCACCTCGAGGACGGCCGTATCGCCATCCATCTCCGCATCCCGCAGGTCGACCTCCACGTGGCCCATGAACGCGGTCACTTCCCCCCCGCGGAACGCATCCGTCACCACGCGATGCTCGTAGCGGCTCATGAAGGCGACCGCCTCCAGGCGACCGGCGTGCATCGTCGCCGACTCCGCGTCCCCCGCCCCCCGCGTGACGTCCGTCTCGGCGAGCGCGACGCCGAGCGCCACGATCGCCACGATACCGAAGAGCCCCCGCCCGACGTATGGTCCTCTGGTCATGAATCTGTCTCCTCCGTCGATCGGCCGTCCCGTTTCCCTGCTTCCCCTTGCCGTCGACGCCCGGGCGGCCAGACCCGCCGTCCGGGTCGGCCTCGCGCCGCTCAGTTGCGAATCTCGATCCCACCCATGATCACGGTCCCCTTCAGCACGAGGCGCTTCGGGGTCGCCGCCGCTCCCCGCGTCTTGTCCTCGACGCCGCCCATGATCGACGTCACCCCCACCTCGACCGTCCATTCCTCCGGCACCCGGATCTCCAGGCCGCCCATCATCGCGAAGACCTGGATCACGGCCCGGTCGCCGGCGATGTCCGCCTCCCGGAGATCGAGGTTGACGCCGCCCATGAACGCCGACGCCGAGCCGCCGCGGAAGTCCGCCGACCGGTTCCGGCGCTCGATCGCCCCCAGGAAGGCCGAGGCCGACTCCTCCGAGTCCGAGACGGCCGCGGCGTCTTCCGGATCCGAGAGCACGTTCATCAGCACGCGGGCGCCGAGGGCCACCAGGGCGAGCGGCCAGAAGTCCCACAGGTTGACGTCGATGAGGTACAGCGCGTCCAGGAGCAGCAGCGCGCCGACGGCGGCCAGCAGGGTGCCGCTGACCGCCGACCCGCGGTCGCGCGCGTCGAGGAGCATCTTGAGACCGGCGACGAGCGGAATCACCGGCCAGAAGCGCAGAACCGCCCAGCTCTCCACGAGGTCGAGGTTGTCGAGCAGGAACACCAGCCCGAGAGTCAGCAGGATCAGGCCCGGCAGGAGCGGTCCGAGCGCGATGCGCGATCGGAGGCTCCGGCGCGGGGCGGCTGCGTGGCCGGGGATCTCATCAGTCAACGTGCACCTCCCAGAATGATCGTTCGCGAGTGATCGTTCGCGCTCCAGCCTGACGCCGCCGTGGCCCCGGGGCCAGCACGAATCGGCGAGCGGCGGACGGGCACCGGCGAACGGCGGTCCGGGCGGCGATCGGGTCCGCACGTGGTAGGCTGCGTGCGTGGATGCTCTGACGCCTTGGCTCACGCCGGCGTTGCTGATCGCGCTCTTCACCTGGCTGCGGCGCGACACGGGTGAGCTGCGGCGCGACCTCCGCGAGTTGAACGGCCGCATCGACACGCTGACCAAGGACGTGAACCAGCGCTTCGACGACGTGAAGCGCGAGTTGTCCGAGCTGCGCGAGCGAATGGCCAAGCTCGAAGGCGCGATCGAGGGATTCCTCGCCGGTCGCCGTGACCGTGACGCTGCCTGACCGCCCCGTGCTCCGCAACCTCATGAACTCGAACGCGGCCCGTCCGCGGCCGCTGCCGGCCTCCAGGAGAGCAAGATGATCCTCGCGCGCAACCTGAGCCCCATAGCCATCCTGTTCGTCGTCATCGCCGGCGCGATTCCCGTCACGCCGGCGGCCCTGGCGCAGACCGGCGAGGCCCCCGCGTTCTCGCCGGTCACCGCCGAGCGGCTCGTCAACGCCGAGGCCGAGCCCCACAACTGGCTGACGTACTCCGGGAACTACAAGGCCCAGCGCTACAGCGGCCTCGACCAGATTGACCGGCGCAACGTCGCGGGCCTCGAGATCGCGTGGGTCTACCAGCTCCAGGCGCTCGACCGCGCGGAGACGACCCCGCTGGTGGTCGACGGCGTCATGTACATCACCGAGTCGCCCAGCACAGTCATCGCTGTCGACGCGGGCACGGGCCGTCCCTACTGGCGCTATGAGCACGAGCTGCCGGACGAGGTGATCATCTGCTGTGGGCGCAACAACCGCGGCGTCGCCGTGCAGGGCGACCGCGTCCTCATGAGCACCCTCGACGCGCACCTGGTGGCCCTCGACGCTCGAACCGGCAACGTCCTCTGGGATACGGAGGTCCACAACTCGTCCGCCGGCTACAGCAAAACCGCGGCCCCGCTCGTCGTCGGCGACAAGGTCTTCACCGGGGTGGCGGGCGGCGAGTACGGCATTCGCGGCCTGGTCGATGCCTACGACATCGAGAGCGGCGAGCGGGCGTGGCGTTTCTACACCACGCCGAGCCCGGACCATCCCGACAACCGCACCTGGTCGGGCGATTCCTGGCGCACCGGCGGCGCCGCGACCTGGATGACCGGCTCCTACGACCCCGAGCTGAACCTCCTCTACTGGGGCACCGGCAATCCCGGACCGGACTACGACGGCACCGTGCGCGAGGGCGACAACCTCTACTCCGACTCCGTCGTGGCCCTCGACGCCGACACGGGCGAGCTCCGCTGGTACTTCCAGTTCACGCCGCACGACATCCACGACTGGGACTCGACGCAGATCCCGGTGCTGGCCGACACGGTGTTCGGGGGCGAGCAGCGCAAGCTCATGCTCTTCCCCAACCGCAACGCGTTCTTCTACGTGCTCGACCGCGAGACCGGCGAGTTCCTGCTCGGCAAGCCCTACGCGCGGCAGACCTGGGCCGAGGGGCTCGACGAGACCGGCCGTCCCATCCTGCTCCCCGGCAAGGAGCCGACCCCGGAGGGAACCGTCGTCTCCCCCGCCATCACCGGCGGCTCCAACTGGTGGTCGCCCACCTACAGCCCCCGCACCGGCCTCATCTACGTGATGGCCTACGACGCCGAGACGCGTTACTTCATCCGTCCGGTCGAGTATCGGGAGGGCGAGAGCTACCGGGCCGGCGGCGGCGAGTCGCCGCAGCCGCTCGACAACTATGTCCGCGCCGTGCGGGCGCTCTCCCCCCAGACCGGCGACCTGCGCTGGGAGTTCCAGGTGGACCCGCGCACGACGTCAGGATTGATGTCGACGGCCGGCGACCTGGTCTTCGGCGGTACGGCCGACGGTTACTTCTTCGCCCTCGACGCCCTCACCGGCGAGGAGCTCTGGAACAGGAACCTCGGCGGCCGGGTCCACGCGGGACCGATGGGCTACGCCGTCGACGGCCGCCAGCACGTCGCCATCGCGGCGGGGAACGCCGTCTTCGCGTTTGCGCTGCCGTGACGCTGTCACTGGTCCGTATCAGTCCCGAATCTGCCGAATATGCGGGCTCTTCTGCAGCAATAGCGGTCGGCCCTCACGGGCGGCAGCTCCGCCGGGAGGTCGACGAGGACGGCGTCCCGGGCGCCGCCGCCGAGGAACGTGCTGCGCGCCCGCTCGACCACGGCGGCCCACCTCCGAGCCCTTGATGGCGAGCAGCGGCGCTCGCAGCTCGTGGCTCACCAGGCCCAGGAGTGCGGCATCTCTGAACGTGGGTAGTAACGTGCTTCTGCTTGCCAGCGGCACCCCCAACAGCTTCGACGAGCTTATCCAATGGAACGTATCTGCCCCGGGCTGGACCGACGGGCAGCAAGTGTCGGTGAGCCTGACGATCCCGCGCGCGCCTGATCCTGACCCGGAGCCGCAACCGAAGACCGCGGCGCCGACGGTCAGGATCACGGCGGGGAGCACGACGATTGCGCCGGGCGGGACGGTTGCGCTCACGGCGACGGCGACTGACTCGGACGGGACCATCGCAAGCTACAGGTGGGGCGCGCGGCCCGTCAGCAGGTCGTACTACAGCACGACCACGGAAGAGTTCAGCACGACCTCGGGTGCGGAGACGGTATGGACGGCGCCGGAGCGGTCCGACAAGTATTTACGTGCGGGTGTGGGACAACGGCGGGGCGACTGCACATGCTGTCGCGACGATCACGGTCGACGACGTGGAACCGGTACCGGCGTTGCCGGCGGCCGGACTCGCGTTGCTGGCGTTCGTGCTGGCTTGGGGGCCGGCATCGCAACAACGGGGGGTTCTGTCTGGTCTGGCGTGACCCGCTCGGCCCGTACGCTCCCCGTCTCCCGGTGAACAACGGCCCCCGGCCGTGAGCGAGGGTTCCGCGCGAGTGGGATCGTGGGCGTACCCGGCACGTCCTGTTTCCTGTTTCGTCTTACGTCTTCAAAACTCTGTTCCGAGCAGCCCATTGGAGAGCACCCATAGCCCGGATTTCTCACAGCTCTTCGAGATCCGCGACGACGGCGACCGCTACGA